>JBMNQO010000014.1:0-22370 GCA_050944195.1 Methanomethylophilus sp. | reverse complement strand
GTGAGGCCCCGCCAAACGTCGTTGGTCATCCCCCCGTTCCAGGGGAACTCGGGGTAATCCGCGATGCGGTCGTAATCGTCGTCCGCCCCGTCCAGGAAGAGGACGGAGCAGGGAAGAGTTTTCAGAATAAGTTGGGCGTTCCGCCCGCGGGGGGTCCGGGGGGCGAAGACCCCCGAGCCTCCCAGGGAGACCAGGAAGTCCTGCCTCCCCATCGCCCCGACGGCGGGGTCGGCGGCGAGCCTCTCGAGCCTGCCGCCGCCCGCCAGGGGGCCGGTGACCGCCAGCATCCGCTCAGGGGTTCCTGTTCTTCGAGGCCAGGGAGGCGACCACGGTGATCGCCAGCACGACCAGGATGAACATCAGGGAGACGAAGGTGTCGATCTCGACGACGTCCGCCGCCCCGAGCAGCATCTTGATGCCGATGAAGGCGAGGATGACGCCCAGGCCGTACTTGAGGTACCTGAGGCTGGCGAGGACGTCGCGGATGACGAAGTACATCGACCTGAGGCCCATGACCGCGAAGATGTTCGAGGTGTAGACCAGGAAGACATCGGTGGTGATGGCGAGGGCCGCCGGGATGGAGTCGAAGGCGAACATGATGTCGGACAGCTCGATGACCACCAGGCAGAGGAACATCGGGGTGGCGAACCACTTGCCGTTCTCCTTCACGAAGAACTTGATCCCGCGCAGGTCGGGGGTCGAGCGGATCTTCTTGCTGAGCTTGTAGGAGACGGTGTCCTCCATCCGCTTGTTGCCCTCTTTGGACTTGACTGTCTTGATTGCGGTGTAGATCAGGATGACGCCGAAGATGTACATCATCCAGTCGAAGGCGTTCAGCAGGTCCGCTCCGACTTCGACGAAGATCAGGCGCAGGAAGATGGCGCCCAGGATGCCGTAGAAGAGGACGCGGTGCTGATCGGCCGCCGGGATGGCGAAGGCCGCGAAGATGACCATGAACACGAAGAGGTTGTCCACGGACATCGACAGCTCGATGACGTAGGCGGCGTAGTAGGAGGCCGCGGAGTCGGAGCCCATCTCGAAGAAGATCAGCACGCCGAAGAGCAGTGCGATGATGATGTACGTCAGGGTCAGCCTGCCGGCTTTCTTGGTGTCGACCTTGCCCTCCTTGGCATCGAGGACGAACAGGTCGACCGCCATCACCGCCACGAAGATGACGATGAAGATGAGCCAGAGCACTGATTCGGACATGCGTGGCGGTAGCGAGTGATTTTATAAAATATTAATCGAGTCGCAGACGTGGACGCATCCAATTAATAAACCGTGGGTGTATTGTCATCCCCATTATGTGGTCGAGGAAGAAAGTCTCGTCGGCGGACCCCATCCGCCTCTACAAGGACATCCGGGCGGCCTTCGACAGCGCCGGCCTCTCCTACCGGGCGGACGACACCAGGCTCGAGATCTACTCGACCTTCGAGGGCGACGACATGCCGATCAAGCTGACCATCGGCGCCTCCGCCGAGATCCCCCTCATCCGCTTCGAGTGCCTGCTGGACTTCCAGGCGCCCGCGCCCTCCTTCGGGTCGGTGCTGGAGGGCCTGAACACCGTCAACGCCTCGCTGCACTTCGGGGCCTTCGTGCTCGATCCGGACAGCGGGCGGGTGCTGTACCGGTACCACTTCATGTTCACCGATTACATGCCGACCAAGAACGTCATCCTCGCCATCACCAAGATGGTGGTCGACACCGTCGACGCGAACGACGGGGCGATCAAGTCGCTGATCCCCGAGACGACGCACTTCGACGACCCGATGTTCGGGTGAAAACGAGAAGTGCCAGATACTGATTTTTGAAAAGAAAGGGTAAGAGGTTTAGAGGTTTCTCCCGCCTTGCGGGAGGCTCATTTCTTCCCGAAGATGGAGCCCTTCTTGCCGATCTTGGAGCGGGTCCGCTTGGTGCCCGCCTCCTCGTCGAGCTTGAGGAGGAGCTCCTTCTCGTAGTCGGAGGTGCGCTTGGGGACGGTGATGCCGAGGCGGACGTAGAGGTTCCCCCTGCTGCTGCCGCGGTTGACCGTCGGCAGGCCCTGCCCAGCGATCTTCAGCACGCCGCCCACCTGCGTCCCGGCGGGGATGTTGGCCTCGATCTCCTGGCCCTCCAGGTTGGTGACCTTGACGGTGCCTCCCAGGACCAGGCGGGAATAGGTGGTCTCGGCGTCGATCCAGAGGTCGGCGCCGTCGCGCTTGAAGCCCTTGTAGTCGGTCACGTGGAAGACCACGTAGAGGTCTCCCGAGGGGCCGCCGTTGAGGCCGGCGTCGCCGGCCCCGGGGACGCGCATCTGCATGCCGTCCTCGACGCCCGCGGGCACCTTGATCTCGATCTTCGAGTTCTTGGAGACGATGCCTCTCCCGCGGCAGTTCGGGCAGGGGGTGGTGTAGATCCGCCCGGTGCCGCCGCAGCGGTCGCACTCGGAGACCATGACGGTGCTCCCGAACATGGTCTGCCGGACGTGCTGCACCTGCCCCCGGCCTCCGCACTCGGGGCAGGTCTGGGTCTTCCCGTCCTTGCCCCCGGTCCCGTGGCAGTCGGGGCACTGCGAGGTGTGGGGGACGGAGAGGGTCGCGGTCTTGCCGGTGAGCACGTCGTTGAGGGTGATCTCGAGGTCGTAGCGGAGGGACTCGCCCTGGCGGGGCGCGTTCGGGTCGCGGCGGCGCCGGGAGCCCCCGAAGAGGTCCCCGAAGATGTCGCCGAAGATGTCGCTGAACTCGTCCCCGTGCGCCTGGGCGAAGTCGTCCATGTTGAACCCGCCGGCCCCGAAGGCGTTGTCCACCCCGGCGAACCCGTACTGGTCGTAGCGGGCCCGCTTGTCGGGGTCGGACAGCACCTCGTAGGCCTCGGAGATCTCCTTGAACTTCGCCTCGGCGACCTCCTTGGGCTCGGTCGACACGTCCGGATGGTACTTCTTGGCGAGGGTGCGGTACGCGTGCTTGATCTCGTCGGCGGTGGCCGTCTTCGAGACGCCGAGCACCTCGTAGTAGTCCCTCTTGTTCGCATCGGGCATGTCAGCTCACCTTGTTCCGTTCTCACTGGTCGTCGTCGACGATCTTGTAGTCCGCGTCGACGACGTTGTCGTCCTTCTTCGCGGACCCGCTGCTCTGCGACTGCGAGGAGGTCGAGCCGCTCTGCTGGGACTGCTGCTGCTGGTAGGCCTTGGCGGCCTCCTCGGCGGCCTTCTTCTGCTCCGGGGTGGCGTTCTTGTAGATCTTCTCGGAGATGGGCTCCATCGCCTTGAGCAGGGCCTCGGTCTTCTTCTTGATGTCCTCGGTGTCCTCGCCCTTGGCGGCGTTCTGCAGGTCGGAGATGGCGGCCTCGATGGGGGCGCGCTCCTCGTTGGTGACCTTGTCGCCGAGGTCCGAGAGGGACTTCTGGACACTGTAGATGGTGGTCTCGGCGGAGTTCCTCGCGTTGATGAGCTCCTCCTTCTTCTTGTCCGCGTCGGCGTACTTCTCGGCGTCCTTGATGGCCGCGTCGATGTCCTCCTTGGACAGCTTGTTCGAGGAGGCGATGGTGATCTTCTGCTCCTTGCCGGTGCCGAGGTCCTTGGCGGAGACGTTGATGATGCCGTTCGCGTCGATATCGAAGGTGACCTCGATCTGCGGGACGCCCCTCCTCGCGGGGGGTATGCCGTCGAGGACGAACCGGCCGAGGCTGGTGTTGTCGGCGGCCATGCGGCGCTCTCCCTGGACGACGTTGATCTCCACGGAGGGCTGGTTGTCGGCCGCGGTCGAGAACACCTGGCTCTTCTTGGTCGGGATGGTGGTGTTCCTGTCGATGAGCTTGGTGGCGACGCCGCCGAGGGTCTCGATGCCGAGGCTCAGCGGGGTGACGTCGAGCAGCAGGACGTCCTTGACGTCCCCGGACAGGACGGCGCCCTGGATGGCGGCTCCCATGCAGACGCACTCCATGGGGTCGATGCCGCGCTGGATCTTGGGGCCGATGACCGACTCGACGAAGTTCTGGATAACGGGCATCCTGGTCGGGCCGCCGACCATGATGACCTTGTCGATGTTGTCGGCGGTCAGGTTGGCGTCCTTCATGGCCTGCTCGATCGGTCCGCGGCAGCGGGCCACGATGGGCTCGACGAGCTCCTCGAGCTTGGCGCGGGTGATGGTCTGCACCAGGTGCTTGGGGCCGGAGGCGTCCGCGGTGATGAACGGCAGGTTGATCTCGGTCTGCATGGTGGTGGACAGCTCGATCTTGGCCTTCTCGGCGGCCTCCACGACCCTGACGCGGGCCGCGTGGTCCTTGTTCAGGTCGATGCCGGTCTCCTTCTGGAACTCGCCGATGACGTAGTTGGTCAGGGCCTCGTCCATGTCGGAGCCTCCGAGGGCGGTGTCGCCCGAGGTGGAGAGCACCTGGAAGACGCCGTCGTCGAAGTCCATGATGGTGACATCGAGGGTTCCCCCTCCGAGGTCGAAGACCAGGATCTTCTGCTCCTGGCCGGACTTGTCGAGGCCGTACGCGAGGGCGGCCGCGGTGGGCTCGTTGATGATCCTCACCACGTCCAGGCCGGCGATCTTGCCGGCGTCCTTGGTGGCCTGCCGCTGGTTGTCGTTGAAGTAGGCGGGGACGGTGATGACGGCCTTCTCGATGGGCTCGCCGACGAAGGCCTCGGCGTCCTTCTTGATCTTCATGAGGATGTACGCGGAGATCTGCTGGGGGGTGTACTCTTTCCCGAGGGCGGTGACCTTCTCGCTGGACCCCATCTTCCTCTTGACGTTCTTGATGGTGCCGTCGGGGTTGGTGACGGCCTGCCTGCGGGCGGGCTCTCCCACGAGGAGCTGCCCGTCCTTGGTGAATGCGACGTAGGACGGGAAGGATTTCCCGCCCACGGAGGTCCCCTCTGCGCTGGGGATCACGGTCGGCCTTCCGCCCTCCATGACGGCGGCGGCGGAGTTGCTGGTTCCTAGATCGATTCCGATGATCTTCGACATTTTCTTCACCTTCTGATTGTATCGTAAGCTGTTTCATTCTCCGGGCTGGGTCTGTTCCGGCCCGGCCTCCTCCGCCTGCTCCGGCTGCTGTCCGGGAGCGGGCTCTTCCGCCTGCTCCGGGGCTTTCTCCGGGGCGGGCTCCTCTTTCTTCTTGGTCACGATGACTTTGGCGTAGCGGAGGACCTTCCCGTTCATGGTGTACCCCTTTTGGTACACCTGGGCGATGCGGTCGTCCTCCGGCCCCTCGGTCACCATGAGCGCCTCGTGCAGGTTGGGGTCGAACTTCCCGTCGGTGGGGATCTCCTGGAGCCCCTGCGCGGCGAGGATCTTCATCAGGTTGTCCCTGATGCCCTGCACACCTTCCTTGAGGGGGCTGTCCTCCTTGGCGGAGTCCAGCGCCCGGCCGAGGTCGTCCGCGACGTTTAGCAGGTCGGACACGAGGCCGCTGACGGCGTACTTCCGGTACTCCTCGTTCTCCTTCTCGGTGCGCTTGCGGTAGTTCTCGAACTCCGCCTGCTTGCGGCGGGCGAGGTCGAGGTACTCGGCGGCGTTCTTCTCCGCCTCGGCGAGCTTCTTCTCGAGCTCCTCGTAGGATTCCTTCTGCTCGGCCTTGCCGGCGGGGGATTTCTCCTTCGCGGGCTCGGGCTTCTTCCCGGCCTTCTTTCCAGCGCTTCCGCTGTCCGATTCTGGTTTCTGCTGCATTTTCCTCGGCCTCCTCCCATCCATACGGCCGGCGGTCCGGGGGCCGGAAGGCCCCCTTCGTGCTGACTGCTCAGTCGTCGGCGCCTGCTCCGGGAGCGGGGGCTCCCTCGCCGGTCTGCGGCCCTCCGGACTTGGAGGCGATGACATCGTCAATCCTGAGGATCATGACGGCGGCATCGGTGGCGGAGCTGATGGCCTGCTGGCCGACCCTGATGGGCTCGATGACGTTGAGCTTCATCATGTCCTCGACCTTGCCCGAGAACGGGTTGATGCCGGCGTACTTCTTGCCCTCCTTGTGCTGCTTCCTCATCTCGATGACCATGTTGATGGGGTCGAGACCCGCGTTCTCCGCGAGGGTGGTGGGGATGATCTCCATGGCGGAGGCGAAGGCCTCGATGGCGATCTGCTCCCGGCCGCCGACGGAGGCGGCGTAGTCGCGGACGCCCATGGCGATCTCCATGGCGGCGGAGCCGCCGCCGGTGACGATCATGCCGTCCTCGAGGCTGACCTTGACGACGGACCAGGCGTCCACCAGGGACCTCTCGACCTCATCGGCGACGTGCTGGGTTCCGCCCCTGACCAGGATGGACACGGTCTTGGGGTCCTTGCAGCCGGTGATGAAGGTCATCTGCTCGTCCCCGACGTACCTCAGCTCGACGGTGTCGGCGGTGCCGAGGTCGGCCTTGGTCATCTCGGAGATCTTGCTGACGATGGAGGCGTTGGTGGATTTCGCGAGCCTCTCCATGTCGGACTTCTTGACGCGGCGGCAGGCGTAGATGCCCTCCCTCGCGAAGTAGTGCTGGGCGAGGTCGTCGATGCCCTTCTGGCAGAAGACGACGTTGGCGCCGGCCTTCTTCACGCACTCGACCATGTCCTTGAGGGTCTTCTCCTCCTCGGCGATGAACTGGTTGAGCATCGCGGGGTCGGTGATCTGGATCTTGGCGTCGACCTCTGGCTTCCTGACCTCGAAGGCGACGTTCACGAGGGCGATCTTGGCCTTCTTGACGAGGTGGGGCATGGTCGGGTTGACCGGCTCCTTGTCGATGATGAGGCCCTTCACGAGCTCGGTCTCCTCCATGTTGGCGCCCGCCTTCTTGACGGTCTGGATGTTCTTGAGGTCGATCTGGAGCTTGCCCTCGGGGTCCTTGTCCATGATGGTCTTGACGGCGTCGACGACCATCTTCGAGAAGAACTCTTTCGAGCCGCTGACCTGCTTGGAGATCATAGCGGTCTGGGCGATCAGCTGCAGGGTCTTGTCGTCGTTGGGGGAGACCTTCTTCGCGATGGATTTGAGGATCTCCTGCGCCTTGTCGTTGGCCATCCTGTAGCCGGCGGTGATGATGGTGGGGTGGACGTTCGAGTCGATCAGGTCGAGGGCCTTCTTGAGGAGCTCCCCGGCGATGATGACGGAGGTGGTGGTGCCGTCCCCGACCTCCTGGTCCTGGGTCTTCGCGACCTCGACGAGCATCTTGGCCGCCGGGTGCTGCACGTCCATTTCTTTCAGAATAGTTACTCCGTCGTTGGTGATGACGACGTCGCCGACGGAGTCGACGAGCATCTTGTCCATTCCGCGGGGCCCGAGGCTGGACCTCACGGCGTCGGCGATGGTCCTCGCCGCGGTGATGTTGTTGAACTGTGCGTCTTTCCCTTTGTCCCTCTTGGTGCCTTCCTTGAGGATCAGCACGGGTGCGTTGCCCATACCCATTTTCTCATTCTCCTTGTTAGTCCGGAGCTTCCCTCCGGAATCTGACCCTTCATTGCTAGTCCTTCTATATAAACCATTTGTTGGTAGACAACCTTAGGTTAACGACCAGTTGGATGGGTTTTGATTTTCATCTGGGTCTTTTGATTTTCGGATTTTCTGTGTATTGATTTTACATATTCCGAAAAGTAAGGAAAATGAGGGATTTTATCCTCATTGGGAATAGGGCCCGCCCCTCCGCGCGCTCCGGCCTTCCTTTTTGCATCTTAATGTAGAATCGATACATGTTCGCAATCCAATTTAGTAGTGTTCAACTTGCTGGGACTTCGCATGAGCGAACTTTTGGCATGGGTCGTGCTCATCGCGGCCAGCTGCATCGAGCCAATCTGGCCAACATGCCTCGACAAATCTGACAATTTCAAGAAGAAGGGATGGGGGATCGCGGCGATCGTCCTCGTCCTTCTGTGCTTATATCTGCTGGCGTACGCGGTCGGCATGGAGGATGCCGACGGCAACGCGTACATCGGGCCCGGCGTCGCCTACGCCGTGCTCGCCGGCATCGGCGCCACCGGCGTGGTCCTCATCGGGCGGGTATTGTACCGCGAGAAGCTGACCGCCCGCAGGATCTTCTTCGTGGCGCTCATCGTGCTCGGCATCATCGGCACCAGGCTGGCGGGTGATCTCTGATGGACTTCAAGGACGAGAAGTCGCTGGCCTGGATCGTCCTCTTCTTCGGAGGGGTGGCGCAAATCGGCTGGTCCATCGGCGTGGACTACACCGAGCAGTTCACCGTGTGGTACTGGGACATCATCACCGTCGTCTTCCTGGCGATCAGCATGTGGTGCCTCGAGTGGCCGATGAAGCACGGCATCGCCTTCACCACCGCGTACGCGGTGTGGATCGGCGTGGGAGTGGGCCTGACGGTCATCGTCTCCGCCATCCTGGGCCTTGACGACTTCAACTGGCTCATGGCGGTCTTCCTGATTGTCGTGCTCGCGGGCGTGGTCGGACTCAAGGCCACCCCGATGGAGTACCTCCCCGCGAAGGAGAAGAAGACTTCCGACACCAAGGAAGAGTGAAAACCTTTCAATGAGGGGCGCGGGGCCCTTATCCCCGCCCCTCAGTTGCTCTCGTCCCTGAGCAGGGCCTTGTACCCGACGGGGATGACCTTGACGAACCGCTTGCAGGCCGCCGGCCAATCCTTCAGGAGCGACTTCGCGAGGACGCTCCCGGTATGTGCCAGGTGCTTCTCCAGGATTGCTTTCAACTCATTCCTGTCGTTCTCGTCCTCGAGCAGCTCGAGCTCGACCATGTCCATGTTGCAGTGGCGGTCGAAGTCGCCGGTGTCGTCGAGGACGTAGGCGACGCCCGCGGACATCCCCGCGGCGAAGTTCCTGCCGCACGGCCCGAGGACGACGACGCGCCCGCCGGTCATGTACTCGCAGCAGTGGTCGCCGACCCCTTCGGCGACGGCGACCGCGCCGCTGTTCCGCACGCAGAACCGCTCGCCCGCGCTCCCCGCGACGTAGAGCTCGCCGGCGGTGGCGCCGTACATGGCGGTGTTGCCCACGAGCACCCCGGGCTCGGAGGGGGCGTCCGAGCGGAACACCGAGATCACGCCTCCGGAGAGGCCCTTCCCGACGAAGTCGTTGGCCATCCCGTCGAGCCGGAACTCGACGCCCTCGGTGAGGAAGGCCCCGAAGCTCTGGCCGGCGGTGCCCTCGAACCTGAAGACCGCCGCACGGGGAACGATGTTGCGCCTGGTCAGCTCACCGGCCAGCATGGCCCCCGTCGAGCGGTCGGTGTTCCTGATCTCGTAATAGAGGTCGGGGCTCTTCCCCTTCTCGAGCTTGGGCATCGCATCTTCGATCAGGCGGCGGTCGAGCTGCCCGTCGAGCATGTCGGGCTGCCCCTCCTTGAGGGACCTCGTCCCCTCTCCCGCCTCGAAGAGCGGGGTCAGGTCGAGCGGGGACTCCTTCGAAGCACGGAGCAGGTCGGCGCGCCCGACAATCTCCCCGAGCGAGCGGAAGCCCATCGCCGCGAGGCGGCGGCGGACGTCCTCGGCGACCTCGGTGAGGTAGTTCATGACGTGCGCGGGGGTGCCCGCGAACCTCTTCCGGAGCTCGGGGTCCTGGGTGGCGATGCCGGTCGGGCACTTGTTGGTCTGGCACTTCCTGCACATGACGCAGCCCATGGCGATGTTGACGGCGGTGGCGAAGCCGTACTCCTCGGCCCCGAGGAGGGCCGCGGTGACGACGTCGCGCCCGGTCCGGAAGTGGCCGTCGGCCTGCAGGACGACGCGCCCGCGGAGCCCGTTCGCCATGAGGGTCTGCTGCGCCGAGGCGAGACCGACCTCCCACGGCATCCCGGCGTAGCGCATGGAGGACAGCGGGGCGGCGCCCGTCCCCCCGTCCCCGCCGGAGATGAGGATGATGTCCGCCCCGGCCTTGGCGACGCCGGAGGCGACGGTGCCGACCCCCGCCTCGGAGACCAGCTTCACGCTGATCTTCGCCTGGGGATTGACGCACCGCAGGTCGAGGATCAGCTGCTTGAGGTCCTCGATCGAGTAGATGTCGTGGTGGGGCGGGGGCGAGATGAGGGTGACCCCGGGCAGGGTGCGGCGGGTGGCCGCGATGACGGCGTCCACCTTGAAGCCCATCAGCTGTCCCCCTTCCCCGGGCTTGGCGCCCTGGGCGCACTTGATCTGGATCTCGTCGGCGGAGGCCAGGTAGCGGGCGTCGACGCCGAAGCGGCCGGAGGCCACCTGGCGGACCTTGGAGCGGTTGCTGCCGGTGCGGGCGGGGTCCTCCCCGCCCTCGCCGCAGTTGCTGCGGGCGCCGAGGGCGTTGGCCGCCTCGGCGGCGGTCTCGTGGGCCTCGCGGCTGATGGCGCCGAAGGACATCGCCTCGACGACGAAACGCTTGAGGATCTCGGAGGCGGGCTCCACCTCGTCGAGGGGAATAGACTTCCCATTGACAGGTTCCATGAGGTCGCGGACGGAGAAGGCGCCTCCCGCCTCCGCCTCCTTCGCGAAGGCCTCGTAGTCCTCTTCATTGCCGGAGACGGCGGCCTTCCTCAGGAGCTTCACGGTGCCGGGGCTCCAGAAGTGCCTCTCGCCGTTCTTCTTGTAACCGTAGATCCCGAGGTCGGGCAGCTGCTCCTCCTGCTCGTCGCCGCAGAAGACCTCGGCGTGATGTGCCAGTATCCCCTTGGCGATCTCCTCGGCGCCGATCCCGCCGAGCCTCGACGGGGTGTTGCAGAGGTACTTCGCGCACAGCTCCCGGTCGAGGCCGACGGCCTCGAACAGGCAGGAGCCGCGGTAGGAGCGGATGGTGCTGATGCCCATCTTCGACATGACCTTCTTGATGCCGTTCTCGAGGGCCCTCACGTAGCGGGCCTCGGCGGTGTCGGGGTCGTAGCCGAGCCTCCCCTGCTCGGCGAGCTCCCCGACCTCGGCGAAGGCGAGGTAGGGGTTGACGAGGTTCGCCCCGTAGGCGAACAGCAGGGCGACGTGCTCGACCTCGCGCGCCTCACCGGTCTCGACGATGATGCCGGTCTGCACCCGCAGGCCCTTGTCCACCAGGTGCTGGTGGACGGCGGCGGTGGCCAGCAGCGAGGGGATGGGAGCGAGGTCGGCGTCCGTCCCGCGGTCTGATAAGATAAGGTAAGAAATTCCCTTCCGGACGGCCTTCTCTGCCTCTTCGCGCAGATTGTCGAGGGCCTTCTCGAGCCCGGCGGGGCCGTCGGAGACGGGGAAAGTGATAGGCAAAGTGATGGTGGTGAACCCGCGGTAGCTCAGATTTCTCAGAAGATCGAGCTCGCGGTCGGTGACGACCGGGTGCCTGACCTTGACGATGCGGCAGTTGTCCGGGGCGGGGGCCAGCAGGTTGTTGTGGACCGAGCCGATGTAGCCCGTGATGGACATCACGAGCTCCTCGCGGATGGGGTCGATGGCGGGATTGGTGACCTGCGCGAAGGACTGCCGGAAGTAATTGAAGAAGCTCTGCGGGACGTCCGAGAGCGGGGGCAGGGGGATGTCCGAGCCGGCGGAGCCGACGGGCTCCTTCCCGTTCCCCGCCATGGGGACGATGACCCGCTCCACGTCCTCCTTCGACCAGAGGAACTCCCGCATCAGGCGGGGGGCGTCCGGGACCCGGCGGTCCACCGTGCGCCCCGAGGAGACGTCCCCGAGGTCGATCCTGTTCTTCTCCAGCCAGTCGCGGTAGGGGTAGGCGGAGGCCAGGGCCTCCTTGATCTCGGGGTCGCGCAGGATGCGCTTGGCCTGCATGTCGACCATGATCATCTTCCCGGGGCAGATCCTCCCCGACTCGGCGATGAGCGGGGAGGGGACGTCGAGGACGCCCGCCTCGGAGGCGAGGATGAAGAGCCCGTCCTTCGTGACGGTGTAGCGCACCGGGCGCAGGCCGTTGCGGTCGAGCATCCCGCCCGCGACCCGGCCGTCGGTGAAGAGGACGGCGGCGGGGCCGTCCCAGGGCTCCATCATCATGGAGTGGTACTCGTAGAAGGCCTTGAGCGAGTCGGGGATGGGGTTCCTGCTGTTCCAGGACTCCGGGATCAGCGCCGCCAGGGCGTGGGTCAGGGGCATCCCGCTGAGGGTGAGGAACTCCAGGACGTTGTCCAGCAAGGCGCTGTCGCTCATACCGGGCTGGATCACCGGGGTGACCTGCGAGAGGTCCGGGAAGGCCTTGCTCACGAGCAGGCGCTCGCGGGCGCGCATCCACGAGCGGTTGCCGCTGATGGTGTTTATTTCCCCGTTGTGGCACATCATGCGGAAGGGCTGCGCGAGCTTCCACTGCGGCATGGTGTTGGTGCTGAAGCGGGAGTGGACGAGGGCGACCGCACTCGCGAAGGAGGGGTCGCTCAGGTCCGGATAATACTGGCGGAGCTGGCCGGGGGCCAGCATCCCCTTGTAGACGATGGTGCGGGAGGAGAGGCTGCAGACGTAGAACTCGGGGACGTCCTTATTGAGCGACTCCGCCCTCCGGCGGGCGAGGTACAGCCGGCGCTCGAGCTCGGCGCCGCCCACGCCGCCGACCAGGAAGGCCTGCCGCAGGACGGGCTCCGAGCGCTGTGCCAGGGGCCCCGGGACCGAGTGGTCCGCGGGGACCTCGCGGGAGGCGAGGAGGCTCAGCCCGTTCTCCGAGCAGGCCTCGAGGAAGCGCCTCCACGCCTCCTCCGTCCCCTCCCGCGGTAAGAAGATTATGCCGGTGCCGTAGGACCCGGGGGCCGGCAGGGGGATCCCCAGCTTCATGTAGAAGGCATGGGGGACCTGCACGGTGATCCCCGCCCCGTCGCCGGTGCGCCCGTCGGCGTTCTCCGCGCCGCGGTGCGCCAGGCGCTCGAGGGTCCGCAGCCCCAGCTCGACGATGCGGTGGGAGGCGGTGCCGCCCACGGACACCACGGCGCCCACGCCGCAGGAGTCCCTGCCCTCGGCCTCCGCCAGCCCCCGCATGCATGCCCGCCTCAGTGGATGAAGAGCAGCTCCCTGTACTTCGGCAGGGGCCACATCTGGTCGTCGACCATCATCTCGAGGCTGTCGACATGCTTCCGGATGCCCTCCAGGAGCGGGATCACCTGGTCGTGGTACGCGTCCGCGGAGGTCTCGTCGGCGGGGAGCTCGGCGACCAGCTTGTCCAGCTCGTCGACCATGCTCTCGGCGGCCGAGATGTCCTCCGAGATGCACTTGATGAGGTCCATCTGGGAGGCGGCCATCTTGCGGAAGTCCTTGTCCCCGTAGATGTCCTTGAGGTTCCGGACGTTCTCGAGGAGGACGTTCTGGTAGGAGATCGCCACCGGGATGATGTGGTTGGTGGTGAGGTCGCTCAGCACCCTGCCCTCGATGGCGATCTTCTTGGAGTACATCTCCAGGAAGATCTCCTTCCGGCTCTCGAGCTCCGTCTGGGTCATCACGCCGGTATCGGCGAAGACCTTGATCGTCTTCTTCGAGTCGATCGCCTGCAGGCACTTGGGGACCGAGGTCTCGCAGTCGAGGCCGCGCTTCTTGGCCTCCTTCTTCCACTCCTCGGAGTAGCCGTTCCCGTCGAACACCACCGGCTTGGCGGCGCGGTAGGTCTCGCGGGTCTCGTCGAGGACCGCCTGCAGGACGGGGGTGCCCGCCTTGATCTTCTTGTCGACGGCGGCCTTGAACTTCACCAGCTGGTCGGCCACGATGGTGTTCAGCACGGTGATCGGCCCGGAGCAGTTGGCGCTGCTGCCGACCGCGCGGTACTCGAACCTGTTCCCGGTGAAGGCGAACGGCGAGGTCCTGTTGCGGTCGGTGTTGTCGACCAGCAGCTCGGGGATCTGCGGGATGCCGAGGCTGTAGCCCTTCTTCCCGGCGATCTTGACCATGTCCTTGGAGTTCAGGAGCTCCTCGAAGGCGCCGCTCACCTGCTGTCCCAGGAAGGACGAGATGATCGCCGGCGGGGCCTCGGAGGCGCCCAGCCGGTGGGCGTTGTTGGCGTTCATGACGGAGGCCTTGAGGAGGGCGTTGTTGTCGTACACCGCCTTGAGGACGTTCGCCATGAAGCAGAGGAACCGGAGGTTCTCCTCGTCGGTCTTGCCGGGGGACATCAGGCCGATGCCACTCTCGGTGCCGAGGGACCAGTTGCAGTGCTTCCCGGAGCCGTTGATGCCCGCGAAGGGCTTCTCGTGCAGGAGCACCTCGAAGCCGTGCTTCTCGGCGATGTTCTTCATCAGCGACATCAGGAGCAGGTTGTGGTCGATGGCCAGGTTGGCCTCCTCGTAGACGGGCGCGAGCTCGAACTGGTTGGGGGCGACCTCGTTGTGCCTGGTCTTGACGGGGATCCCGAGCTTGTACGACTCGTACTCGAGGTCCCGCATGAAGGCGAGCACCCGCGGCGGGATGGACGCGAAGTAGTGGTCGTCCAGCTGCTGGTTCCGGGCGCTGTCGTGCCCGACCAGGGTGCGGTCGGCCATGACCAGGTCGGGCCTCTGCATGTAGAGGTCCTTGTCGACCAGGAAGTACTCCTGCTCCCACCCGAGGTAGGAGTGGACGGTCTCGTTCTCGAGCCCGAAGTAGGCGAGCACGCCCTTGGCGGCCTTGGTGACCGCCGAGTCGGACTTCAGGAGCGGCGTCTTGTAGTCGAGTGCCTCCCCGGTGTACGATACGAAGACCGTCGGGATGCACAGGGTGTCGCCGATCACGAAGGCCGGGGACGAGGGGTCCCAGGCGGTGTAGCCGCGGGCCTCGAAGGTGTTCCTGAGGCCGCCCGAGGGGAAGGACGACGCGTCGGGCTCCTGCTGGAAGAGCATCTTCCCGTCGAACCTCTCCAGGGATTCCCCGTGGTCGCGGGGGTCGGCGAAGGAGTCGTGCTTCTCGGCGGTGCCGCCGGTCAGGGGCTGGAACCAGTGGGTGTAGTGCGTGGCGCCCATGTCCATGGCCCAGCGCTTCATGCCCTCCGCCACATGGTTGGCGACGTTCTTGTCGAGGGTGGCGCCCCTCTCCACGGTCTCGTAGATCGAGCGGCGGGTCTCCTCGGAGAGGTACTTCCTCATCGCCTTCCTGTTGAAGACGTTGCAACCGTAGTAGGCGGAGGTCTCCCTCGCGGGGGGCTCGACCTTCAGAGGCTCCTTGGAATTCGCCTTTTCCACTGCAGTGAACCTGAAGCTCTGCATGATTGGTGCAAATACACCGATTGGATATAAGCATTGTCTAGAACATGGGCTAGATGTTTGTTGCGAGAAATCAGAATTTTATGGATATTTGATTGGTTTATTCTTAAATTGAATCGGGAATTTCGGGGAAAAACGATAATTGGAGTACCGTTAACAGTCAATATTATAGCTTAACTATGGTTTATTTTATGGAGGGCTCCAAAATCTATGGATTCGGGGCTACACCCCCTGACGGCAGGGGGTCTCTGGGACCCGTATGCGTCACATCGGGGGCAGGCAGTCCCGTTTGGGACACGGGGTCCCCGACATAACATTTCGCCGTTTGATTCATTTCTAATACTGAGAGCAGTATAATCCGAACAAACGGAGGGAACACAAATGGGCTTCAGTCTCTTCAAATCCGGCGACGACCTGTTCAATGAGGCCGTCGACCTCGTCAAGAGGAACGATCTGGTAGGGGCCAGGGAGAAGTTCTCCGACGCTTTGGACAAGGACACCGGCAAAGCGCAGCTGGCGAAGATGTACATCGCCGTCATCGACCTCGTCCGCAACCGGGGGAGCAAGCAGGCCTACCAGAACGTCATCGACTGCTCGCAGCGGGCCGGCGCCTCCAGCTTCAAGTTCGGCATTACCGAGGTGGACACCGCCCGCCTCGCCGAGGAGTGCCAGGCGTACATCCACGAGATCGAGGCGCAGCAGGAGATCCCGGACTCCGAGTGGCAGCGCAAGGGGACCAAGATGATCGAGGTGGCGGGCGAGTTCGCCGAGAAGTTCGGCGACCAGCCCCTGACCATCGACGAGATCACCAACGGGAACTCGAAGTCCACCGGGACCCGGGAGTCGCTCATCCTGCAGGCCATCGCCTACGAGACCATGGGCAACGGGTGCGTGTACGACGACCCCAAGCAGGCCGCCGAGTACATGCAGATGGCCTACACCTTCCGCCAGCAGATCGGGGACAGCGGGGAGGACGACCTCCGGGCCGTCCGCAACTTCGGCACCTCCGGGCGCTGCTGGATCTGCGGGAGGCCGGCCAACGGGCTGGGCATCAACTTCGTGGCCCAGAACGCGAACGTCAACGGGGCCTTCGCGAAGAACGAGACGGGGGAGGTCAGGTCCTTCCCGGACGGGCCCAACGGGAAGCCGGTGCAGATCTACATCTGCATGCCCTGCTACACCGCCATCTCCAACCGCGCCAACGACATCGCCCTCGACTACTACAACCAGGGGATGCAGCACCTGCGCGAGGTGGAGGCCCGGCTGCAGAGCGAGATCAACGCGATCAGGATGATGAGCAGATGAGCGACGACATGGTGGCACTCCGGTGCAAGTACTGCGGCGCCCCGCTCTCGGAGGAGGACGTCAAAGGGGACGATGACTACGTGACCTGCCCCAGCTGCGGGACGACCCAGCAGCGGCTGGACGCCAAGGCGTACCTCGACCAGATGATGGCGCAGGTGCGCTCCTGGATCGGCAAGGCGGTGCCCGGCGGCATGGGCACGGCGATGAACCAGAACGTCGACCCCGTGGCCCGCTACAACATCTGGACGCAGAGCGTGAAGCCCAAGCTCGACGTGGAGTTCGGGGAGTACAAGTTCTCCCTCACCTCCTTCCTGTCGAACCCAATGCTGGTGATGCCGTTCACCGTCTCCAACAAGGTCACCCCGAAGCACACCACCGAGCGGCTCTTCCAGTTCGGGGAGCAGCTCAACGGGGTCTCCCCGCTGGCGGTCGACGATGAGTCCCAGCAGTACATCAAGACGGCCCGCGGGCTGACCGACGCGTACGCCATGCTGGCGAACAACTCCAAGCTCTTCCGCGAGAACAAGCCGGGGCGGTACCTGCTGATGGTGAACAACTTCAACACCGCCGCCCAGGACTTCCACGAGGCCGACGGGTACGAGCCCGCCGCCGTGCGCTTCGAGGGGCTGGCGTCCGCCTGCCAGGGCTGCGAGCGGATGCTCGACGGGGACATCCCCACCGCCATGGGGAACTTCGACGCCGCCCTGGAGAAGCTGCGGAAGGCCAAGAAGGACTGCATCACCAACATGAAGGTCGCCATCATGGGGCAGGCCCTGGGGACGGAGATCTCCGAGGTCGAGGCCCTGAACGAGACCGCGAAGACGGTCAACGCCCTCGGCGGGGACCCGCTGAAGACGCTGTCCGAGGTGCGCCGGCTGTTCACCTACGAGTACCCCGACGTGGGGAGGTGGGGGCCGATGCTCCGCGACAAGAACCGGCTCGCCGAGGTCTTCGGCAACATGAAGGCCGCCACCGCCTCCGCGACCGGGGCGGAGGGCGTGAACATCGCCGCCGGGCCCGGAAACGTCCTGGTGCCCTTCTGGCAGGTGAAGCTCGACTACAGCTTCCAGACGGGATCGCTGTGGAAGAAGAAGGCCGTCGAGGTCGAGGAGACGCTCCTGGTGAGCGCCGACTTCGTCATCGACGGCAGGTGCCTGGCACATCCCGCGGACGCCGTCACCGACGTCTTCGCGAACGTGCAGCAGGCGGGCTTCCTCGACCGGCTCGCCGGGAACGAGGGGTCCATCAGCAGCTCCGCCGGGATCAAGGCGGCGGTGGACAGCGTCGCGCCCAACTCCATCGGGACCCGCGCGGTCGTCGTCCCCCTCAGCACCAAGAGGGAGGCGGAGCTGATCGCCGAGAACTACGTGGCGGGCGTGAACAACTCCAAACTCAGGCTGAGCAACCCCGACGTGATGAGGCTCATCTACGTGCCCTTCACGCTCGAGGGGGGCTCCTTCAGGGCGCCGGACAGCCTGAAGCTGCAGCCGGCCCGGGTCGCGCGCATGAAGGCGGACGACCTGATAATCATCAACAGCTGACGCTTAAAGAAAGAGGAAACGGATATGACAGAGAACAAAGGCAACGCGTACAGGATGAAGCAGGTGTGGACCGCCTTCTTCGTCATCATCGCCCTCGCCGTCGCGATCGCCCTCTACTGGGGCGCCGACACCTCGGCCGTGGTGGCCGTGGGGGCCGCCGTCCTCATCATCGGGATCGCCATCGCCGGCGTGGGAGCCACCCAAGACAGGACCCCCGACAAGTTCGTCCCCAGCGAGATGATCTACCGGGTCGTCGCCGGGCTCTTCGTGATCCTCATCGGCATCACCATGATCGTCGTCGAGTACAGCGAGGCCTGGGTCGCGGCGGTCGTCTTCATCGTCGGCATCGCCCTCATCGGGCTCCTGGCCGCCCTGAACAACAGCAAGCACAGCAAGTACTGAACAGGATTCAAAGGGGGATTTCAATGGCAATCGACATCAGCGGAAAGGACCTCGAGAACAACACCGAGAGGCAGATCTCCGACAACCGGACCCTCGTCTCCCGCATCGCCTCGTACATCCCCATGTACAAGGGGTACAAGCAGAGGCAGCTCCGCCGGGAGGAGGACCGCGCCATCCGCGACGTGGTCGCGAAGGAGCTCGTGGCCGTCAAGAACGACCTCGCCAACTCGGCCACCGCCACCGTCGGCGACCTCGAGGCCATGCGGCAGTCCGAGCGGCTGCGCGCGAAAGTGGACAAGTACTACTCGCAGGTCAAGAAGACCGCGACCGGGTACACCGGCTTCCACGAGGCCGTGAAGATCCGCGAGACCGAGCTGGACAGGGTGATCACCTACGACGCCCAGCTCATCGAGGGGGTCGAGGCGCTCAAGAAGGAGACCGCCGAGCTGACCCAGTACGCCGACACCGGCGAGGACATCAAGGTGCCCATGAGGCTCATCGAGCGCGACGTGGACAAGCTCATCGAGAACTTCAACCAGCGGGACGCGGTCATGAAAGGGATCGCGGCCGAGCAGCAGCAGGAGTGATATGAATGCCGAGAGAGAAGAAACAGAACGTCGTGTACTGGGCCGACCAGGGCCCGGACGACATCATCTACGTCTCGCCGGACGACGACCTCAGGTTCTACACCTCGGTCACCGTCCCCGAGCACGCCGTCGCCCTGTTCATCAGGGACGGCCAGCTCCAGGGCATCCTGGAGCCCGGGAGGCACCTGACCTCCTCGAACAACATCCCGTGGCTGACCGCCCTCTACAACAAGGCGCTCGGCTTCCGCGAGACCCCGTTCAAGGTGCAGGTCGTCTTCATCTCGCTGAAGATCTTCAACGGGAAATGGGGCATCCGCTCCATGATCAAGGCCGCCAAGGAGTACGAGGTCCCCATCACCCTCATGGCGAACGGGGACTACCAGTTCCGCGTGTCGGACCCCAGCGTGTTCTACACCCAGGTCCTCGGCGGGATGAAGTCGTACACCACCGGCGACGTCAACCAGTTCATGCGGAGCTTCATCTCCGAGCAGGTCACCCAGCAGCTGACCAAGCAGTACTACATGGACGTCATGGGCAACCTGGAGAACGCCTCCTCGAGCACCAAGATCCTCATCGACCCCTTCTTCCAGCAGAGGGGCCTCGAGCTGGTCGCCCTCAAGATCAACGAGGTCGCCACCACCGAGGAGGAGAAGAACAAGGTCTTCGAGTACCTGCAGTTCAGCTCCAAGAACGGAGAGGCCTTCAAGCGCTACGAGGTCATGGACCGCATGGCGGACGCCATCGGGGACTCCGAGGGCGGCGCGGCCATGGGAGCGGGCATGATGCTCTTCCCGCAGATGTACCAGCAGCTCAACCAGCAGCCGGTGCAGGGCGTGAACGGCCAGCAGGGGCAGCCCCAGCAGGTCATGTGCCCCTACTGCGGCGCGGTGAACAGCTACCCGTACAAGTTCTGCAATAACTGCGGCAAGCCCTCGCCGATGCAGCAGCAGGGAGCGGGGCAGGCGCAGCCCGCCCAGGCCCAGCCTGCCCAGCAGGCGGCTCCCGCCCAGGACGCCCCCGCGCAGGGAGCGGCCCCGGCCGGCGCGCCCAAGGCGTTCAAGGTCTGCCCGTACTGCGGCGAGAGCCTCGAGGGCCTCAAGAAGACCCCGAAGTTCTGCCCGTACTGCTCCGAGCAGCTCAACTGAAACATCTTCGCCGGGGCCTAGCCCCGGCAACTTATAGGCGATCAGAATGTGCGGGAACGGCGACGACGGATGGATGGGGATGGGCATGTGGCTCTTCCCCCCGCTGTTCTACAGCTACGGCGCGGACAACACCAACCCCCCGAAGAATAAGGAGGGGATGAAGGTCATGTGCCCCGTCTGCGGTTCTCTGAACCCTTACCCGTACCGCTACTGCACCGAGTGCGGGAGCGCCTCCCCCATGGAGAAGTACGCCTCCGAGAACCCCTCGCGGAGGAGGTTCTCCTTCTGCCCGTTCTGCGGCGCGGACATCCGCGGCCTCGCCAAGGCGCCGCGCTTCTGCCCCTACTGCGACGAGCGCTTCTTCTGAGGGCAAGTTATCAATACTGGCACTTGCCATCATCATCCCATGGAGAAGCTGCTCCTGGACGTCATCGACCTGGCCGTCAAGGCGGGTGAGATCGTCCTCTGCGAGGGAGACGAAGGCGCTTTCGAGATCGGCAACAAGGGGACCAAGGAGAACTACGTCACCTCCACCGACCTCAAGGTGCAGGACTACCTCAAGCGGGAATTGACGGCGCTCCTCCCGGGATCCTATTTCATGGGCGAGGAGGGCGACCTCCCGCAGATGGACTCCGAGCTCGTCGGCAGCGACCGGTGGGTGTGGATCGTCGACCCCATCGACGGCACCGCCAACTACGCCCGCGGGATGGAGAACAGCGTCGTCTCGATCGCCCTCATGAAGAGGGGGACCGTGGTCCTCGGAGTGGTCCGCCACCCGTACCTCGACCTCACCTTCTGGGCGCAGAAGGGGCAGGGAGCGTTCCTCAACGGGAAGCCCATCCATGTCTCCGACAGGACCATCGAGCACGCCATGCTCGCGACCGCCTTCTCCGCCTACGACAAGTCGCGCGCGCCCGCGTGCTTCGCCATCGCGCAGAGGCTGTACAACACCTGCGAGGACATCCGGAGGACCGGCACGGCGGCCTTCGAGCTCTGCATGCTAGCGAAGGGAGCAGTCGACATCTACTTCGAGATCAACCTCTCGCCGTGGGACTACGCCGCGGCCACCAGGATCGTCAAGGAGGCCGGCGGATGCACAACGTCCCTGGACGGCGACGTGCACCTCTACGGCCCCGGCCCGGTGATGGCGGCGAACACCCCGGAGAACCTCGAGTTCGTGCGGAAGGTCGTCGACGACGAGGTCGGCGAGGCCTACCGGAAGGGCACCCTCTGAGAAGGGCTCCGTTTTGCGCACCTCCGCCCAGCACATTGCAATGTACATTTATTGCAATCATGCGTTACGAAATTCGTATAAATTGCAACTGAAATTACAGAAAATACAGCCAATCTTTACGAATCAGAACACTATTTATACTACGTACGTCAATATACTCTGCAGGAGGCGCGTAACAATAGGTAAAGTAAATACGCTGGACATCCGCGATGCGATCGGGTTCTTTTCGGAGCCGGTCTCCAAATGCGGCGCAGGGCCAGTTGGCGCGCCGGTTTGGAGCGCAATCTGAGCGGAATCCCCGCAGGGAACGCGGCCAAACCTCTTCCGCAGGAGCGTCCCGGCATCCAACGGCGGACGGGAATTACGACTGCCGCCCGGTGGCCGGCGCTCCGTACCCTTCTTTTTCGAACCGTTATAAGTGACAGGACACTCCGATACGGTTTTCTATCATCAGAGCCGATGGCGCATCAATGAAGGCTTCCGAACAGTTCCGCGTTAACGAGGATGGCGTTACCGCGGACGGTTACCGCGCCCTCGATCCCGCGGCCAAGAAGGCCATGTACCTCGCGGCCGTCATCGAAATCGCCATCCTGGCCGTCATCATGGCCGTCGCCTGGGTCTACCTCGTCGACGGGCCGGAGTGGATCAGGACCGTCGTCGTCATCGCCCTCGCTATCCTGATCGTTATCCTCACGGTCTACCCCTCGGTCTACTACGCCCGCTACTGCTACCGCATCGACGACGAGAAGGTGGAAGTGAGGAAGGGCGTGATCATCATCAGCCACAGCCTCATCCCCATCGAGAGGATCCACCAGGTCACCGTCACCGTGGGGCCCATCAACGGCCTCTTCGGCCTCGCCGACGTCAACATCATCACCGCCGGCGGCTCGGACTCCATCGAGCACCTGAAGAACGACGTGGCCGAGAGCATCGCCGCCCGCCTCAACGAGGTCGTGGTCGGCATCCTGAAGGAAAGGGACTGAAACGGACCAGATGCAGCGGCGCTACCAGAACAGCATGATCGTCGCGGTGAAGAACTTCATCTTCCTCGAGATCAGCATCCTGTTCATCTGCTTCTACATAGAGCTGGCACTGATGGATGCGGAAGGGCCGATCACCAGGCTGGGCCCCTCGCTGACCGTCATCC
>JBMNQO010000013.1:0-24929 GCA_050944195.1 Methanomethylophilus sp. | reverse complement strand
AGGTTCTGTGACTTCCACGAGGGTCGTGCCGTAGGTAGAGTAATCGGAGGTGTAGACGCTCATTCCCTTCCAGCCGGGGCTGGTGGAGACCGAGGTGCCGATGCTCGTTCCGGACAGGTTGAGGACCTTGACGACTGTGCTGCCGTCGCCGGCCCCTTCGAAGGCGTCGTCGGTGACATTGGTCTCGCTGCCGCTGGTGAAGGTGATGGAAGTCAGTGATGTGCACCCGGAGATGATGTCGCTCCCGACGGTGTTCAGAGGCATGGAGATGGTGGTGATGGCAGTATCGCCGTAGAACACATTGTCGCCGATCTCCGTTACACTATCGGAGACTGTAATCTCTCCAGAGGTGCTGCCGAAGGTCGTCAGGGCAGTGCAGCCGCTGAAGGTGCTGTTCCCGATGTACACGATGTTGTCTGTCCCAGTGACGCTTTCCAGGCTCGTAAGGCCCATGAAGGCTCCGTCGATCTCGGTGTAAGCGGAGACGTCGAAAGTGGTCAGGTTCGAGGCCCCCGAACCGAAAACACTGATGAGCCTCGTTCCGCTGCTTTCCGCATCGGTTGTCACAACATACACGTTGGTGGAATATGTCGAAACGCTGAAGGCGCTTCCAGAATAGTCGATTTCATCAGCTGTGAGGCTGGTGCATCCGTTGAAGATGCCCCCCCCCCCGACACTCGTGACGGAAGCTGAGATTTCTATGTGCTCCAAATTTGTGCAGCCGTAGAACGCCCCCTCGCCGATGGACGTCAGACCCGTCATCGTCAGTTCAGTGCCAGTCACAGTGATAGGCCTGGTGCCGGAGATGAACATCTTGTTCCAACTGGCATCCTTAAAAGCGTAATCCCCTATGCTCTGTAAAGTTGAAGGCAGTTCGATATTATAAGAAGATATATCCAAACCTTCGAAAGCGTTATCGGCTAACCTGGTTACTGTGTAATCGAGTCCATCGATAGAGAAGCTAGCAGGGATCGTAAGAGAAGCAAAGCCGAAATCGCCGTTCCACCTGACTTCGACATAATGGTTCTCCGAATCGATGATCCTGTACTCTAGGTAAGTGTAAGTTGAATCGGTAACCCAATCATCGGCAGCGGATTCGTCGCTCCCGTCGTCATAGTCGATCATCACTACCGCTGATGCGAGCGCTATGGCAGCCACAGCTATCGCTGCCATCGTACCATACTTCATTATCCTGTCCTCCTAAACTGACGGCCTAAAACGGCCGTGTTTATGCCTGTAGCAATCGACGCAATGTTATTATTATAAGATTTACGGAAAAGAGGCCGGAATTATTGTAACAAGATGCATCGCCAGCGCGTATTCTGACGATTTTGTAAAGATGAAATCCTATCAACGGATATTGGAGACAGCGTATCAGGAGGGGGATGAGCCCCCGTCGGGGCCTCGCTCCTTCTCCCGGCACATGGCGAGGATCCTGAACACCGCGGGGTTCCCGGGCTCGACCTCGTTGATCGCCCCGGCGGCCACCTTGGCCTCCCAGATGGCGCCCTTGTCGCAGGCGGCGTACCCGAAGGTCTCGAGCGCCCCGATGTGGCGCTCCTGGAGCTTCAGGGCCTTGGAGGAGAACGCCCCGGCGGCGGTCGAGTTGCCGTTGAGCCAGGAGTAGAACGCCATGAGCGCGTAGCCGTCGGCGTCCTTCTCCTTCATGCGGGCGCGGGCGTACTTCGCCGCCTCCTTGTCGCGGCCGGCTAGGACCAACGCCGAGATGTACGCCCTCCCGGCCATGTAGTCCTTGCCCTTGGCGAGCTCCTCCGCCTCGGCGATGGCCTCGTCGTGGCGGCCCAGGGAACCTAAAACCTGCACCTTGAGGACGCGGTCGACCTCCAGGAGCCTCCGCATGGCGCCGAGGGTCTCCAGGGCCTCCTCGTCCCTGCCCAGCCCGTGGCGGACGGCGGCGCGGGCCCTGAGCACTTTATCGGAATCGTCCAGGGGCTCCAGCACCTTCTCGGCGTCCTGGAGGCTCCCCAGGGAGATTAGCCCGGTGGCGACCTGGTACCTCTTGTCCGGGTCGTCGGGGATGTGGGACATCAGGACCCCCAGCACCGAGGGGTAGTCCTTGTCGTCGCCGACCGTCCGCAGCATCGAGCAGCAGGTCAGGAGGAGCATGGGGTCGTCCTGGTTCTTCGACGCCAGGTCCATGACCTGCACGGCGGCCTCCTCGTCCTTGCCGTCCTTGATGCTCTGCCCGATCGCCTTCAATGCCTCTGCGCTGTCCATTGCGACCCCGATTATCGGTCGGAGTATATTAACCGCCCGAAAACGGATAAAAGCCGGAGGCATACCGTCGGGCATCATGGCGGAAGCGGTTTCCGGAGCGGAGATATCGAAGCCCGCGCGGTGCCCGGAGTGCGGAGGGAGATGCGTCCTGAGGATCGTCCGGAACCCCGAGGGCGAGGTGACCAGGGCCTCCGCCGAATGCGAGAGATGCGGGAGCACCCCCGTGCTCTACAAGGTGCTCCCCACGGGCGACCGGCGGCTGGTGCTCGCCGGCGGGGAGGAGTACGAGCCCTCCGAGGAAGTTTATCAACTGAAGCAGAAGGCATCCTCCTCCGAGGGCAAGGAAAGGCTGCTGGCACTTTTGGACGCGGCCGAGTTCCTGCGCAAGGACGAACGGGAGCGCGAGGCCGTCTCTATCTGCCTAGAGGTTGAGGAGGAGGCCCTGAAGCAGGACCCCCTCTCCGACGGGTTCAGGGACATCGCCGTGAAGGCCGCCTGCGTCGCGGGGGAGATCATGAACTGGGACGGCGACGACCGCGCCGCCAAGCAGATTTTCGACGAGATGCTGGCACATGCCGAGAAGTCCTCCAGCCCGGAGGCCGTGCGGCTGCGGATCGACCGCGCCTTCTGCCTCTACAGGCCGGGGGAGGAGGGGCCGGCCACCGCCGCCCTGCGGGAGATGGCCGACGAGGCCGACAAAGAGGGAGGGCTGACCTTCCGCGGCTCCCACCTGTCCGCCGCCCGCATCTACGGCGCCCTCAACACCCTCTACATGGCCAAGCGGGACCATGACGCGGCCTACCGCGCCGAGCGGAAGGCCGTGAAGTGCGCCGAGGCCCTGATGGCGGAGGAGCCCTCGGAGCAGGGCGCGGAGCTGCTGGTGCACAGCCTCCAGATGTGCGCGGCGGCCGCGTACGCCTCGGGCAACAAGGCCAAGGGGAAGGAGTACGCCAAGAGGATGGCCAAGGTCGGCCAGTCTTACAAGGACGCCTACCGTTCCGCCTACATCGACTCCCTGCTCCTGACGGGGATGCTCGCCGCCGACTCCGAGGAGACCCTCATCCCGGACGCGCGGAAGAGCACCGAGGAAGCTATCTCGGTGCTCTCCGAACCCGATGGGAACGGCCTCACCGACGAGCGCCTGGCACTTGCCTACTTCTACCATTCCATGAAGGAGGACTCCGACGAGCTCGACCCGGACGACATGGACCGCGCCTACAAGGTCCTGCGGGACAACGCCTACTCCGGGAGGATCGCCCGGGACGTCTTCAGCCAGGTAGGCAACTCCTACCTCGTGTACCTCCAGGGGAGGGACCCGAAGAAAGCGGACGAGGTCCGCGCCGAGATGCGGGCGATGGGGCTCTTCCGCAGCCTCCGGGAGGAAGGGTACGACCCCGACGAGATCCGCAGGCAGAACGCGGAGAAAAGGCTCCCCGAGAGCAAGAAAAACGGCTGAAAACGTCTCATTTCGGTTACCGTGTCCGAAATGAGACGGAAACGACGTATAATATATCCCGAGCGCGATGACCCCCGTGTACATCGCAGGGATGCAGACAGATGCTTTCGAAGATCATCATCTACAAGCTTTTCAACGAGTTCGATTACGAGATCGGGCTGAAGGGGAAGCTGACCTACATCCACTCGCAGAACGGGATCGGCAAGTCCACCGTCATGCGGATGGTCAGCAACGTCCTCAACGGGAACCTCGAGGAGGTGCGCACGGTGCCCTTCGAGAGGATGGACCTCATGTTCGACACGGGGACCAACATCATCGTGGAGAACATCAACCAGGAGCTCAACGTCCTGGCCCAGCGCAGCGAGGTGGAGGAGAGCATCAGCCTCGCCGACCTCCGCAACGTGATGAAGTGCCTCTACATCGGGCCGGACCGCGCCTACGCGGACGACGGCGAGGGGCACATCATCCCCAGCCTCATGATCTACATGCGGGAGCTCTCGGAGAACATCCAGAAGGCCATCTCCGACTCGGAGCTGAAGCCCGCCAAGGACGACGGGAGGCCGATCTCGGACGCCGAGCTCGACACCATGTTCAGGGACCTGGAAGCGAAGATCGACTTCATCAAGGGCGCCGGCTTCGGCCCCACCATCCCGGCGGGGTACCGGTTCCCGCCGAGCAGGTACGAGATCTCCCAGTACCGCGACGACTACCGGAAGCTGGCACTATCGCTGCAGCAGTACGTGGACACCTACTACGGGTTCGCCGAGAGCCTCATCGTCTACAGGGATATAGTCAACACCATCTACGTGAACAAGAGCGTCACCGTCAACGAGAAGGGGTTCTTCGAGGCGAGGATGGACAACTCCGGGACCATCGTCCCCCTCGCGAAGTTCTCCTCGGGCGAGAAGCAGATCCTCATCATGTTCTACCTGCTCCTCTTCAAGGCGGACCCCGGCTCGCTGGTCATCATCGACGAGCCCGAGGTCTCGCTCCATGTCTCGTGGCAGCAGGTGCTGGGGAAGACCTTCGCCGACATCACCCGCGTGCGCAGCCTGCAGATGATCGTGGCCACCCACGCCCCCTCCGTCATCCACGACGACTGGGACCTGGCCGTCGAGCTGAAGGCGAACGAATGAGGGACATGCGCGACGATGTCACCGCGAGCGACATCGCGAACGAGATCTGCATGATGAGGTCGGTCTTCGGCGGGACCTTCCTGGTCGTCGAGGGCGTGACCGACAGCAGGCTCTACTCCAAGTTCACCGACAAGGACCACGTGCGGATCGTCATCGCCCACTCCAAGGACAACGTCCGCCGCTCGGTGGCGGAATGCATGACCAGGCGCGCCGACAGCCGGGTGGTCGGCATCACCGACGCCGACATGGACCGCCTGCTGAACAGGAAGAGGGACCCGCCGGTGTTCATGACCGACCGCAACGACATGGAGGCCACGGTGATGTGCTCCGAGGCCCTGGACGACGTGCTCGCGGAGTACGGGGACCCCGAGAAGATCAAGAACTTCGAGAACAAGCACGGGAAGGTCCGCGACGCGATCGCCCGCGCCGCCGGCCCCGTCTGCCTGCTGATGTACATCTCCTACCGCCGGGGGATGAACCTCAGCTTCAAGGACCTGGACCACTCGAAGTTCGTCAACCCCAAGACGCTGGAGAACGACATCCCGCGGATGGTCTCCACGGTTTACGCCCAGTCGATGGGGCAGATGTACCCCAAGAACGCGATCGCCGACCAAGTCCGGTCGCTCCAGAAATCTTTGGGAGACGACCTCTGGCAGGCGGTCAGGGGTCACGACGCGGTGGCGGTGCTGTCGATGGCGCTCAGGGACAACTTCGGGTCCTACAACGCCAAGCGCCTGTACTCGGGGGAGCTGGGCGGCGCGCTGCGCCTGGCCTACGGCCCCTCCTACTTCAAGGACACCGACCTCTACAAGAACTCGCTGAAATGGTGCGGGGACCGCAAGATCGACCTGTGGGAGCCCGATAAGAAGGACCAGGCCTCCTGAGGGGCTCACTGCTCCTCTTCGAAGTCCTCTTTCTGGCCGTTCTGCATGATCTTCTGCACCCGGCGGTCCGATTCGTCGAGGATCTGCCGGCAGTGGTCGCGCAGGGCGGTCGCCCGCTCGTAGACCTCGAGGCTCTTGTCGAGGTCGAGCTCCCCGCTCTCGAGCTGCTTGACCAGGTCCTCCAGCTCCTTCATGCTGTCCTCGAAGGACATCTTCGCGATCTCTTCCCTCATCTTCTCTTCGTCAGTCATTCGAACTCTTCCTTGTCCTTGATCTCGGCCTCGGCCTTCCCGTCGCGCATCCGCACGGTGACCTGCGAGCCTATCTTCAGCTTCTTCACGGAGGTGACCGCCTTCCCGTCGGGCCCGGCCACGAAGCTGTAGCCGCGGTCGAGCACCGAGTAGGGGCTGAGCGCCCCGAGCTTGGCGGAGGCGCTCTCGAAACCCGCCCTCTTCCTGTCCATGTAGGCCCTCTCCGCGGGGTCCAGGCGGGACCCGGCGGACTGAAGTGCCAGACGGGAGTTTGAGAGCAGTGAAGCGATGTCCCCGTCGATGCTCGAGCAGACGTCCTCGAGGAGCTGCCTCTTCCTCGCCACCGTCGCGGTGAGCGCGGGGCGGAGGGCGGTCTCCGCCTGCGAAAGGCGCCCGCGCATCTCCGAGACCTTGGAGAGCAGGGCCTGCCCGCTCCGGTGCATCAGCTCGTCGAGCTTCAGCGACAGCATGGCGATCCTCTCCTCCATCTTCGAGGGGAGGAGCTCCTTCTCCGCGAGCTGCAGCCTCGCCTCGTACCCCCCGAGCCTCATGGCCACGGCCTTGTAGAGGCGGGCGGCGTCTTCCTCCAGCTCGCGGTAGATCTCGCTCTTGTCGCGCACCGCGAGCTCGGCCGCGGCGGTGGGGGTGGCCGCCCGCACGTCGGCGGCGAAGTCGGTGAGGGTGGTGTCCGTCTCGTGCCCCACCGACGAGATGATGGGAATTTTAGAGGCGGCGACCGCCCTCACCACGGGCTCCTCGTTGAACGCCCAGAGGTCCTCCAGGGAGCCTCCTCCCCTCCCCACGATGATGACATCGACGCCGACGCGGTTCAGCAGCTCGATCCCCTTCACGATCTCCTCGGCCGCCCCCTCGCCCTGCACCTTGACGGGAGCGAGCAGGATGTCCACGGGGTACCTCCGCCCGGTGGTCACGATGATGTCGTGGATGACCGCCCCCGTGGGCGAGGTGACCACGCCGATGACCTTGGGATAGCGGGGGAGCGCCCTCTTCGGCCGCGAGAAGAGCCCCTCGGCGTCCAGCTTCTTCCGCAGCCCCTCGTACTTCTGGTAGAGCTCGCCGATGCCCGAGCGCTTCATGGTCTCGACGATGAACTGGTAGCGGCCGTAGGGGACGTAGACGTCGACGTGCCCGAAGGCCTCGATCTTCATCGCGTCGGCGGGCTCGAAATCCAGCCTCGCGCGCGAGCCCCGGAAGAGGGCCGCCGAGATGTTGCTCCCGGCGTCCTTGATGGTGAAATAATAGTGCCCCGAGGACTGCCGCTTGAGCCCCGAGATCTCGCCGAGCACCCACACGCCGTTGAGCCCCTCCGAGGTGCTGAGCATCTCGTGGACCCGCTGGTTGAGCTGCGTGACGGTTAGTCTCTCGGCCATAATGTTCCCACAAACGTGCGCGCACTATTAATAGGGACGGGGGAGGGGTGCCCGTTTCTGACCGTCTCTGAGGGGCAGATGATTTTATCTGAGTTCCCGTATCCTGGGTCATGGACGCCGAGACTGCGCGGAAGTACGTGTCCGGGGATGCCATGGAGCATCTGGACAACATCACGGCGATGCTCAACGCCCCCTACTTCCGGGACAACGGGATGGAGCCCGTCTCGATCTCCCTCGACACGGTGCGGACCAGGATGGAGATCAAGGACCGCGACCGCAACAGCAACGGCTTCTGGCACGGGGGCGCCATCGGCGGCGTCATGGACCACAGCTTCGCCATCCTCTCCAACATCGAGGGGCCGGCGGTGGGGAGGTCCACCTACATCCAGTACTACCGCCCCGGACGGGGGCCGGTCATCGAGGCGGAGGCCCGCCTCCTCAACAAGTCGAAGTCGTTCTTCACCGTCAACGTGAAGGCCTACGACGGGGACAAGGTCGTCGCGGAGGGCATGTTCAACGCCTTCCGCCTGCAGGAGGTGAAGCATTGACCAGGTACTGCCCCAACTGCGGGGCCATCGTCCCGCCGAACTCCCTGACCTGCCCCCAGTGCTACTGCGAGATCCCCCGCGACATGCGGGAGGAGCCCGAGCCCGGTTACAACCCGCGGTACTCGGCGCGCAGCAAGGAGGAGTACCGGGAGCAGATCGGACGGAGGCACAAGAGCACCACTGTTGCTCTAATCCTCGCGACCATCCCCGCCCTCTTCGGCCTGCTCGGCCTCGGGCTCATCTACGAGGACCACCGCGACTGGCGCGGCTACAGGTACCTTTTGGTAGGTCTGGCACTTTACATCATCATGGCTGCCATGATCATCCTGGTGGACGTCTCGGGAACGCTGGGGCTGATACTGTTCATCATCCCGCTGGCCATCCTCGCCATCATCTACATCGGGTGCGCGGCGGCCTCCGTGGCCGAGACCTGGCTGGGGAACCTGAACATCTTCGGGTTCAGGTACTGATCTCAAAAACCAGAATCAGTACTTCCCGCGGTTCCTCAGCTCGATGAGGATCTGCGCGGCCATCTGGGCCAGGGCCAGCGCGCCCTTGGTATCCATGCCGACGTCCGCCGGGTCGGAGTTGCGGAACATCCGCGAGTAGGCCTTCCGGATGTAGTCGGGCTCGTCCTCCGGGCGCTTGCAGCGCAGGGAGATCGGCTGCCTGACCATGATGGAGGGCATGACGTGGGTCTCGAAGGTGATGTCCCAGGGGTCGTTGGTCAGGTACTTGGTGAACTCCTCGCGGATGTCGTAGGAGGTCACGTACTGCCCCTTCACGGCCGCCTTGAACCCCGCGGCGGCTTCGAAGATGGGGACGCCGTCGTAGAGCTGGATGACGTCCAGCCCCTTCGACTCGGCATAATCGAGCTTCCGCTTCCCGATGTCCTTGGGATCGGCGGCGATGTTGGCGTCGAAGACGGAGTCGAACTCCCCCGCGTCGAGGTCGACGCGGCAGACGGCAATGGAGAGGATCTCGTCGTAGGGGTAACCCTCGGCGCCGTCGGCGATCGCCTCGACCACGCAGACCGTGTCAGGCATGCGTGCCAAGCAGTTCTGCGGGGATTTTAATCTTATGGAACCGCTGGGTCTCGGCGTCGCCGGCGGCCAGAGCCACCAGCTCGGTGATGTGGAGGATCGGCTTCCCGCCCGGGTACTTGTCGTAGAAGCGCATGCAGTTGGGGCAGGCCATGACGATGACGTCGGCGTCCGCGCATTCCGCCTCGCGCTCGGCCATCAGCTCCTGGCTGACGCCCTCGATGGTCTTCCCGCAGCAGCCGCTCTTGTTGCCGATGGGCTCCGCCCCGCAGGCGCGGACCACCGCCTCGATCTCCGGGCGGAAGCGCTCCGCCGAGCAGCCCGGCTCGATGGCCACCTTGAACTTCACTCCCGGCAGTTTTCTTATCTGATCGACGTAACGTGCCAGCACCGTCGAGATGTGCGGGGCGTAGATGCCCGAGCGGGCGAACTCGTTGCAGCACCCGGAGCACAGCGTGAACATCTCCTTGCCGCGGGCATGGTTGTGCATCCGCGCCTTCACCCCGAGGCGCTCGACGTCGGTCATCGAGCGGAGGACTAGAGGATAAGTGCAGCACTTGTCCTCCGGCAGCTCCTTGAAGTGAACCCCGACGGCGTCGAGGGCGCGGGCGGCGGCGTACTGCAGGTACGGCAGGAACCCTTTGACGATGCACCCGGGCATCATGTACATGTCGTCCCCCTGGGGGATCTCCGGCAGGCCCTCCTTCCAGGAGGGGTCGGCGGGCACCCGCACGTAGCCGTCCTTCACATAGGAGTCGGGGATCTTCAGGCCGAGGGCCTCGGCCTTCAGGTGCATCATGACCGTCTTGGGGTCGGTGGAGGGGCAGATCTCGCTGCACTTCCCGCACCCGATGCACATCTTCACGTTCCCGTCCCAGCCCTTCATCACGTAGTAGGGGTCGCACCCCCCGTGGGCGTGCGAGGGGCACACCTTCCGGCACCTCTGGCAGCCGATGCATGCGGTCATCAGCTGGTCCATCAGCTTAGCGTTGATCTCGTTCATCCGAATATTCCTCCGTGTTCCAGCAGACCACCCCGATAACGGGGTCCGACGTGTCCCTGAAGACGCCGTCCTCGATGCGGGAATCGATGGCCTCCCGGATCTCCTTCTCCTGCTCCTCCGTGAGCTCGGAGAAGCCCTTGGCGCCCTCGACGTACATCGTCCTCGCTTCTTCGGCAGTCAATGTGCGGGCACGGTGCTCCGCGATGTACTCCAGTTTGGGACGCCTCCCTGCCTTCCAGAGGACTTCTATTGCATTCAAAAGCCTCTGGGGCTCGGTGACATCTCCCCGCTTCCCGGTGATGCGGTAGATCTCGTCCCACATGGGGTTCCCGCGGCTGACGTAGCCGGCGTAGAAGCACCATCCGCCCGCGACGGACATCATCTTCGCGAAGCCCTCGGGGGTGGCGACGGCGGGGGTCAGACGAGCAGTGACGACATTGAACTTCCCCAATTGGGAGGTCTTCACTCCGGTCCAGTCGCAGACCCGGAACTCCGCGTTGGAGGCGCCCCTCTCCTCCGCCTTGCGGTTCGCGATGGAGACCATCTCCTGAGAGACGTCGACGCCCTCCACCCGATGGAATTGATCAACCATCGCGAGCGGGTAGGTCCCCGTCCCGCAGCCGATGTCCAGCAAAGTTGAGTAAGACGGATCAGGCTTGGATATCGACAGCACCAGGGAGACGAAGGGGTCGTCCTTCCCGGGCACGGGGACGTCGAACAGCGACGCCCGGCGGTCCCAGTCCCCGCCGTTGCGGGGCATGCCCTGTCCGCTTCCGGATTCCATGCTAGGGCGAATGCAGTGCGGATAATAGCGTTTGCGCGGGAAGGCGGGGGGACATTGTTACGGACACCGAATATCGTTCATTGACTGGGTTTAAATCGGACCACGGAGTAAGGGGAGAGCATGGCAGGGAAGTCCGCGGACGTCGCGGCCTTGGAAGAGGAGATCGCGAAGACCAAGAAGAAGATCGAGAGCGCCGAGCGCGCGGTGGCGGAGCGCCCCGACTCGAACCGCGCCCGCTCGCTGCAGATCACCCTCCGCAACCTCCGCGCGGAGCTCCACAACCTCGAGGAATCGCTGGACGCCGCCAGGGCGGAAGGCGCCGATGAGGAGGAGGACGAGGGCGACGCGTGGATAAGGGACGCCCTCGACAAGAACCAGAAGGAGATCGACGACATCGACCTCAAGCTCCGCGACGCCAAGGACCAGGTGGAGATCAACAACCTCACCGTCTCCAAGCGCTTCCTGCAGATGGAGCGCAACCAGCTCCTCATCCGCCTCACCCACGAGACCGCCCCCGCCGCCTCCGATGAAGATATCGAGACCGTCCGCCGCGAGGTGGAGTCCAAGATGCGCATCATCGAGGCGCAGAACAAGCAGATCGAGGAGCTGAAGAAGGAGCTCTCGGCCGCCAAGGCCCAGGTGTGGGACCCCCTCCGCGAGACCGAGAGCGACGAGACCCGCATCACCGTCACCGCCGGGCGGCTCCGCTCCATCAACGGCGAGGCCCGCCGGCTGGGCGCGGAGAACTACGAGCTCAAGAAGCAGATCGGGGAGCTCAAGACCGAGAAGGACAGCCTGCACCGCACCATCGGCGACCTCACCGTCCACATCAGGGACGTCGAGGCGCACGCCCGCGAGACCGAGGCCCGCGCCGGGAAGCTGGCCGCCGAGCTCCAGGAGGCCGAGCGGCGCATGGAGGAGGCCGACCGGACGATCGACGGCCTCAAGGCCGCCCTCGAGGACTCCCGCCGCCACGGCGGGATCTGAAAACCGATAAAAAATCCGGAAAGGTGTTTTTCAGGGGCGGGGGAGCCCGCCCCTTCATTGCGTCTTGTCGACGGTCTCCTCGCCGAAGATGTCGTCGTTCCACAGGGAATCGATGATGATGCGCCCGTTCTCGGTGAGCCGGTACCCGGACCGCTTCCCGCCGATCCTCTCGATCCACCCGTGGGCGATCCAGACGTCGATGTACTTCCGCTGGTAGTAGACGGTGTCGGAGTTCCCGTCGATGTGGTTCTTCTTGGTCCAGAGGCCCTTCTTCTGGAGCAGGTCGATGACCTCCATGGAGCTGACGGTGGCGTCCTCCTCGATGAGCTTGGCGTACTCGCGGAGGGCCTTGACCAGCTTCTCGTCGGGCATGTCGACGGTGAACGGCGGCATGTCCACGACGTCGCGCACCGACTTCACGATGCCGACCGGGCGGCCGGTCTCCTGGTCGAAGTAGACCTCCTTGAGCTTCTCCGGGTCGCTGCCCAGCTTGTACTCGCCGGTGGCCACGAAGAAGGGCTCCACGTCCTTGTTCATCATCGAGGCGATGCCCGCGGCGGTGATGTACTCCGGGCTCCCGGCCGAGAGGTTGACGCGGATCTCCAGCTTGCCCTTGTTCTTGTCCGCCCGCTCCTTCTCGCGGTAGATGATGCCGGACACCGCCTTCAGCATGTCCTCGAAGACATAGACGCGGGCGGAGACCTCGTCGATCTCGGCGCTAGGGTTGGCCGCCTTGATCAGCCTCACGGTCTCGTCGTAGAACTGCTGGTAGATGTTGTCGGGGGATTTGTCGCGCACGTAGTGGATAAGGTAGACCACGTTGGACCCGTAGAACTCGACGGGGGTCGAGATCCTCGCGGTGTCGAAGGTGACGCAGGCGATCATCACCCTTCTCATTTTTTCCATGTCACGTAAGATGTGCAAGGGGTATAAAATGAATTACATTCGGTACGTAGGAAAACATATATCCGTTAGGGTCCCGGAGCGTCCCTTGACGGCGTTAACACCATTTGCATTATTACCTAATTATTGAAAGATATTAATATAGGCGAGCCCTATCCCTCCCCGTAAGAGAGGATCCCATGAAGGCCGCGAAAACCATCGACGAGCTGTACGAGGAAGTGAAGGGGTATGACATCGTGGTCACCGCCGACGCGGCGCTGGCCACCGCGCTCAACGGGAAGCTGGACCGGGCCAACCTCGGCGGCTTCGCGTACACCCCGAAGCAGATCGCGGCCATCACCGAGAACCAGACCCTGCGGGGCCCCGTCATGAGCGACCTCGAGATCGCCGCGGCGGTCATGGAGGACACCGGGCTCGGCTTCCGCTCGGTCTACAGCGAGATGACCCAGATCCGCGATGTCCGCAAATACACCTCCGAGGTCCCGAACTTCCTCGCGACCAACGCGGCCCGCGACGTGTGGAACACGTATAAGATCCTCCCGACCAAGGAGAAGAGCATGGAGGCCTTCGGGCCGGAGGAGTCCTACTTCTTCCGCGGGAAGAAGACGGCGGTCATCGGCATCGAATTCTTCAACGACCTCGACAAGCACTTCATCCCCGATGAACACCACGAGATCGACCTCTTCAAGAAAGGGGACTACGAAATCGATAAGATCTACAGCATCGGCAACGACCGGCAGATCGCCGAATGCGCCGTCGACATCATAAAGGGCCGCGACCCCACCGACGTGGCGGTGGTGCTGGACCCCTCCGCCCCCGTGGCCGACGCCGTCCGCGCCTCGCTCTACCGCGAACGGATCCCCTTCAAGAACGAGCTGACCGTCCGCGACCTCTCCCAGGTCCGGGACTTCCTGCAGTTCCTCTCCCTTTCTCTCGATTACGAGACGGTGCGCGTGGGCGACGTGAGGGACCTTTTCATGTCCCTCGGCGCCCGCGACCGCCGGGAGAGCCCCGGGCTGCGGGTGGACGACGACCAGCACCTGCTCTCGAAGATGCCCCTGCAGGAGGGGAGGAACGACCCCGTCACCGTGGCTCTGCGGGACACCATGAGGGACGCCCGGAAGCTGACCTTCGGCGAGGTCCTGGACCGCGTATTCGGGGCCGGGAGGGCGCTGGCCCGGAGGAAGGCCTCGGTGGAGATCCTGCTGAAGGACATGGGGCTCTACGACCGGAAGGTCACCGTGCAGCTGGCCGACGACCTCGGCTTCGCCGTCGAGAACGTCTCCGACCTCAAGCACAACGAGCAGATCCCTGACAACGAGAAGCAGGGCGTGCTCCTCGCCGACTGCCACAACGCGCTCTACATCGACCGCCCCCTGGTCCTCTTCCTGGGGATGGGGACCGAGTGGGACGTCGACCTCTCCGGCAAGGAGTACGTCGACCAGGAGGCCGAGGCGGAGCGGAACGCGATGAGGATGTCCATCCTCCTGCAGCAGGGCGACGTCCGGCTCTACATGGTGAGGCCCGCGGTGGACGGCAAGCCCGCCCGCCCCTGCCGCCACATCGCCGACCTCATGGAGGACGGAAAAGGAGATGTTTTCGAGGACATCTGCAAGGAGGTGAAAACGGGCTCCTGGCACATTCCGTCGGAGCCCGTCATGCAGACCTTCGGCTCGCAGGACCTGGAGTTCACCCCGGAGCTGGCCCCGGACTTCTCGAAGTCCTCCTACGACGACTTCGCCCAGTGCCCGATATCCTACCTCTACGGCCGCTTCATGAAGACGGCCGACCGCGACTACAACGTCTTCGGGGACTGCCTCCACGAGTTCGCGGAGATGTACATGATCCACCCCGAGCTGGTCGAGGAGAAGGGGGCGGAGTACTTCCTGGACCGCATCGCCGACCAGTACGCCGGCCTCTCCAGCGAGTGCCTGAGCGCCACCGACCGCGACCGCCTGCGCCTCGGCATGAAGAACCTCATGAGGTTCATCGACGGGAAGCGCCCGCCGGAGGGCGTGCCCCTGGAGGAGGCGGAGGACCGCCGCTACCCGAACTCCCTGATGGAGGGCGAGGGAGTGCACACCTACTCCCCCCTGGCCGAGACCGACATGAAGAGCGGCCGCCACATGCACGCCAAGTTCGACATGCACTTCGACGACACCGTCATCGACTACAAGACCGGCTCCCCCAAGACGGCCAAGGAGGTGGCGGAGGCCATGGACCCCTCCGGCAAGGGGTACCTGGAGTTCCAGCCGGCCGTCTACCTGGCGGTGCTGGCCGACAACTACAATCTGACCAAGGCGGATTTCTACCAGTACTACGCCCTGGCCAACGACATCGAGTCCACCTCGGAAGACTTCAGGCCGGAGATCGAGAACGCCGTCACCATCAGCCTCGATCCCAGGACCCGCGCGGAGCTCCTGAACGACGAGCACGAGGCGATCTGCGCCGCCGCGGGCCGCAACATGATGAAGATCTCCGACAACTGGGGCGCCATCTGGCCGCGGCTGAGCGAGAGGATGGAATCCCCGGGCTGGGAATCCGACCCGGAGATCGTTTCCCTGATCGAGCGGGCCTCCGGCTATAAGGAGAGCACCGTGACGAGCTTCCTGAAGAACGCCTCGAGGACGGCCGTCGTCGTCGGCAAGAACAAGGCGGTGATCCCCAAGGACGCGCTCGAGGGCTTCGTGAAGAAGCTCGGGGAGGACTACAAGAAAGCGGGGGAGTACCTCGGCAAGCCCTTCTCCGAGGTCCCCTCCGGGACGCTGAGGTGCGACAGATGCGACTACCGCAAGGTGTGCCTGAGGGCGAACGACCTCGAGAACGCCGAGGGGGATGATGCGGAATGACCTCCGGCAAGCAGCAGAGAGACGAGTCCCAGGAGGCCATCGTCAACGCCACCGAAGGGCTCATCGTGGTCGACGCGGGCCCCGGCACCGGGAAGACGCACACCGTCATCAACAGATGCCTGAAGATAATCGAGAGGAAGGACATCGGCGCCCCCGACGTGATGATGCTCACCTTCACCCGCAACGCCGCCCAGGAGATGAGGGACCGCCTCTCGTCGGAGATCGCCGCCCGCAAGGCGGACGGGACCTACGACGGCGGGACGGCGAGGCGCCTCCAGACGACGGCCGACGGGATGAGGATCCAGACCTTCGACTCCTACTGCCTCTCCGTCGTCCAGGAGGCCCCGGGGGCGGTCTCCCGCTTCTTCGGGTTCCGCGACGAGCACCTCACGCACAACGCCTCGATCTACGAGAACGAATCAGTCAACATCGCCTTCTTCGGGCGGGTGCTGGAGCGCTTCCTGCTGGAGCACGGGAGCGAGTACCCCGACACCGCGCCCCTGCTAGCCAGCAAGCCCGACTCGGTCTACCGGCTCCTCCAGAAGCTGATGTCCTTCGGCATCATCCCGATGAGGGGGAACGGCGAGAAGGAGGGCATCGGCCGGTGGTTCGGCGAGGGCAACGGAAAGGAGCTGCTCGGCCATCCGGAGGAGGCCGCCGCCAACTACAAGTCCCTCAAGACGGCCACCGTCAGCCTCGCGAAGCGCATGTTCCCGGAGGCAGGCGGCGACAAGGAGGCGTTGGTCAATGAAGCGCTGAAGGAGGACCGCTCCGAGCTCCTGCGCGCGATCCACGACGTCTACTACGAGTACATCCGCCGCTCCATCGCGGAGGACCGCCTGACCTTCGGGCTGGCCGCCACCCTGGCCTTCGTCATCCTCTACTCCGATCCCGAAGCGAGGAAGAGGCGCTGCCGCTACCTCATCGTCGACGAGTTCCAGGACACCAACGCCAGCCAGCTGATGGTCTGCATGATGTCCCTGAAGGAGCCCAACCTCTGCGTGGTCGGCGACTGGAAGCAGGGGATCTACGGATTCAGGTTCGTCAGCATCGACAACATCCGCGACTTCGAGGGCCGCCTGAAGCGCTTCCGGGAGTTCCTGGACGACGGGAAGCACGGGCGCGTGGCCTTCGACATCGACGAGGTCAAGACGCTCTCCCTGAAGAAGAGCTACCGCAGCGCGCAAGCGGTCATCGACGCCGCCTACAGGACGCTCACCCTCTGCGGCTCCAAGACCGAGCAGGCGGACACCCGCGGGATCACCCGCATCGAGCCCGTGTGGGACGAGAAGGAGATGGGCTCCTCCTCGGTCCGCGTGGTGGAATGCGACAACCGCAGCGAGGAGACCGAAGAGGTCGCCAACCGCATCGCGGACTACGTGAACGGCACCGAGGTCTACGACAAGAAGCTCGGGAAGAAGCGCTGTGCCAGATACGGGGATATCGCCGTCCTCTGCCGCACCGTCTCGCAGTGCCGCGAGGTCTACCGCTCCCTCACCAAGCTCGGGATCCCCGCCTTCCTGCAGGGCGACATGGAGATCATGTCCTCGAAGGAGGCCAAGATCCTCCTGGCCTGGCTGCGGTACGTCAACGACGCCCGCGACACCTGGGGCATCGGGGCCATCCTCGCCATGGCCGGGTATCCCGCCTCGGAGATCGAGAAGATCATCCATCCCGACGACCCGGAGGACCGGAAGGAAGTGCCCGAGGAGATCACGAGGTTCCGGAACGAGCTCGCCGGGAAACGGCGCCGGGTGACCGACCTGGTGGCCTCGGTGTTCGCCTACTACGGGCTCGAGAACAACATGACCCAGGCAATCACCTCGGTCATCGCCCGCACCCACGACGACTCGCTGATGACCATCACCGAGGTCATCGGGATGATCGAGCACGACATCGAGAACAAGACCACCTACTCGGTGGACGGCCTCCCCGATTCGGACTCGGTCACCGTCCAGACCATGCACAAGTCGAAGGGGCTGGAGTACCCCATCGTCATCATCCCCTTCGTGGACACCGGCTCCTTCCCCAGCACGAAGTCCGGCTCGGGGGACGCCTTCACCTTCGACGAGAAGCTGGGCGTCAGGTGCGCGTCGTGCATCGAGGAGCGGAACGGCTACCGCCTCATCGAGAGATCCTGGCGGACGGCGGCCCTGAAGGACTGCCTCCTGCCGGACTACGGGGAGGAGCGCCGGCTCTTCTTCGTGGCGGTCTCCCGCGCCATGCAGCACGTGGCCATCATCGGGGCCAGGAACGGCAAGGGCAGGTGCTCGCCGTTCCTCGAGGGGATGCTCGGGGAGAACACCGTCCCCGCGCTCAAGCGCAAGCCGTCGCCGGTCAAGGCGGAGCAGGCCGCCGAGGTGCCCTTCCCGGAGCTCGGCGAGATAAGACCCAGGCGCAAGGTCCTGGGCGTCCACATGATCATGGGCCTGGGGGCCGACGCGGGCTCCGAGGGCGGCACCGACGAGGTGCCCTCCTCCGGGCGCGGCATGAACTACGGGACCAGGGTCCACCGCTACGCGCAGATGCTGGCCGACGGCGTGGAGGTCGATCCCAAGATCATGGAGAAGTACCCCGAGCTGAACCGGGCGGAGGAGATCATCAGGGAGCTCGTCGACCGGGGCATGCTCCTCGAGTCGGAGTACGAGTGCTCCCTGCCCCTCGACAGCGAGGGCCTCAACGTCACCCTGCGCGGGGTCATCGACCTCCTGGCCGTCGGCAAGGACGGCACCGCCGAGATCCACGACTGGAAGAACGACCAGGGCACCGACCGGGAGGAGAGCTACAGGCTGCAGCTGAGCGTGTACGCGCAGGTCGTGAAGGCCCTCCACCCCGACTGGAAGGTGAAGTGCTGCCTGCAGTGGCTGTACCTGAAGAGGACCGAGGAGTTCGAGCCGCTCCCGATGGCGAAGATCGCCGAGGAGACCCGCAGGGCCCTCGCCCCGATGAACGGAACTTCCGGGGCATCAGGGGAAGGGACGACAGAGCGACGGAACAGTCGCGCGCGTTTCCAAATATATTAAAAATGCCCGCCAAGTTACGGGCATCATGCAGCCGCGCGGGCTGACCTCGGAAGAGGCGGCGAGGAGACGTAAGGCGGGACAGGGGAACAACGAGAAGGACAAGGGGAGCAGGAGCTACCTCTCCATCCTCCTCCAGAACCTCCTGACCCCCTTCAACCTCATCCTTTTCGTGCTCGGCGCGCTCCTCATCATCCTCCCGGACCCGCCGGATTACATCAACGCGGCGGCGGCCGTGGGCGTCATCCTGTTCAACGTCCTCGTGTCCACCGTCCAGGAGATGCGGGCGAAGCACCGCCTGGACAAGATCGCCCTCCTCATGCGCCCGACCGTCACGGCCATGCGCGACGGGGAGCTGAAGACCATCGACCGCTCGGAGATCGTCATCGGCGACGCCATCCACATGGGCCCCGGCGACCAGGCGCAGGTCGACGGGACCATCACCGACGAGCGCATGATGGAGATGGACGAGTCCCTCCTCACGGGGGAGTCCAGCACCCGCCGCAAGCACGTCGGCGACACCGTGCTCTCCGGCTCCTACTGCGTGACCGGGGAGTGCTGGTACGAGGTCACCAAGGTCGGGGCGGGCACCTTCTCCGCCAAGATGACCAAGGCGGCCAAGAAGTTCGAGAAGAAGAAGACCCCGCTGCAGATCGAGACCAACGCCATCACCGAGTCGCTGATGGTCCTGGCCTTCGTCCTGCTGTTCATCGAGATGATCCTCTCGTTCTTCCGGGACAGCGATATCGTCGACTCCCTCCGCTCGGCGGTCATCATCCTCGACATCGTGCCCATCGCGCTCTTCCTGCTGATCACCCTCAACTACATGATCGCGGCCGTGCGGATGGCGGACACCGGCGTCCTCCTGCAGAACGCCAGCTCCGTGGAGAGCATGAGCCACGTGGACACCGTCTGCATGGACAAGACGGGCACCATCACCACCAACAACCTCGTTTTCAATGATATCGACTACATCGCGGGCGACCATGAGGCGGTCGACCGCATGGTGAAAGAATTTGTTTCCACCACGGGCAGCCGGAACCGCACCGTCGTCGCCATCGAGGCGAAGTACGGGAAGACAGACTGCGAGCTGGACGACGAGATCCAGTTCTCCTCCGACCGCAAGTACAGCGCCGTGCGGGTGAAGAACGGCGATAGCTACGACACCGTCGTGGTGGGCGCCTGGCCCTTCCTGAAGGACCGCGCCTCCAACCCCGAGGGCGTCGATGAGAAACTATCGGCCCTCGCCTCCAAGGGCCTCCGCTCGGTGGTGTTCTGCTCAGGGCACGGCGGCACCCTCCACCAGGGCGACGACATCGCCCTCCCGGAGACCCTCGAGGTCATCGCCATCATCTCCATAATGGACGAGGTGCGCCCGGACTGCAAGGAGATCATCCGCTCCTTCACCGACAACGGGATCGACATCAAGGTCATCTCCGGGGACGACCCGGAGACCGTGGATGCCATCTTCAAGATCGCCGAGATCCCCGGCGAGCGGAAGATCATCTCCGGGGAGGAGCTCGCCAAGCTGTCCCCCGAGGAGTTCGACAAGGCGGCGCTGGAGACCAACATCTTCGGCCGTATGCGCCCGGAGCAGAAAGAGCACGTCATCGATTCTCTGCGCCGGCAGGGCCGCTACGTCGCCATGGTGGGAGACGGCATCAACGACGTGCGCTCGATCAAGAAGGCGCAGGTCGGGGTGGCGGTGCAGAGCGGGAGCGGGGCCGCCCGCGGGGTCGCCGACATGGTGCTCATGAACGACAACTTCAAGGCCCTCCCGCAGGCCATCGTCGAGGGGAAGAGGGTCGTCACCGGCATGCGCGACATCCTGCGCCTGTACCTGATGAGGAACTTCACCCTGGCGTTCATCGTGCTGGTCCTCCTGGTCTGCCTCGGCAAGACCCCCATGCTGCCCATCCAGAACACCCTCTACGCCTTCCTGACGGTGTCGGTGATGGCGTTCTTCATGACCCTCTGGGCGAAGCCGTCGGAGAATAGGGATTTGGTGCTTCCGAAGGTGCTGCGGTACGTCCTCCCGACGGCCGTCACCACCACCGTCTTCGGGCTGTTCGTCTACTTCCTGTTCGGGTGGAGCGACTTCTTCTTGGACACCTCCGCGTTCGAGACCGCCGTCAGCGACATGGCGGACTCGGTGGACATGACCCGCGAGGAGCTGCTCGACACGCTGGAGGTGAAGGAGAACGACGACAGCTGGGCGCACATCGTGTCCAGCAGCGCCATGGTCTACTTCCTGATCGTGGCCGGCATCCTGCAGACCTACATCCTCTTCCCGGTCTCCAAGAAGCTCTCGGTGGACGGGAAGAAGACCACCGACCGCAAGCCGCAGATCCTGGCGGTGCTCATGCTCCTGCTGCTGGTCGGGCTCTGCCTGGTCCCCGACGTCTGCATCCGCCTGACCTCGCTCTTCATGTTCCCCGCGGAGATGTGGGCGGTGATCATCGTCATCGCGGTGGTGTGGTGGATCGTGACCTTCGAGCTCCTCAAGAGCCGCCACCTCGACCGCATCTCGAACACCCTCGACCGGTGGATCAGGAAGCTCCTCGACCGGAGCTTCAGGAAGGAGGCGGAGAAGCTCTCCTCGGAGGACGAGGAGGACCTCGAGGCCGACAGTCAGTAATTGTAGCGCCCGCGCATGTCCATGGGCTTGTAAAGACCCAGATCATGGAGTTTCAGCATCACGTAGGAGGCCACCCGGGCGTCCGAGAGGGCGCGGTGGTCCTGCACCCCGTTGATGCCCGCGGGGTCGGAATCCGGGAATAATTTGGCGTAGACCAGGTCGAGCTTGGGGTACGCGTACTTCTGGAACTGGTTCTCCAGGCGCGGGTCGGGGAGCGGAATCTTGCAGTAGTCGGCGGCGGCGAACATGATGTCGCGGCACTCGTTGAACAGCCCGCGGAACTCCCACGGTTCGCGGTAGAGGAACTTGTCGAGGTCGAAGCCGACGTTGTAGGTGGTCAGCCAGGAGCCGCGGACCTTGGCCGCGACGTCCTTCCTCACCAGCCCGAAGGGCTCCGCCTCGCGGACCGCCTCCACGGTCAGGTCGGTGTTCTGGAAGATCCAGGAGTTCTTGACCTCGTCCGGCCACTCGTCGGTGTCGTAGCCGACGATCGAAGAGTAAACTTCCTTCACCTCGCCGGTCGAGAGGCAGGCCTCGCAGATGCCGATGTCCACCACCAGGTCGCAGTGGGCGAGGTCGCCGGGGCCGAGCGGCCCGCCCTCGAGCCCCGTGGTCTCGGTATCGAGGACGAGGATCCGGTCGGGGCCGTCGGGGCCGAAGCCGTCGAGATTGAACTCGTTCATTGTGCCAGGCATTCGGAAAAGTACTAGATAAAATGATGCCCGGGATTTTCCTAGCATAACTTCCGCAGGTTACGGAATATTGACTTGAAAATCAATGTGCCAGATATTGATTTTCAGGCCTTCCCGCCGGCCATCACGAGATAGGCGAGCAGGGCCTCGAGCTGGATGCGCTCGTTGGAGCCCTCGATGAGGCGGAACTCGATCTCCCCGATCTTGTCGATCAGGCGCACCTTGTCCCGCATCTCGAGCGGGAGCTTGAGGACCGAGCCGTGGATCTGCTTGATGATCTCCTGCCCCGAGAGGCCGTACTCGATCATCACCTTGTCCATCTTGTTGCGGGCGTCCACGAACTTGCCGTCGAGGGCGGTGGTGACGATGTCGGTGATCTCCGCCTCGTTGGCGGAGCCGGAGACCTTGGAGATGATCTCGGCGTCGATCTTCTTCCCCATGGAGGCCGCCGTCTGCAGGGTGTTGACCGCCCGGCGCATGTCGCCGCGGGAGATGTAGACCAGGGTGTCCATGGCGTCGTCCTCGACCTCCAGGCCCTCCTCCTTCACGATCTTCCCGAGGAACTCCCTGACGTCGGCGTCCTGGAGCGGGCGGAAGACGAAGAGGGCGCACCTGGACTGGATGGGCGCGATGATCTTCGAGGCGTAGTTGCAGGAGAGGATGAACCGGCAGGTGCGGGAGTACTTCTCCATGGTCCTCCTGAGCGCCCCCTGGGCGTCGGAGGTCAGGGAATCGGACTCGTCCAGGAAGATGATCTTGAACGGGGCGCCTTCAAGGGGCGCGACCCTCGCGAAGTCCTTGATCTTCCCGCGGACCACGTCGATGCCGCGGTCGTCCGAGGCGTTGAGCTCCAGGAAGTTGCCCTTCCAGTTCTCGCCGAAGAGCTCCCTGGCCAGCGCCAGGGCGCAGGTGGTCTTGCCGGTCCCGGGGGTCCCGGCGAACATGAGATGGGACATGTTCCCCGACTGCACGTACCCCTTCAGCCTGCTGGTCACGTCCTTCTGGCCGACCACCTCGTCGAGGGTCTTGGGGCGGTACTTCTCGGTCCACATCTCGTCCATGGGGCGGCTAAGGAGGTTCTCCCATTAAAGGGATGCCCTCCTTCCGCCTGCATGCGCGCGAACGTGTTATAAAGCGCTTCGCCCTCGCCTCAGCCATGAAGATCTACGACGCATACCGCCTGGCGATCCAGACGGGGATGGAGCACGACCCCCGCCCGAAGTCGGAGGTCGACCGGACCCTGGCGGAGGCGCAGGAGGCGCTGGACGCCCTCCCGGAGGACCGGAAGGAGCTCTTCGACCGGGAGTGCCTCTGGAACCCCTACTACGACTGCCGCTTCTCCTGCCTGGAGGAGGAGGCCAAGGAGAGGGAGATGGAGCGCGCCGTGTGGGGCATCGACATCACCCCCTCGGAGGTGCTCCTGGCGGACCGCCTGCGGGAGAAGGGGCAGAGGATCGACGCGATCGTCGCCCACCATCCCCTGGGGAAATCGAGGAACGTGTTCCCCAGGGTCATGTGGATGCAGACCGACATCTACCACGACTGCGGGGTCCCCATCAACGTGGCCGAGGGGCTCATGAAGCCCCGCATGGACGAGGTCCTGTACAGGGTCGGAGGGGACAACTTCAACCGCTCGGCGGAGACCGCGGAGCTGCTGGACTTCCCGCTCTTCAACGTCCACTCGGCGGCCGACAACATGGTGCAGGAGTACCTCGAGAAGAAGATCGCCGACGCGAAGCCGGAGAGGCTCGGAGATGTGATCGACCTCCTCATGGAAGAGCCGGAGTTCCGGCACTTCGCGAAGCTCAACGACCCCCCGAAGATAATCCTGGGGGACAAGGACTCCCGGTGCGGCGGCATCATCGCCAAGATGACCGGAGGGACCTCCGGCCCCGACGGCATCTACGCGGAGCTCGCCAAGGCGGGCGTCGGCACCATCGTCGGCATGCACTTCCCGGAGAAGGCGGTCGAGGAGTGCCGGAAGTGCCACATGAACATGATCATCTCGGGCCACATGGCCTCGGACTCCCTCGGCATCAACCTCATCTGCGACGTGTGGCAGCGGCACGGCATCGAGGTCCAGGGCATCTCCGGATTCTACCGCTCCAGCAGGCTGTGAGATGTTCGACCGGCGCTCCGCGGTGATCAGGGACGGCTCGAAGCTAGCCTTCGACTACGTGCCGAGCACCCTGGTCCGCAGGGAGCCCCAGATGAAGGCGCTCGAGACCTGCTTCGCCAAGATGGTGAACAGCGGGAGCCCCGCCTCGGCCTTCCTCTACGGGGCGGTGGGGGCGGGCAAGACCGCCACCGCCAAGAGGTTCTGCATGGACACCGCCGCCTACCTCGAGTCCAAGGGCAGGCACATGAACTGGGTCTATGTGAACTGCCGCATCCGGAACAGCGAGTACGCGGCGGTGCTGGAGATCGTCAAGTCCTACGACCGCAACTTCCCGGAGCGCGGGTTCTCGGTCGAGCAGATGATGACCGCCATCAAGAGGCACGTCGAGAAGGACTCCTGCCCGGCGGTGTTCGTGCTCGACGAGGCGGACATCCTCCTCAAGAACGGCGGCTCCAACCTGGTCTACCAGATCTCCCGCTACTCGGAGGAGATGCGGGGGAGGGTGCCGGTCTCGCTGATCCTCATCTCGCAGACGTCGATAGAGGACAAGCTGGACCGGGCGACCATGTCGACCTTCGGCCGGGCCAATACGATATCATTCAGCCGCTACTCGAAGGAGGAGTTGCTGGCCATCGTCAAAGCGAGGGCCCAGGAAGCACTGGTGGAAGACGCCCTCCCGGACGAGTGCGCGGAGATGATCGCCGAGCTCGCCTCGGAGTACGGGGACGCGCGGTTCGCCATCGAGCTCCTCGAGAGGTCGGCCGCGGTGGCCGAGGAGGAGGGCGAGAAGGAGATCACCGCCGACTGCGTAAGAACCGCAGGGGCGGGGGTGCACAGCGAGGTCTCCGAGAACAAGCTCGAGGCCCTCGACATGAACCACAAGATCGCCCTGCTGGCCGTCTCCCGCTGCATGAAGGGGATGCCCAGCATCAGCAGCACCGCGGCGGAGAAGACGTACAGAGTTGTATGCGAGGAGTACGAGGTCCC
>JBMNQO010000012.1:0-26927 GCA_050944195.1 Methanomethylophilus sp. | reverse complement strand
CCGCCTCGAGGTTCCTGACCACGACCGCCCAGTAGTCGGAGTCGTAGACCATGGCCAGGAGCATGACCAGGAAGCGCACGGCGAGGCCGAAGGCGATGACGTCGAGGATAGGGTGCTTCAGGGACTTAGCCCAATCCTTGGCCCCCGTCCAGAAGCTGTCCTTGAACCGTTTGGCCCCGGCGAGCGCCTCACTCAAAGCTGAACGCCTCCCCGTAGTTCGCGTAGGTGCCGCCGAGGTAGATGTAGAGGCGCAACTGCGACTGCGTGTAATTGTAGGATGTGAGGTCGATCGTCCCCTCAACCGTTTCGCGGGTCACCTTCCCCTCTTCGACCGTGAGGAGCTCGGTGCCGGGCGTGATGCCGGCGACGATGAGCTGTGCCAGATCATCGAGTTGGTCGATGTCGAAGCCACCGCCGATGACGCATACGGAGCCGCTTCCGGCCCCGGCGAAGGTGATGCTCGAGTAGCCGTCCTTGGCGTATCCGAGCTGCAGGCACGTCGACAGCCCCTCGGTCCCGATCGCGAAGCAGGTGCTGCCGGTCCGCAGCTGGAGGGCGTCGGTGAGCTCCTTGCCGTCGGCGTAGCCCTCGGCGGCATAGCTGTCCTTGTTGCTGTCCGCGCAGTTCACGGTCACTTCCGAGCCGACGAACAGCGCAGCCGTGTTGCCCTCGACCTCCACGAGGTTCTCGTCGGCGTCCGAGTAGAACCTGCCGATCTCGGAGCTCATCCAGTAAAGGGTTCCGCCGTTCTGGATCCAGGTGAGGATGGAGCTCGAGTCGGTCCCGTCGTAGACCGTGTAGGGGAGCTCGTAGGAGATGACGATGATGGCTATGCCCGATGCATTGGAAGTGTCGGACACTATCGTTTCCAGCTCGTCGCTGCCGATCACGGAGGCATTGGTGAAGCCCCTGATCTCCAGGTACTCGAGGATCTGCTCCGCGTAGTAGCTCTCCTCCATGTAGTAAGGCTCGGCCCCGTCGGCCATCGAGCAGGCGTCGGAGTAGTTGTCGTCGTAGAGCGGGTCCTCCCAGATGTAGACCTGGGTCGCACTGGCGTAACCTCCGGTGTCCGTCAGCACGGCGCGGTACTCGTCAGACCCGTCGGAGCTGACCGAGTAACTGATCTCGTCACCATACAGCGAGGCTGACGCATCCCTGTCAGGTGTCCCCGCGTAGGTGTAGTACTCACCGACCACGACCGCCGCGATGAGGATCACGGCTATCAGGGCGATGAGGTCGGTCTTCAGCTTCATTTAAGGACCAGCCGTTTACCCTGGATTTGACTAGCCCTTTTAATTAGTTTGCGCGCGCGAGATTCTTCTGTCCGGAACCTGGCCCGGGAGCATGCCGAACCTGGCCAGGAAGTCCCTGCCCTTAGGGAACTGGTCCAGGATAATCATGATGGTCATCAGCAGCAGGGGTATCGTCTTGAGGGAGGCCAGCACGTTATGGTACGCGTCGAACCACGGGTTGAGGCACAGCGCCGCCACGAAGCAGAAGGCGCAGAAAAGGGTCCTTCTGTCCAGTTCCCTCTCCTCCGTCACGAAGTACAGCAGGGGGATCAGGGCGTAGTCCAGGAGGTACGCCGCTCCGACACCCGGGCCGAACACGAGCATGGAGGTCACCAGCATCATGACCTCCCATTCCTTCATCTCCTTCCGCGTCGCGACGATGTAAAGTGCCAGCAGCTCGAAAGCAATCACGACGACCATCGACACCGCGGAGACCGTGCCGTCGGAGACGAACTTCCCGATGAGGAAGTACACCCAGTCCTGGATGTTGATGACCCCGTTGCTCCCAGCAGAATTGGAGCTGTGCGACATCATGGTGTCCAGCAGCATGGAGGGGGTGCCGTCGGTGAACACGAACGGGAAGAGCAGCAGGAACACCGACAGGGCGACGATGGAGAAGAAGCCCTTCCAGTTGCGGTTGCGGAAGAACAGTGCCAGGAAGAAGACCGGGTACACCTTGATGGCGATCGCCAGCGCCAGGGCGATGTAGGCCGTCCACCTGAAGGCCCTGTTCTCGGATTCGTAGCCGTACACGAAGTAGAGGCAGAAAAGGGCCGTGAAGAGGATGCAGTTCCCCCGGTCCACGGTGAACACTATCGGATAGCTCACGATCGCCAGAAGGGCAAAGAGCCAGATGTTCAGTTTGAAGTTCCTAGACTTCAGGAATTTCCAGATCAGGATGTACAGCAGGACCAGCCCGACGGCGGTAATGGAGAGGTAGATCGCGGCCCCCAGGTCCGAATCCCTGAGGACGTTGCTGTAGAGGTCGATATGATGCTCGTAGTCCGGGTCGAAGGGCGTGTACCCCCCGACCCTCGGGATCAGGTAGTCGGCAATCAGCGCGTAGATGACCGTGATGAGCGGCGGGTACAGGACCTTGGCCACGGTGTACGGGTCCTCGTAGCTGAAGTAGACGCTGTCGAAGAAATCGTTCCAGTAGCTGTCGCGGCCCACGAACAGCATGTTCTCGAACGTGTAGCCCAGGGTCGCGATGCCGAGGATCACCGATACCAGGGCCATCACCAGGAGGGCGGCCGTGACCCATGCTGCGACATGGCTCTCCGCGCACCATCTGGCATAGGTTTTCCTGATGCTGCCCCTGACATCCATCTGCCAGCGAATTGCCTTGGCTTACAAAAAATATTGGGCCGATTGCCGCCACAGCGTCCGATATCCGCATCTGTATCGGTTAATTTTACAAAAATGTCGGGGGGATGTCCCTTTCCATAGAATATTATTTTTTATATTGCTTGTCCGTGCGTCTTACCATGAAGGCTGTTATATTGGCGGGCGGGATGGGCACCCGGATCTCCGAGGAGAGTTACCTCAGGCCCAAGCCATTGATCGAGATAGGCGGCCACCCGATACTCTGGCACATCATGAAGATCTACTACCATTACGGCATCACGGACTTCATCATCTGCGGAGGGTACAAACAGCACATGATCAAGGAGTACTTCGCCGACTACTTCCTGCACAACAGCGACGTCACCTTTGATTTCACCGACGGCTTCGAGACCAAGATCCACAACAGCGACACCGAGAAGTGGAAGGTCACGGTCGTGGACACCGGCCTCAACACGATGACCGGCGGCAGGATCAAGCGCGTCCGCAAGTACCTCGACGAAGAGCCCTTCCTCATGACCTACGGCGACGGGGTCTCGAACGTCAACATCAAGAAGCTCATCTCCTTCCACAAGAAAGAGGGCAAACTGGCCACCCTGACCGCCGTGCACCCGGCGGGCAGGTTCGGGGTCCTCGGGATGGAAGGCAGCACGATCACCTCCTTCGGGGAGAAGACCGAGAGCAAGACCGACTGGATCAACGGGGGGTTCACGGTCCTCGAGCCCGAGGTCATCGATTACATCAAGGGGGACAGCACCGTCTTCGAGCAGGAGCCCCTTCAGAAGCTCTGCGCCGACGGGCAGCTGAACGCCTACAAGCACAGCGGGTTCTGGCAGTGCATGGACACTCTCCGCGACAAGCAGAAGCTTGACGAGATGTGGAACAGCGGAGATGCGAAATGGAAGGTATGGTGAAGGCCGACCGCGGTTTCTACGCCGGCAAGCGGGTCCTGGTCACCGGCCACACCGGCTTCAAGGGCTCGTGGCTCTGCCGCATCCTGAAGCTCCTCGGGGCGGATGTCTACGGATACTCGCTGGACCCCCCGACGGACCCCAGCCTCTACGAGCTGGCAGGCATCGGCAAACAGGTCCATTCCAAGATCGGGGACATCAGGGATCTCGAGGCCCTTTCGGATTTCTACGCCGAGGCCTCCCCCGACGTGGTCTTCCACCTGGCGGCCCAGCCCATCGTCAGGGAGGGCTACCGCATCCCCCGCGAGACCTACGAGGCCAACGTCATGGGGACGGTCAACCTCCTCGAATGCGTCCGCACGCACCCGGGCGCGAGGTCCTTCCTCAACGTGACCACCGACAAGGTCTACGAGAACGACGGCACGGACATGGACCGGGCCTACAAGGAGGACGATTTCCTCGACGGCTTCGATCCCTACTCGAACTCCAAGAGCTGCTCGGAGCTCGTCACCCACAGCTACCGCCGCAGCTTCCTGGAGGGGAAGTGCGCGGTCTCGACCGCGAGGGCCGGCAACGTCATCGGCGGCGGGGATTTCGCCAAGGACAGGCTCATCCCCGATTGCGTGCGCGCCGCCGTCTCGGGGAAGCAGCTGGTCCTCCGCAACCCCAACTCGATCAGGCCCTACCAGCACGTCCTGGAACCCCTGTACTCGTACCTCACGGTGGCCGCCGTCCAGTACTCCGACCCGTCCAAGGAGGGCTCCTACAACATCGGGCCCGACCGCGAGGACTGCCTCACGACCAGGCAGCTGGCGGACGAGTTCTGCAAACTGTGGGGGCACGGGCTCTCCTGGAAGGCCCAGAACGACAACGGCCCCCGCGAGGCGAACTTCCTGAAGCTGGACAACTCGCTGCTGCGGAGGACCTTCGGGATCTCGCCCCTCTGGCACAGTTAGGACGCGGTCGAGAAGACGGTCGAATGGACCAGGGTCTGGAACGACGGAGGGGACGTCCTCGCCTGCATGGACTCCCAGATTAGGGAGTACTTCGCCGGCCGGGGCATTGACATTTGATTCGGTGATAGGATGAAGATGAGGGTAGCGGATTACATTGCAAAGCTCTGCCACGAGGCAGGCATCACGGACGCGTTCACCGTCGTCGGCGGCGGGTCCATGTGGATGAACAACGCCTTCGCGCACTGCGAGGGCATCAAGGTGATTTACAACCACCACGAGCAGGCCTGCGCCATCGCGGCCGAGGCCTACGCGAGGATCAACAACAAGATGGCGGTCCTCTGCGTGACCACCGGGCCGGGCGGGACCAACGCCATCACCGGCGTGGTGGGCGGATGGCTCGACTCCATCCCGATGATCGTCTTCTCCGGCCAGGTCCGCTACGCGACCATGGCCCGGAGCACGGGGCTCCCGCTCCGCTCGATGGGCGACCAGGAGTTCGACATCACCAAGGCCATCGGCTGCATGACCAAGTACTGCGAGCTCATCCTCGACCCGAAGAAGGTCAAGTACTGCGTGAACAAGGCCCTCTTCATCGCCACCCACGGGCGCCCCGGGCCCTGTTGGCTCGACGTCCCGCTGGACGTGCAGAACGCCGAGATCGAGACCGACGGGCTCGAGGACTTCGACCCCTCCGAGTACATGAAGGACGTCCCCATGACGGTGGACCCCGCAGTAGTGGACAAGGTCCTCGACAAGGTCGCGAAGGCGGAGCGCCCGGTCTTCTACGCCGGGAACGGCATCAGGCTCTCCGGCGGGTACGATGTGTTCCTGAAGCTCATCGAGAAGCTGAACATCCCCGTCATCACCTGCTGGGACAGCATCGACCTGATCCCTGACGACCACCGCCTCTACGGCGGACGCGGGGGCAACCTCGGGGACCGCGGAGGGAACTTCGCGGTGCAGAACAGCGACCTCGTGCTCTCCATCGGGAGCCGCCTGAGCTTCCGCCAGACCGGGTTCAACTACGAGACCTGGGCGAGGAAGGCGTACGTCATCATGGAGGACATCGACGCCGCCGAGCTGAAGAAGCCCAACGTGCACGTCGACCTGCCCGTCCACGCCGACGCCAAGGCCTTCATGCAGGCGCTGCTGGACCGCGCCTCGGACAAGGTCAGCAAGGACGACGCGTGGATCGCCCGCTGCAAGCAGTGGCACGAGGAGTACCCCGTCGTCAAGCCCGAGTACTACCAGCAGGAAGGCCCCGCCAACCCCTACTGCTTCCTGAAGGAGCTGAGCAGGAGGCTCCCCGAGAACACCGTGACCGTCGTCGGGAACGGGACCGCCTGCGCCGCCGGCAGCCACTCCTACGTCATCAAGAAGGGCAGCCGCTTCATCGTCAACTCGGCCATCGCGTCGATGGGCTACGACCTCCCGGCCGCCATCGGGGCGTGCGCCGCCATCGGCCGGAAGCCCCTGGTGTGCATCGCCGGCGACGGCAGCCTCATGATGAACCTCCAGGAGCTGCAGACCGTCATCACCAACCGCCTGCCGATCAAGCTGTTCATCATCAACAACTCCGGCTACCAGTCGATGCGCCTGACCGAGACCAACCTCTTCAACTCGCAGTTCTTCGGCATGGGCCCCGAATCGGGCGACCTCGGCTTCCCCTCCTACGAGAAGCTGGCGGCGGCCTTCGGCTACCCCTACTACTCCGTCAAGAGCAACGCCGAGCTGTCGAAACTGGACGGGATCTTGGCGAAGGACGCCCCGTTCATCTGCGAGGTCTTCGTCACCACCAAGCAGGCGTTCGAGCCCAAGTCCTCCACCAAGGTGCTGGGGGACGGCACCCTGTACTCCGCGCCGCTCGAGGACCTCTACCCGTTCCTCGACCGCGACGAGCTGAAGAAGAACATGTACATCGAGTGAGGGAGATGAAGGTAGCAATCACCGGGCCGACGGGGGCCATCGGGTCCGAGCTCGCGGAACTGGAGCTGGAAGCGGGGAACGAGGTCATCGCCGTCGTGCGGCCGGGCTCGAAGAACCTGAAGAACCTCCCGGTCTCCGATAAGCTCACGGTGATCGAGGCCGACATCTCCGAATATGCCTCCCTGAAGGGGAAGGCCAAGTGCGACGAGTTCTTCCACCTCGCCTGGGCGGAGACCTTCGGAGCCGAGCGCGACAACGTCGATATCCAGATCGACAACATCAGGTACTCCGCGGACGCCGTCAGGCTGGCCGCCGACTGGGGCGCGAAGGTGTTCGTGGGCACCGGCTCGCAGGCCGAGTACGGCCCCTGCGACGAGAAGCTCAACGGCAGCACCCCGGTCAACCCGGAGAGCGGCTACGGCATCGCCAAGTACGCGGCCGGCAAGATGTGCCGCCTCCTCTGCGGGCAGCTCAACATCCGCTTCGAGTGGGCAAGGGTCATCAGCTGCTTCGGCGACCGCGACGCCGACCACACCCTCATCAAGTACCTGATAAACGCCCTGCTCGCCGGCGAGACCCCCGAGCTGACCGACTGCGACCAGATCTGGGACTATGTCTACGCCAAGGACTGTGCGGCCGCCCTGAAAGCCATCGCCGAGAGGGGGAAGGACGGGAAGACCTACTGCATCGGCAGCGGGAAGCCCCGCCGCCTGCGCGATTACGTGACCGCCCTGCGGGACATCGTGAGCCCCGGCGCCGAGCTGAGGTTCGGGGCGAAGCCCTACTACCCGCACCAGCCCATGATGCTGGCCGGGGACATCTCCGAGCTCACCGAGGACACCGGGTTCGTCCCAAGATATTCCTTCGAGGAAGGTATAAAGAACGTCGTCGCCTACGTCAAGGCGCAGAGACCCAGATAAGCGGTGTTGGAATTGAAGAAAATCTCAGTCATGGTCCCCACCTACAACGAGGAGGACAACGTGGTCCCCATCTCGGAAGCGATCATCAGCGAGCTGAAGAAATGCGGCGATTACGACTACGAGCTGCTGTTCATCGACAACGACTCCAAGGATTCCACCCGCGACAAGATCCGGGTCCTCTGCGCCCAGAACCCGAAGATCAAGGCGATCTTCAACGCCAAGAACTACGGGCAGTTCAACTCCCCCTACTACGGGATCCTGCAGGCCACCGGCGACTGCGTCATCAGCATGGCGGCCGATTTCCAGGACCCCCCGGAGCTCATACCGCAGTACGTGAAGGCCTGGGAGGAGGGCTACAAGCTGGTGATGTGCCAGAAGACCTCCAGCAAGGAGAACGGCCTGGTCTACCGGGCCCGCCGCGCCTACTACCGGTTCATGAGGAAGCACTCCAGCGTCGAGTGGCTGGAGCAGGTCAACGGCTCGGGCCTCTACGACCGCGAGTTCGTGGAGATCATGCGGAAGATCGACGATCCCAAGCCCTTCCTCAGGGGCGTCGTGGCCGAGATGGGCTACAAGATCAAGCTCATCCCCTTCGAGCAGCCGAAGCGCCGGGCGGGGAAGTCCAGCAACAACCTCTTCAGCTACTACGACGGCGCGATGCAGAGCATCACCTCGTACACCAAGTACCCGGTCAGGCTGGCCACCGGCCTGGGCGTGGGGCTCACCGTGGTGAGCGTCATCGCGTGGATCGTGGCCATCATCTACAAGTGCTTCAACTGGGACACCTACGCCTTCAGCGACGACGTCCTGGGCCTGGCGGTCTTCACCGTGGTCTCGTTCAACCTGTTCTTCATCGGGATGGTCGGCGAGTACGTGATGAACGTCAACGACCGCGTCCGGAAGCGCCCGCTGGTCGTCGAGGCCGAGCGCATCAACTTCGACAAAGAGTGATTCGCAGAAGGTCCGGGATCTCGGACGGAGTACGGGCGCATCTGTGCCCCGCGGGGACGTCCCCGGGAGAATGGTAGCCGAAGCCGTAGAGGACGGCGATGAAGCCGATGCCGTTCGCCTTTGCCGAATTGTAATCCGAGGAGGCGTCGCCGATCATGACCGTGCGGCCCCTCTCCGAGCCCAGCTTCTCTATGCATTTTCCGACTATCTGGGTCTTGTTGAGGGTACCCTCCGGGTCCATGCCCTCCACGTCGTCGAAGTAAGCGAGGAGGCCGGAATCGGCGAGCATCCTCTCGGTGAAGTCGCCGCGCTTGTTGGTGGCCACCCCGAGGAGGTACCCCTCGGATTTCAGCTTCTTCAGGAGGTCCGCGATCCCGGGGTAGACCGAGGCCTCGCCCAGGTACTTCGCGCCTAAAATCGACCTGAAGGTCCTGGTCAGAAGTTCCTCCTTCTCTTTCGGATAACCGCGCAATTTCGCGATGCTGGCACCTATGGGAGGGCCGATGAGGGAACGCACCGTCTCGTCGTTCACGGGAGGCTCCCCGAGCTCCTCCAGGGCGTCCCGGAGGGCGTGGATGATCCCCTCGCTGGAATCGTAGACGGTGCCGTCGATGTCGAAGATGACGGCGTCGGTATCGCTGGCCTTTGCCATCGTAGATCGACTCGGTGACGAAGTTGATCGTCATGGTCTTGCGGTACTCGGCGATCTTCTTGGTGAGGCGCTCGTTGACCGCGGAGAGGTACGCCATGTCGCTGGAGAGCTTGAAGCTGGGATCGATGTAGTTCTTCTCGACGTCGCTCTTGAAGCCGTCGAACCCGGCGAGGTTGATCTCCTTGATCCCCATCTTCCCGAGGAGGTTGATGATGATCACCAGGGCATTGTCCCAGATCTCGTCGTTCTCGGACACCAGGTAATCGTAGCGGACGGTGTAGTCGAACGGCTTGTCGAGGGGCGTGATGTTGGACGTCGCGATGATCTTCGAGCCGCAGTTCTCGAGCTTGTGGAAGAGGAAGCTGTACCTCTTGGAGTTGCACAGGAAGATGAAGTCCGGCTTCACGAAGTCCGGCACGAAGTTGACCGCCACCGTCACCGGCCTCTTCTCCTCGATGAACTTCATGATGCGGTCCTGCTCGGTGTTGTCGGAGTTCCCGGGGCCGATGAGCAGCAGGTCGCGGGACCCCAGCGTCTCCTTGACGTTCTTCAGGTCGCCGCTGTCCCTGATCCTGGCCGAGGTGTACTCGCTGTACAGGGACTCGATGTAGGCCTCGTCGTACTTCAGCTTCCGCTCGGGCTCGATCATGGACAGGATGTTGTCGACGTCCCTGATGGCCAGCGTCTTCTTGTTCAGCAGGTACTTGACGAAGTTGGGGTGGCAGTCGTCCTTGGCCGCGATGTAGAACTGCATGCTGTAGCCCCAGTAATGCTCGCGGTAGATCGGCATGATGCTGACGTCGATGGCCTCCAGCAGCTGGCTGATGTCGTAGTTCTTCCCGTAGTTCTCGTTGAGGTGCATGGCGAGCAGCTCGACGGGGGCGTTGCCGGCGCTCTTCCCCATGCCGTAGAGGGACCCGTCGACGATGACCTTCCGGTCGGAGTGGATCTTCACCATCTCGATGGTGTTGGAATATGCCAGCTGGAAATTGTTGTGGGAATGGTAGCCGATGCGGATGTCGCGGTCGAGGTAGCGGTCGAGCAGCTCGAAGTAGTGATACATCTGCTCCTTGTGCATCAGCCCGTAGGTGTCGACGATGCTGACCGCGAACGGCTTGATGCGGTTCACGTGCTCGGCGAACTCCCTGATGTCGTCGTCCCCGTAGGTGGTGATGGAGACCATGTTGAGGCTGATGGTGTAGCCCTTGTCCATCAGCTGCTTCCCGAAGTCGGCGGCCTTGTGCATGTTGGGCTTCTTGAAGATGACCCTGATGCCGTCGAGGAAGGTCTCCTCCCGCGGCTGCACGTGGTCGATCGAGCAGGTCCCGTAATCGATCATGGCGAACACCTTGGCGGTGTGCGGGGCCGTCATCGAGAAGGTCTGGGTCAGCGACTGCGTGTCGGGCTGGATGGTCCGGTTCGGGTCGGCCGGGCGGCGGTCGTCAAGGAAGCCGATCTCGATGACGTCCACCCCCGCGCTGTTGAGCCGGTCGAAGATGTACGTCAGGTTGCCGCTCCCGTAGTTCCAGTCGTTGACGTACCCGCCGTCGCGGAGAGTGCAGTCCAGCAGGAGAATCCTGTCATTCCCGTTCATAAGCCGAAGCATCATGGGTTGGACGGTATAATATTTTATGTACCAGACAACTTAGCCACCGTTAAGGGGATGATGCGGACGGGCCGTTCCAAGGAGATCACGTACAACACCATCGGCAACGTGGTGACGCTGTTCTTCCAGTGGCTCATCATCATGCTCATCCCGAAGATCACGGACTTCGCGGCGGCGGGCGTGTTCTCGGTGGCGATCTCGGTCTGCAGCATCATGAACCACTTCGCGACCTTCTCCCTCCGCGAGTTCCAGGTCTCCGACCAGAACACCCGGTTCCAGGACGACGACTACCGGGTGGTCCGGCTCATCACCATCTCCATCAGCTTCATCGGGATCATCCCGTTCTCGCTGATCTTCGGCTACGACACCGAGCAGACGCTGATCATCTTCGCGTACATGCTCTACCGGAACTTCATCCACTACGCCTACGTTTACTCGGCCCCGCTGCAGATCGCCGGGCACCTGGACTATGTGGGCAAGTGCATGGCGGTGGAGGGCGTGTTCAGCTTCACGTCCTTCATGGCGGTGTACATCGCCAGCGAGAACCTGCTGCTGGCGGTGTTCCTGATGGCGGTCATCGGCGGCGGCTACTTCCTGGCCTCCCAGGCAATAGGATACACTAAGAGTGTCGGGAAGAGCGCGCGGATCAGGAACGTCGACTGGGCGAAGGCGAAGGAGCTCTTCGGGGTCGGGCTCCCCCTGCTCCTCGCCATCCTCGCCCCGACCATCATCACGGCCCTCCCGAAGCTCATCATCCAGTACGACGAGGGCGATGCCCTCGCCGGGATCTTCAGCACCCTGTCGACCCCGACCATCATCGTGCCGACCCTCGCCATCTCGGTATTCGCGCCCTTCATCGTGCCGTTCACCAACATAGCCAGGAGCGGGGACATGAAGGCCCTGAGGAAGCAGTTCACGAAGGTCGTTGTCCTCATCGCGGGCTTCGGGCTGGTGTGCGTGGTCCTCTCGCTGCTGCTGCAGGACTGGGCCTTCGGGACGTTCTACGGCGAGGAGATGGAGCCCTATTCGAAGTACTTCGCCCTGCTGATGGTCGGCATCACCGCCTACACCGTCGGGACCATCGGGACGACGGTGCTGATCACGAAGAGCCAGGGGACCTACGCGGCGGCCGCCTCGTTCGCTGCCCTGCTGATCTCGATCCCCCTGTTCCTGGTGATGATTCCGGGCTCGGCGGTGGAGGGCGCCTCGCTGGCGCTGGTGGCCTCGTACTTCGCGTTCGGAATCCTGGTGGCGCTTTGCGTTTACCTGGTGCCGGTCTCCAAGAAGAATGCTAAGGCCGGGAACGGCGAACAATGATGATTCCCATTTTTATATCGTCAATACGTAAACTGAGGTTAATGGGTGTACTGTAATGGGAAACTTTGCCGTGTCGGGTCGGTTCATCAGGTTCGATCCCAAGGACAAGGACGCGGTAATCGATCTCATCAGTCTGCTGACCGTAGTCCTCTTCGCATTGGTTTTCCAGCTGTTGGTGTTCAATAAGCTGGCCCCCCAGTCAGAAGGATGGTACACCCTGTATGCGGACATGATCCTGGACGGGAAGACCCCCTATGTGGATTTCGACCTGCTCTTCCCTCCGCTGTACGCCTACATCATGACGGCGCTGACGTGGGCGTTCGGCAATGACCTCATCGTGTACCGCGTGTTCGGCATCTTCGTATTCCTGGCCCTCGCGCTCGTCTTCTACTACACCTTGAAACTCGTGTTCCCGAATTGGGTCTCGGCGGCCGCGACCGTCCTCGCGCTTGCCGTCTTCCAGTCCAACAATTCTTTCCTCGCATACGATTATGTGAACATCTGGGACATCTTCGCATTCCTGTCGTTCTATTACCTGCTGAGGACGACCCTGGAGGTCCATGACGGGAAAGAAGTGAACATCGCCCGGAGGATGTTCGTCATCGGATTCCTGGCCATGTGCGGGACCATGGTGCGGCAGTCCAGCGGGGTGATGCTCATCGCATTCATCATCCTGTTCATCGCTCTTGCATACTGGTCGAGGATTGTCCGGTTCACGAAGAAAGAAATGCTCTGCTTCTTCCTGGGGCTGGCGGTCTCCTTCCTCATCATCACGCTGCCGCTGATCATATGGGGCGCATTCAGCTCGTTCATCGACATGACTCTGTTCTCGGGCTCCAAAGGATCTCTGGGCAACATGCTGTATGGGTGGATAGAGAGAACTGTGGTCGATTATGTCTCCAAACGCGATATCTTAACAGCAGTCGTGATAGCGCTCTTTCTGTGCATTGCCATCTACCTGGGTACCCAGGAGAAAGGCAGATATCCGGAAAATAAAAAACAGGATATTGCGCAGGCGGCTCTCTTCGCAGCGATAGTTATCGCCGCCGTTGTCTGTCTCTATTCCTCATACGATGCCTCATCCTCTCTGTCGGATTATTTCAGAATTTTCACTCTCAAGGTATTCTTCATAACTTTCGCGATGATGATTGTGATGTTCGCGGTCCTAGCCTATTACTGGAAGCACACCGAGGACATGCATAGGGAAGAAATCGCCATCTTGATGATGCTGGGCCTTATTTTCACCCTGAACTGGGGCTCCGGCACCTCGGGAGGGCTGTCCCTCAATGAAGGATGCTTCGGTTATGCAATTTTGGCCGCGGTCGTCCTCTGGGCTGCGTCCAAGATGAAATACGCGAACATGAGAAGGCTGTTGAAAATCAGCGGATTCGCTTTCGTGATTTTACTAATCCTGACGTCGATCTGCGTTAAGGTGGTGTCCCCCTATTCGTGGTGGGGGATCGAATCCGAGCCATACGAAGATGCCAACTCCGAATCGGACCTTGATTATTTCACGGGAATCGAACTTACCGAGAACGAGAAGTACGTTTACGAAGACGCGGTGGACGTCATCAACAGCAATATAGGAGACGGCAGCCTCTACGTGTACTCTCGGGCAATGCTGTTCTACACGTTGACGGACCAGATGCCGGTCGTGAAAGCCCCGGTCGCTTGGTTCGATGTATCCCAGAATTCAACGATAGGCGAGGATCTGGCATATCTGCAGACCAATCATCCAAAGGTAATAGTGTTCGCAGATCACGGAGATAATGCTCTCAGTGAGCACGAGAAGTCTTTCGATATCGGTGAAAACCACCGTCTTCTGTATAACTGGCTCATTTATTGCCGTGACGACCCGGACAGCGGATACGAGGTGGCCGCGTCATACATGCTTCAGAGCATCCCCATCTACATTCTTGTGGCGAGCTGAATTATGGAGTGGAAGGGATTTTCGAACCTTTGACTCGTATTCCATTAAATATTCACACTTTATATCAACCGCAGAGTGTCAGGGTATGAGGTTCGGTACAGATTCCCTCAACAAGATGGCCGGCGAGATCTCCGGCTTCGTGGACGATCTCGCCAAGGCCATCAGCGTCGAGACACACGTCTCCCGCCGCTACAGCCACGTCATCGTCTGCGGGATGGGCGCCTCGGCGATCGGCGGCCGCATCTATGCCGATTCCATGTACTACAGCTCGAAGGTCTCTGTGGAATCCTGCAAGACCATGGCCCTGCCGGAATGGATCGACAAGGACACGCTCTTCGTGGCCTGCAGCTACTCCGGAAACACCTACGAGACCCTCTACATGTACAAGCTGGCGCTCGACGCCGGCCTCGACGTCATCGCCGTCACCGGCGGCGGAAAGCTCCTCGAGTACTCGAAGACCTTCGGGAACCCGGTCATCATGATCGAGGGCGAGCCCATGCAGCCGCGGAGCGCCATCGGATGGTTCATCGGGATCCTGGGGGCCGTCATCGAGGACGCCGGCGGGCCCGGCATCCGCCATCAGATCATCGCCATGCTGCCGCGTCTCCGCCAGTACCATGAGGAGATCGAGGCCGAGGATTCGTTCGCCTGGGAGATCGCCCGGGCCATCGACGGCAAGGTGCCGGTCGTCTACGGCGCCCCGGACATGGAGGCCATCGCCGTCCGCATGAAGAACCAGCTCAACGAGAACTCGAAGATCATCGCCTACTCCGGCGTCATCCCCGAGTTCAACCACAACGAGATCGTCGGCTGGTACGACGACCCCTGCCGGAAGAACTTCATGCCGGTGCTCATCGCCGACGACCGCCTGGTGGAGGTCACGAAGATCATGCAGGCCACGCTCAACCTCCTGAAGAGCAGGGGCGTGGAGGCCCGTGTCATCGGGACCAAGGGCAACAGCCTGCTGGAGAGGATGATCTACGGCATCATGGTCGGCGACCACATCTCGCTCTACATCGCGGCCCTGCACAATGTGGACCCCTGCAACGTGGACCCCATTGTCGACATCAAGAACAGGATGAAGGAGAACCTGGACCAGTAATTTTGTGGGCTCAGTTCTCAGCAGGCTTGGAAACAGGCTCTTTGGCTTTTCCGCGCATCCTGCGGTATCCGTTGTACAGCAAATCTGCGGCCATTGCGAACACGAACATCGTCTTCATCGTGGTGTTGACTGTGTCCCAGTTCACATGGACATCAGAGAAATCGATGATGTCAATTCCCGGCACCATGCAAAGGGTGGCGGCGAAGCATATCGCGAAGAACATCGTCCGCCGGGGGTCCTTCGATTCGGAGGTCATGAAGTACAGCACCGGAATCAGCATGTACGAGTAAAGGTAGTCAGTGCCGACCCCCGGGCCCAGCATGGTCATGATGGCGATGAGCGCCAGCACCTCCCACTTCTCCATGTTCCTGCACCATACGGCCACAATCAGCCCAATCAGCTCGAAAGACAGGGTCGCGATCGTGGCGACCGTCATGCAGAGGTCTCCCTTGTACGTGTCCGGAGATATGCCGTGCCAGATGCTGCAGACAAGGTCGCTGATGTTGACTATCCCGTCCTTCCTGGGGTTGCTCGATGAGTAATCGAGGATGTTCCTGATCAAGTCCGCCGGCGTCCCGTCAGTGAGGTAGATGGGAAGGAACACCAGGGCAAGGGAAAGGACGAGGCAGAGCACGAAATCCTTCACCCTGCGGTTCCGGAGCAGGAGGATGAGGAAGAACGCGGGGTAGATCTTGATCCCGACGGCGGCTGCAATGGCGATGTACGCGGTCCATCTGGCATATTTGTTGTCGGAATCGTACCAGCGAATGAAAATCAGGGTCAGGAGCATCGACAGGAGGATGATGTTCCCGCGGTCGAACGAATAGATGAACGGGAACGAGAAAACCACCAGGACAGCCGCCACGGGGCTGTATTTCCCAAACCCTCTTTCCTTGAGAATCTTGTACGACAGGTATGCGAGGATGACCATCAGCGCTGAGGCCAACAACAGGTAGGTCCAGGTACCGATGGCCGTATCGCGGACGGCATAAGCATAGCTTTCATCCGACGACAATCCCGAATCCTCCGCAATCGGGATGATGAGGTGCGCGAGGGCATCATACATGACAACGGCCAGGCCGGGATAGATGACTTGGACCACGGTGTACGGCGAGCCGTAGCTGTCGACGAGGCTGTTGAAGAAATCGCTCCAGTACTCGTAACGCTTGTAGTAAAGCATGTACCCGAAGCTGTCCGGGCCCAGGAGGAGGCAGCAGACGACGGAGAAGATCCACATGGCTACGATTACCCCAAGCAGCACCGTCGCTGCCGGATTGGCCGCGTAGCTTCCGCGGACGAAGTCCCCGATATCCTCTTTGCGCAATTACAATCAGTATCGACTTGTAATATATAATTCTTGATACCTGTCAATCACGGATATTCAAATCTTATCTGGCTCGGACAATGCTTTCCCTGTTTTCCTGCGCATCCTGCAGTATCCTGTGTACAGGAGTTCAGCGGTCATGGCCAGCAGGAACAGCGTCCTGATTGAGGTCTGAATTTTGTCCCAGACATACAGTTTTCCGGTTAGGTCTATGAATTGCAGGCCCGGAAGCATGCAGAGGAGCGCGGCGAAGCATATAGCGAAAAACACTGTCCTGCGGGAGTCCTTCGACTCGGAGGTCATGAAGTACAGAACCGGGATCAGAATGTAGCAGTAGAGGTAATCGGTGCCCACTCCGGGTCCCAATATGGTCATGAGGGAGATAAGTGCCAGAACCTCCCACTTCTCCATGTACCGGCACCAGATCGCCACAATCAGCGCGGCGGCCTCGAAGAGCAGGATCGCAACTGCGGTCACTGCCGAGCAGAGGCTTCCTCCGCTAGTGTCCGGCGATATCCCGTGCCATATGCTGTAGACGAGGTCGCTGATGTTGACTATCCCGTCCTTCCTGGGGTTGCTCGATGAGTAATCGAGGATGTTCCTGATCAAGTCCGCCGGCGTCCCGTCAGTGAGGTAGATGGGCAGGAAGATCAATGCAAGGGAAAGAACGAGGCAGACAGCAAGGTCCTTCAGTCTGCGGTCGCGGAGCAGCAGGATGAGGAAGAACGCGGGGTAGATCTTGATCCCGACGGCGGCCGCGATGGCGATGTAAGCGCCCCATCTGGCATATTTGTTGTCCGAATCGTACCAGCGGATGAAGACCAAGGTCAGGAGCATCGACAGGAGGATGATGTTCCCGCGGTCGAAAGCGTAGAGGAACGGGAAGGAAAAGACGATTAAGATCGCCGCAATCGGGCTGTACTTCCCGAACCCCCTTTCCTTCAGGATGCTGTACGACAGGTAGACGAGGAGGACCATCATTGCCGAGGCCAGGAGCAGGTAGGTCCAGGTGCCGACGTCCGAATCGCGCAGGGCCAAGGTGTACTGATGGCCCTCGAGGCCCGAGATCCCCGAGGCCGGAATGATGAGATCTCCGATTGCCGCGAATATCACGACGGCCAGGCCCGGGTAGATGACATGGCTGACTGTGTAAGGTTCATCGTAACTGTCGATTACGCTGTTGAAAAAATCATTCCAATGATCGAACCGCCGGTAGTACAGCATGTATCCGAAGCTGTCCGAACCCAGGATGAGGCAGGCGATGAGGGAGATGCACCACATGGCTGCAACAAGCCCGAGCAGTACTGTCGCTGCCGGGTGGGTTGCATAGCATCTACGGATGAAATCCTCTGTTTCTGCCTTACGCATCTTTTCTGAAAATCCTACATCGGTAGATAATGATTGGCACAGTGTCAGACTCGGATTCTGAAAAAAACAGACCCTCTCTGCCAGTATAGGTACGTCAATTGTTCTTGTAAACGATGGAAATAGAAAAATGAGGTCTTCGATGAGGACATCATCACCAAATCAAGCGTTATTATCCGAAACACTACTAATATTCCAATGTTTATCGAGACCATCGTATGGAAACGAAGGAGGAAATGCCCAAACGCGTCATCAAGGCGGCAGTGATAATCCTTCTCTCCTCGATTGCGGTGCACTTCGCCTGCACCGTGCTCCTCGTCCATCTCGGCGATTCCCAGGTCTGGCCGATCATCATGCAGTCGGTCGAGTCCGGCAACGACACCTACGGCATCATGGCGGACTACTACACCCCGCTGTGGGGGTACATGCTGGCCTTCCTCAGCATGCTCAACGACCTCTTCGGCGCGGTCCCCGTCTTCGGCGACCGCTTCACCGAACTCCTGCCCTACCTCGATACCCTGCGGAGCTGGAAGGTCAGCGTCATCAGCCCCGAGCTGAACATGGCCATCAAGTTCCCGCTGGGGGTCTTCGACGCCGCCGTCGGGTGGCAGATCTTCTGCATCGTGAGGAAGTACCGCCCCGACCGCGACGCCCTCATCGCCATGGCGATGTGGTGCTTCTGCCCCATCTGCATCTACATGACGGCGGTCCAGGGGCAGTTCGACTGCGTCTGCGTGCTCCTCTTCCTGCTGGCCGTCCGCTGGGCGGGATGGGGGCGGCCGTTCGCCGCCGGCATGGCCTTCGCGCTGTCCGTCTGGCTGAAGGTCTTCCCGGCGGTGGCGATCCTGGCCCTCACGGGGTACGTGTGGAGCATCCGCCGGGAGCACGGGGACCAGGTCAGGCAGGTCCTCCTGGCGGTGCTGGGCGCCTCGATCGTCAGCGTTGTCGTCATGCTGCCCCCGCTGATGGAGGGGGAGCTGGACGATGTCTTCCTCTTCCTGACGGCCCGCACCGCGGACGGCGGCGACCCATGGTACTTCATCATCAGGCAGGCGCTGATGGCGCTCCTGATCATCGGCATCATGCTGTGGTCCTTCCGGAAATCGCTCAGGGACCGCCCGGCCTTCTCGGAGCAGGACCTCATCCTGATCTCCGGCGCCCTGATCGCCATGGCGACGTTGCTCCACCGCGGCTACCAATACGCGCCCGAGACGCTGGCGTTCATGATCCTGGCGTACGGGATCGCGGAGGACCGCCGCGGGTACTACGCGGCCTACACCGGCTTCTGGTTCTTCGCCGCGGCGGAGGCCGCGCTGCACGCGGGCCCGGCGGCGCTGACCATCGACTCCGTCTACTACGGGTGGTTCGCCCTCGATCCCTTCGTCGCCCTCGCCGTGGCCTACGGGAACGTCGACCTCACCCTCCTCGAGGGGGCGTGCGCCGCCGGATGGACCGTATTCGAGTGGATGTTCGTGGCGCTGGCACTTTACGATGCGTCGAAGATAAGGCTGCCCCGGGCGGGCCCGTACATCGACAGGATCAGGACGGCGCTCACGCCGGTGGCGCGCCGCCGGGCGGCGGCGGGAGGGACAGCGCGATGAACGCGACCGTCCGCCGCGACCTCGGCATCGTTGCCGTCCTCGCGGTGTTCTGCCTCATCTTCTTCGGAGGCGCGTGGTACGCGTACTACGACGATGACAAGGGCTACGGGTCCTCGGCCTCGGCCGACGGGGACACCGTGAGCTACACCCTGACCGCGGACGGTTCCCATGAGTATTCCGCATGCCTGATCGGCAACGGATCCTATACTGCCGTCGGCACGGTCTACATGTTCTACGATGAGGACTACGAGAGCTTCTTCGACCACTCGGACGCGGACGCCCTCGAGCGGATCTACCAGCCCGACTACTACCTCGACCAGGTCGAGAGAACGCTGGAGTACAGCGGGATCGACGACATCACTTACCTGGACGCCGATGAATTGGCGGCGATGCTGCAATCTGATGTTGACAACAATGCCTGCGCGGGGAAGGGGCTGGTGATGGTGTACGGAGGATTCCCGGACACGATCTACGACGGGACCTCCGGGTCCCTCATCATCCAATGGATCTCCGGAGGGGGCTCGCTCTACTGGGCGGGCGAGGTCATCGGGAAGTACGTCCTGACCGCGGACGGGGCGGCCGAGGTCGACGGGCAGGAGCTGTTCCTGCCGGGCGTCACTGATTACGCCTCTTCGGAGGATGAGCTCGTGGGCGACACGGACGCCGCCTTCCGGGAGGAGCTCAGTCTCGGCAACGCTTACATGGCCTATGCGCCCGACATGACGGAGTACACCGGCACGGGCACGTGGCTGCAGGCCTGCTACTCGAACGGGAACTACGCGACGGACACCTTCGTCTCCTTCGGCAGCGGGCAGGTCTGCATCTTCGCGGGCGGGTGCTCCCAGAACCAGCTCACCGACATGGCGATCGCCATCGCCTCGGGATTATCGTATAACAGCACCCTGCTGGCACATGAGAGCGGCACGGTGGACGGGAGCCTCAGCGGGACCCTCTCGAAGGACGGCTACGCGTATAACACGTGCCTCTACCTTTCGATCGGCGGGTACTACGGCGTGTACGCCGAGCGGTACGATCTCTGATCCCGGCGTGAGAAAAATAAAAAAGAGCAGGGGGCGGGGTCCGCCCCCTTGAAGTTTATCGGAAATCAGCAGGATTTCTTCTTCTTGCAGCCGCACTTCTTCTTGGCGGGTGCCTTGACGGTCTCCGCCGCGGGCGCCTCGGCCTTGACGGTCTTCTTGGCGGCCGTCTTCTTGGCTGCGGGTTTCTTCGCCGCGGTCTTCTTCGCGGGCGCCTTGACCTCTTTCTCGGCAGGGGCCTCGGCCTCTTTCTTGACGGCGGCCTTCTTCGCCGCAGGCTTCTTGGCGGCCGTTTTCTTCTCGGCCGTCTGGGTCTTGGCGGCGGCCTTCTTCGCGGGTGCCGCTTTCTTGGTCGCGGTCTTCTTCGCCGCAGGCTTCTTGGCGGGCGCCTTGGCGGTCTCCGCCGCGGGCTCCTCGGCCTTGGCGGCCGTCTTCTTGACAGTCTTCTTCTTCGCCGCGGTCTCCTTCTTCTCAGCGGATTTCTCCGCCTTCGCTGCAGGTGCTTTCTTCGCGGTCTTCTTACCGGTCTCCGCTTTCTTAGCGACAGTTTTCGGCATTTCGGTTCCCTATCCCTTTTTGAAGGATGAAAACAAAATCGACATTCGGGATATTTGTATTATTTCCTCAATTGAGTATTAGTTGAGTCTTCTTCACACCGTTTTCGGCTGGGTCATGAGTTGTAATAATCAACCCGATGTTGCGTGCCGCCCTGTTGTCAAAACAACTCCTGATGAAGTGAGCCGAATGTATCCATGCCCGTCCGGACAGGCGGCGGGCCGGGGCCCTTCTCCCTTATATGAGCATGCTTTTTATATGACCGTCCTATAGTCACGTTGCTCTAATCGAGCCGATGAATAATGACGGCGCCTTGAACAGCGCCCGAAAGAGGTAGTTTGAAATGGCAGTTTACGTCAAGTTTGAGACCCCTAAGGAAGTTTCCGACAAAGCCTACGCCCTCGCCGAGGTCGCCCGCGACTCCGGCAAGGTGAAGAAGGGAACCAACGAGGTCACCAAGGTCGTCGAGCGCGGAGAGGCCGTCATGGTCATCATGGCCGCCGACGTCGAGCCCCCCGAGATCCTCGCCCACATGCCCGCCCTCTGCGACGAGAAGAACGTGCCGTTCGTGTACGTCCCCTCGAAGGAGGAGCTCGGCAAGGCCATCGGCCTCGCCAAGCCCACTGCCTCCGTCGCCGTCGTCGACGCCGGCAACGGCAAGAGCCAGGTCGACGAGATCGCAGCCGCCGTGAAGGACCTCAGGCAGTAAGCGGGGTGCTTCGAATGGTGGACACTGACAGCATCCCGGCGGAGGTGGTCAACATCATCGGCCGCACCGGGATGACGGGAGAGGCGACGCAGGTCCAGGTCCGCGTCCTCGACGGGCGCGACAAAGGGCGCGTCATCGTGAGGAACATCATGGGCCCCGTGAGGATGGGAGACATCCTCATGCTCAGGGAGACCTCGAGAGAGGCCAAGAAGCTCGGGATGGGGCGGTGATCCGAATGGTCGAGGAGAGGAAATGCTCTTTCTGCGGCAAGGTCATCGAGCCCGGCACCGGCAAGATGTACGTCAGGAAGGACGGCACCGTGCTGTACTTCGACGCCAACAGGTGCTACAAGAACATGGTCCAGCTGAAGAGGGTCCCCAGGACCACCCTCTGGACCGAGAAGGCGCACGCCGAGAAGGACGCGCGCCAGCGGAACGCCGCCGCCAAGGCGGAGTCCCAGGCCGCGGCGGCCGAGGCCCCCGCGGAGAGCGCGGAGAAGCAGGAGTGAGACATCATGGCCGTCGAGAGGACTTACGTCATGATCAAGCCCGACGGGGTCCAGCGCGGCCTCGTCGGGGAGATCGTCTCCCGCTTCGAGAGGAAGGGGCTCAAGCTCGTCGCCGCCAAGCTGATGACGATCCCGAAAGCGACCGCCGAGAAGCACTACGCCGAGCACAAGGACAAGCCCTTCTTCCCGTCGCTCATCTCCTACATCACCTCCGGGCCCGTCTTCGCGATGGTCTGGGAGGGAGAGAACGCGGTGAAGGTCTGCAGGACCCTCATGGGCAAGACCAACCCCCAGGAGTCCGCCCCCGGCACCATCCGCGGCGACTACTGCATGGTCACCGGCGTCAACATCATCCACGGCAGCGACTCCCCCGAGTCCGCCGCCCGCGAGATCGGCATCTTCTTCCGTCCCGAGGAGCTCGTGGACTACAAGAAGGACGCCGAGAAGTGGATCTACGAGTGATTACAAAGAGCGGGGCTCTGCCCCGCTCAACTTTAAACCCTTTGAAACTGTTTCGTGTTTTTCCGTGCGTGAGCGGAAAGGAAGGTGAATTCAAATGGTGACGATCAGGCAGCCGGTCGTGAGCGTTCTGGGTCATGTCGACCACGGTAAGACGAAGCTCCTCGACAAGATCCGCGGCACCGCCGTCGGCGACCGCGAGGCGGGCGCCATCACGCAGCACATCGGCGCCACCGAGGTCCCCATCGGCCGCATCTATGAGATGTGCGGGCCCATCATCGGCTCCAAGAAGTTCACCGTCCCCGGATTATTGTTCATCGACACCCCGGGCCACCAGGCGTTCACCTCGCTCCGCGCGAGGGGAGGCTCCCTGGCGGACATCGCGGTGCTGGTCATCGACATCCGCGAGGGGATCATGCCGCAGACGGTGGAGTCCATCCACATCCTGAGGCAGTACAAAACCCCCTTCGTCATCGTGCTGAACAAGATCGACACCATCGAGGGCTGGAACTCCGTCGAGGACCGGCCCTTCGTGCTCGCCGAGAAGGAGCAGTCGGAGCACACCCGGCAGGTCTTCGAGGAGCACATGTACAACGTCATCTCGCAGCTCTCGGAGAACGGCGTGTTCGCCGACCGCTACGACCGCATCGAGGACTTCACGAAAGCCGTGGCACTGGTCCCCATCTCCGCCAAGACCGGCGAGGGGGTGCCCGACCTGATGCTCATGCTCATCGGGCTGGCGCAGCGGTTCCTCGAGTCCCAGCTGGTCAACGAGGAGGGCCCCGGCAAGGGGACCATCCTCGAGGTCAAGGAGGTCAAGGGGCTGGGGCAGACCCTCGACATGATCCTCTACTCCGGCACTCTGAAAACAGGTTCCATGGTGGCCATCGGCACCCGCGGGGCGCCCGTCGTCACCCGGGTGAAGGCGATCCTCAAGCCCAAGCCGCTCGACGAGATCCGCGACCCCCGCGACCGCTTCGACAGCGTCAAGGTGCTGCACGCGGCCGCCGGCGTGAAGATCGCTGTGCAGGACGCCACCGGCGTCATCGCCGGCGCGCCCATCAGGGTGGTCAAGAACGCCAAGGACCCCGCGGTCGCGGAGATCAAGGAGGAGACCTCCATCAAGATCGAGACCGAAGACCGGGGCATCACCATCAAGGCCGACGCCATCGGCTCGCTGGAGGCCCTCGCCTACGAGGCCAAGGCGGCCGGGATCCCCATCCGCAAGTACGGCATCGGGGAGATCACCCGCCGCGACGTGCTCGAGAGCTCCTACGGCAACGACACCCACCACATCATCCTCGGGTTCAACGTCCCGATCTCCAAGGACGCCGAGGCGGAGATTGCCACCCACAGCATCAAGGTCCTGACCAACCAGATCGTCTACTCGCTGATCGACGACTACAAGCTGTGGCTGGAGGAGGCCTCGCGGCAGAACGAGTCCGACAAGAGGCAGCTCTTCGCCTTCCCGGCGAAGATCATGATCATGCCCGACCACATCTTCCGGGTCAGCAAGCCCGCGGTGGTCGGCGTGCGCGTGCTCGCCGGCCGGATCAGGACCGGGGAGGGCCTGATCGACATCGACGGCAAGGACTGCGGGGAGATCAAGAGCGTCCGCGCCGACGACGGCACGGTGCTCAAGGAGGCCTCCCAGGGGGAGGAGGTCTCGGTCGCCATCGACGGGGTCACCGTCGGGCGCCAGATCAACGAGGGCTCGGTGCTCTACACGAACATGATCGAGTCCGGGTTCAAGGAGGTCCAGAAGGTGGACCTCACCGACGACGAGAAGCTCGCCCTCAGCGACATCGCGGCCATCAAGCGCCGCTCCGAGCCCTTCTGGGGCATGTGAGTTTCCTTCCGCCTGCCTTTCCTTTAAGAAATATTTATAAGGCAGGCACCGATGGGAAGCCCACACACAAGGTGTTCAAATGGCTGATTTCAAAGTCGTTATCAACGATGTGAAGACCGGCAAGTCGTACAACGTCGCCGTGTCGGGAAACTACGCGAACTCCCTTGATGGCAAGAACATCGGGGAAGTCGTGGACGGAATCTTCGTGGGCCTCCCCGGATACAAGGTTAAGATCACCGGCGGCTCCGACAAGACCGGCACCCCCATGAGGGGCGACCTGCCGGGCAAGAAGAGGACCAAGCTCCTGCTGGCCGACGGCCAGGGCTTCCACGAGAAGTACCCCGGCCAGAGGAAGCGCGTCGCCTCCCGCGGCTCCGCCATCTCCTCCGAGATCGTGCAGATCAACATGATCGTCGCAGAGTACGGCCCCAAACCCATCGAGGAGCTTCTCGCCGGCGGCGACGACGGGAAGAAGGAAGAATGAAGGTCCCGAAGCAGCCCGAGATCAACATCGGGATGATCGGGCACGTCGACCACGGGAAGACCACCCTCACCAAGGCCCTTTCCGGCGAGTGGACCGACCGCCATTCCGAGGAGATCAAGAGGGGCATCTCCATCCGCCTCGGGTACGCCGACGTCGCCTTCTACAAGTGCCCCAACTGCAAAGGCGCGGCCGCCTACAGCACCAAGAAGAAGTGCCCCGTGTGCGGCGCCGAGACCGAGTTCCTGCGGGCGGTGTCCTTCGTGGACGCCCCCGGGCACGAGACCCTGATGGCCACCATGCTCTCCGGGGCCGCCCTCATGGACGGCGCCCTGCTCCTGGTGGCCGCCAACGAGCACTGCCCCCAGCCGCAGACCCGGGAGCACCTGATGGCGCTCTCCATCATCGGCATCGACAAGATCGTCATCGTCCAGAACAAGATCGACATCGTCACCCGCGAGCGGGCGATGGAGAACTACCGGGAGATTAAGGAGTTCGTCAAAGGCACCGTCGCCGAGAACGCCCCCATCATCCCCGTCTCCGCCAACCGCGGCGTGAACATCGACCTCCTCATCGAAGCGATCCAGAACACCATCGTCTCCAAGGTCGACCGGGACCTCACCTCCGACCCCATCATGTACGTGGCCAGGTCCTTCGACATCAACTCGCCCGGGACGGTCCCCGCGGACCTCAAGGGCGGGGTCATCGGCGGGACGCTGGTGCGCGGCAAGCTGAAGATCGGCGACGAGATCGAGATCGTCCCCGGGCGCCGGGTGGTGTCCCAGGACAAGAAGGTCACCTACGAGAAGATCCTCGCCAAGATCATCTCCCTCGAGGCGGGGGAGAAGCAGGTCAAGTCCGTGGGCCCCGGCGGCCTCATCGCCCTGGGGACCGAGCTCGACCCCTCCATCACCAAATCGGACGGGCTCACCGGCAAGGTCATCGGCCTCCCCGGCAAGACCCCGCCGGTGGTCAGCTCCTTCCGCATGGAGATCCACCTGATGGACCGCGTCGTGGGCGCCGCCGATGAGCTCAACGTCGACGAGATCAAGAGCAGCGAGCCGCTGATGCTGAGCGTCGGCATCGCCACCACCGTGGGCGTCGTCAAGAGCGCCCGCAAGGGCGAGGCGGACGTCGTCCTCAAGCTGCCCGTCTGCGTCATGCCCGGCCAGCGGGTCGCCATCTCGCGGAGGATCTCCAACAAGTGGCGCCTGATCGGCTACGGCGTGATCGAGCAGCGACGATGCAGACCGTCGTCCTCGACACCAACGCCCTTCTCATGCCGTTCGAGGTCGGCATCAACCTCGACGCCGAGGTCTCGAACCTCCTCGGGGACGTCCGCTTCGTCGTCCCCGGGCCCCTCGTGGGGGAGCTGAAGCACCTGGACAGCAAATGGGCGAAGGCCGCCCTGGCGCTGGCCAGGACCAAGGAGATCGTGCCCGCGGAGTCCCACGGCGACGATTCCGTTCTGGAAGTGGCGCAGCGCGAGCACGGGTACATCCTCACCAACGACAAGGAGCTCCGGCGGAGGGCCAGGAAGCTCCTCATCCCGCTGATCTACCTCAGGTCGGGCACGCACCTCGTGCTCGAGACCTACCGAGCCCTCCGTATTCTACAGACGGTCGTTATTTCACCGATGAATTCCATGACTCCATCATGGAAGCGTATTGGTGGTACGCCCTCGTCATCGTGCTCGCGCTGCCGCTGATCATAGCGGCCTACGGATGGCTCATGGTGCACCATCCGTCCAGGAAGCGCCTCTGGTCGTTCGGCTACGGCTCCCCGCTCTCAAGGGAGTCCCAGGAGGCCTGGGACTTCGCCCAGGATTACTGCGGGAGGTGCTTCATGAAGATAGGGGTGATCGTCGTCATCCCGGCATTCCTCTCGCTGTTCCTGGTCACCGACGCGGAGGCCGACACCATAGCGCTGCTGATGATCGCCGTCATCGTCCTCGAGATGGTCTGCATGATGGCCGCCCTCCCCCTCACCGAGCGGGCGCTGAAGCGGAAGTTCGGGAACCGACGGGGCCTGCGAAAGCGTGAAATGCGCCCGAGGCGGTTCTGAGCGCATGTCCCTGGAGACGCTGCTGGCCGGGAAGGAGGAGGACAGCGAAGAGTTCCTCGCGGTCCTGA
>JBMNQO010000011.1:0-29759 GCA_050944195.1 Methanomethylophilus sp. | reverse complement strand
TGAGGCTCCGCATGGTGTCGGCGTCGCTCATACCAGCTTGGGCCCCCTCACGTAGTTCTCGTAGGTCTTCATGTCCTTCAGGAGGACGGCGGGGTCGATGTCCTGGTGCGGCTCGTCCTCGCGGGTCACGTCGGCGATCTCGACCGGGTTCACCCCCACCCCGTCGTGCCCGGGGGCCTCGTCCAGGACCCTGAAGTAATCGAGGATGTCCGCCAGGTCCTTCGAGTACCTGTCCAGCTCCTCGTCCGTGAGCCTGATGTGCGCCGTCCTCGCGACGCGCGCCACTGTCTCTCTGTCCATTCGGTCACCTGCGGGCCCTCTCGGGCCCATCGGATGTGCGATTGGTTTGTTTTATAATATTATTCGCCCGCGACTCAATCCGGCTCGTTGTAGAAGATCAGCCCGTAGAAGGTGACGTGGTCCTCCTCGAACTTGAACTGGAGGCCGTTGTCCTCCAGGTACTCCATGAGGAGGATCCCGTAGGCGCTCACCGAGTCGACCCGCTTGTCGGGGTGGCGGCACTCGTCGGGGTAGTTGCACTTGCCGCAGTAGTTGCAGCCGCCGTCGGAGAGGCACATGCACTCGTACCCGCGGGCGCGGAGGGCGTCCTGCGTCGACCGGAGGAGGTTCTGGAGCTTCCCGGAGAGGGACTTGAGGGCGTCGGCGTCCTTGATGTCCACCTCGCAGCGCCGGTAGACCACGGCGGCGTTCCGGAACTTCTTGATCTTCGCGTTGCAGGTCGCGATGCTGCCGGCGCCGGGAGGGCAGCCCCAGTTGGTGCCGTAGCACTTGCAGACGTTCTGCTCGCACATGTGCCGGCACCTCTCGGCGTCCCTGACGGTCACCCTGGGGAGCCCGAGCTCCTTGTACGTGAAGCCCGCTTCCCCGGCATCTTTCACGGTCTGCTCCCACAGCTCTTCGACAGACATGCTGGAAGCATCGGTATCAGAGGAAATATAGTTTTTCGGGGAACAACTGGGAAGCAGGTAACACCTCCCTCCTTCCGCTGTAAGGATTAATAAACCCCGAGCCAATCGTCCCTCCATGGCAGATGAGATGGATGGTTCAGGCCCGATGAGGGACCCCGCCGTTCAGAAGAAGTTCGACGCGGCCATGAAGGCCATGGACGCGGGCGACTTCAAGAAGGCGTACAGCGCGTTCAAGAAGTTCTCGGCGGAGTTCCCGGACGACGCCGAGGGATGGTTCTACACCGCGGAGTGCGGGAACTACGCGTCCGGCATGTTCGGCGCGAAGGTCAAGCCCGAGGAGATCATGGAGGACTACCGGAAGGCCATCGAGCTCGGCGGGAACGCCGACTACTACCAGGCCTACGGGCAGTTCTGCATCTCCGTCGGCAAGTACGACGAGGCGGAGAAGTCCTACAACGAGGCCGCGGAGATCGACAGCTCGATGGCCCCCACCTACTACTCCGAGTTCGCCATCGAGTACTACAACAACATGATGGCGGTGTACGCGGACATGGCCGAGGACCCCAAGGCCGCGGCCGCGCTCGCCCCCAAGAAGAAGAAGGCCCTGGAGTACCTCCTCAAGGCGATCGACATGACGCCCGAGGAGGCCAAGAGCCTGCTCTGATCCCAAACTCATTATGATCAAGGGCCGCCCGGGAGGGCGGCCCGTCCTCTGTTTTTCGCACCGTTCCTGCGGATTCCGCAGACAAATGTCCATTTTCGGACGTTTTCGAAGTTCGTTTCGCGGTTTTTCCTCAATTTGAATGGCCGTTTTTCGATTATATTCAAATATCATTAGACATTTGTCTAACACAATCGGAAAACAATGCCGATTTGTGGTGCGAAATGAGAAAGACACTGATAATTGTCATAGCGGCGGTCCTGCTGGCCGCCGCCCTTCTTACGGCCGGGTCCTCCCTCTCCTCGGCGGTGACGGAGCCCGGCACCGAGGACAGCGGGAGCGTCTCGTGGATCCTGGTGGCCTCCGCCCTGGTCTTCATCATGGTCCCGGGCGTCGCGTTCTTCTACGGAGGGATGCTGAGGAAGCAGAGCATGACCTCGATGATGGCCCAGACCCTGGCGGCCACGGCCGTCATGGGGATCTCCTGGATCGCCGTGGGCTATTCCCTGGCCTTCGGCGACGACGGGGCCATCATCGGGAACCTGGACTACGCGTTCTTCAACAACGTATCAGAAAATGACATCATGGAGGGCGGGAACATCTCGTACCTCGAGTTCGCCATCTTCCAGATGATGTTCGCCCTGGTCACCGGGGCGCTGGTCCTGGGTGCGGTGGCCGAGCGTATGAGGTTCGGCCCGATCATCGTCTTCCTGGCGCTCTGGTCGGTCCTGGTCTACGCCCCCATGGCCCATTGGGTGTGGGGCGGCGGCTGGTACGACCAGTACCTCACCGTCCTCGACTTCGCGGGCGGCACGGTCGTCCACATCTGCTGCGGTGTCTCGGGTCTGGCACTGTGCATCTTCATCGGTCCGCGGCTGAAGGGCACGAAGGCCAGGGCGCACGCCCACAGCGTCCCCTTCGCCTACCTCGGCGCCCTGCTGCTGTGGGTCGGCTGGTTCGGCTTCAACGGAGGGTCGGGGCTGCTCGCCGACGCGAACGCGGTCCACGTCTTCTTCACCACCATGGCGGCCGCCCTCTTCGGGATGGCGGCCTGGGGCATCGCGCAGTACCTGGTCGTCGGCAGGGTCGGCGTGCTGGGCCTCATCGCGGGAGCTCTCGCAGGCCTGGTCGCCATCACTCCGGGTGCGGCCTACCTCGGCTTCGGCCAGGCCATGATCACCGGCGCGGTCGGCGGGGCGCTCTGCTACTTCGCGGTCCGCTTCATCCACTCGAAGCTCAAGTTCGACGACGCCCTCGACGTCTTCGGCGTCCACGGCGTCGGAGGGATGTGGGGAGCGATCGCCACCGGCATCTTCGCCGACCCCGAGCTGAGCGGCGGGGTCGAGGGGCTAATCTACGGCAGCACCGACCTCTTCTTCGGCCAGATCATCGCCGTCGTCGCCACCGTGGCCTTCTGCTTCTGCGTCTCGTACATCCTCGTCTGGGTCATCTCCAAGTTCATGAAGGTGCGCGTCAGCGAGGAGGAGGAATCGATTGGCGAGGACATCGTCGAGCACGGCGAGCCCGCGTACCTGTGAGGCGACTGAGATGAAGATGGTAATGGCAATTGTCCGTCCCGAGAAGTACGAGGACGTCAAGGAGGCCCTGAAGGCCGAGGGGATCGTCGGGATGACGTTCAACCCCGTGACCGGCCGCGGCAAGCAGGCCGGGGTGAAGTTCACCAACAGGTTCGGGGAGTTCACCGTCGACGAGATCGAGAAGATGATGATCGACATCGTCGTGGAGGACTCCCAGGTGGACCTCGTCATCGGCACCGTCTGCAAGGCGGCCTGGACCGGGCGCAACGGGGACGGGATGATCTTCGTGTCGCCGGTCGAGCAGGCCGTGAGGATAAGGGAGCGGGGGCCCCCCGAGGGGTCCCCGGAGGAGGGCGCCGAGCACTCAGAATGAGATGCTGGCACTGCGGGCGGAGGTCACTCCGCCCACTCAAACTTCCCCATACCTGCGCCAAGCTCGAAATCTGTCTCCGCGATGCCGGTGTCGATATCGGTGAACATTCCTCCGACAGGCTTGGCGCGGACCTTCCCGTCCGCCTGCAGCTCGAAGTAGAAGTTCTGCTTGTTCATGGCGGTGGGGGCCTTCATGGCGTACTCCACGCCGTCCCTGAACCACTGCGGGGAGTCAGCAGTCACGTTGGAGAGCTTCTCGGCGGGCTTGGACTCGTGCGCGGCGCCCTGCTCGGCGCCGTGCCCGATGACGATGACGAGCACGTACTTCGCGCCTTCGGGGACGTGCTTCATGACCTCCTTCTTGTTGATCATGGCGGCCCAGCAGGTGTTGAGGCCGATCGACTGGGCGTAAAGTGCCAGGCGCTCGCCCCAGTACCCGCATTCCCTCTCCAGGTCGTCCTTGTCCGGGCCGGCGAGGACGATGTAGTCCTCCGCCCCGGCGAAGTGCCCTTTCATGCCGAACTTCTGCAGGCCGGCGGGGTTCCCGCAGACCAGCTCGATCGAGAGCCCCGACTCCGAGTTGACCTCGGAGATAGCGGCCTCCATCTTCTCCTTGTCCTCCTGGCCGAGCCCGGAGGAGTACTTCCTCACGGAGTGGCGCTCGGCGACCATTGTTTTCAGTTTCTCGTTGTCGAAAACTGACATGAGGGAGGGGATGGAACGGGATAGCGTAAAAAACCTGCCGACGGAGAACTCGGGAGTAGTATGGAGAACAACAAAGGGATGGTAGCGAGGGGTCGATTTGAACGACCGATCTCCGGGTTATGAGCCCGACGGGATATCCTGGCTACCCTACCTCGCTATAAAGTGCCCTACGACGGCTGTACTATTTAAATTTCTTGCAAACCGGCAAGAACCAGCATCAGAACATGCTCTTGAGGAACATCAGGTCCTGGATCTTGCCCTTGACCGTGATCTTCTTGGTCACGTAGGCGCGCATCGGCCTGAGGTCGCCGTCGACGAGCTGCTGGAAGTACTCCGGGGTGGTGGTCACGGTGATGTCCGCGTTCTCCAGGGGCTCCGCCTTGAAGTCGGTGATCTCGGAGTTCTCGAGCTTCATCGAGTACTTCTCCTCCCCGAGGTCGAAGTTGATGGTCTTCTTGAGGTCCTTGGTCTTCTCCTTGAGGTCCTCGTCCTCGGCCATCTTCTTGTTAGCCTTCGCGATGAGCTCCTTGATTGTCGCTTCCATGGTCATGGTCTTCACCATTGGTCCAGAGTCGTGTTCTTCCGTTTTGACAACATGTCCTTGACAGGCTTCCACGACGTCCGGGTGTGTGGCGGGGCACTGCCGTGGTTCTTAATCCATTTTTCTATGAAGCCCACGGTCTCCGGGTCGCTGGGATATCCCGATCCCACGGGCTCCCCGAACTCCTTCTCGTAGCCTTCCACGATGCGGTCGCGGGTGACCTTGGCCATGATGGAGGCCGCCGAGACCACGGGGTAGGTGTCGTCCGCCTTGTGCTCCGCCTTGACGTTCCGGATCCCGCTCCGCTCGGCGAGGATGGCGGCGAACCTCGATGTATCGACGTCGGGGCAGTCGGCGATGACGACGTCGCACGGATGCTTCTGTGCCAGATCCGCGAACCTGTTGAGCTCGATGATGTTCAGGGAGAGCCTCTTCATCTCCTCGTCGATGGTCTCGGGCTCGATGATGTCGACCTCCCAATGGGGGGCCCGTTCGTCGATCTCCCCGTACATCTTCTCCCGCTGGGCGGGGGTCAGCTTCTTGGAGTCCTTAACGCCGATGTCTTCCAAAACGGAGACGTCGTCGCACCAGACGGCCCCAACTACCAAAGGACCCAGCATCGGCCCGCGGCCGGCCTCGTCGACCCCGCACTGCATCTGCATATTGACTGCCGAAGCGGGTTGTCCCGATTTAACCTGATTCGTTATTATTACCAGAGAAGGGGTTGACCTATACATTTTAAGTAATTCCCCTCGGTAACGAAGGCGCATGGCATTGAAGTGCGACGTGCAGTACAGCAGGGGGTCGACCGGTTTCAAACTGACCAAGGTCGGCGTCTCCGGCGTACGCAAGCCGGTCCTGATCGCGAGGCCCGGCATCAACAACCCTCTCAGCAAGGTGGTCAACTGCTCCTTCGACATCTACGTGGACCTCCCCGCCGCCCAGCGCGGGAGCCACCTGTCCCGCAACGTCGAGGTCCTGAGGGCGGTCGCCGAGGAGAGCGTCCAGCAGCCCGTGGACGGCCTGGAGAACCTGGCCGCCGACATGGTCCGGAAGCTCCTCGTCAAGCACGAGTACGCGCAGAACGCCTACGTGAGCATCGAGGCCGAGTACTTCCGCCCGCGGAAGACCCCCTCCGGGAGGGACACCCTCGAGAGCTACACCCTCATCGCCGGAGCCCGCGCCACCAGGGACGGCGAGGTCCGCAAGACCATCGGGTGCAAAGCGATCGGGATGACCGCCTGCCCCTGCGCCCAGGAGACCGTCGGGGAGCTGCTGAAGGTCGAGGACCCCGGCTTCCCCATGATGTCGCACAACCAGCGCAACGTCTGCTCCATCGTCCTCACCACCGGGGAGGACGAGAGCATCGAGGCGGACGACCTCATCGACCTCGCCGAGAAGGCGGTGTCCTCGCCGACCTTCGAGCTCCTCAAGAGGGAGGACGAGGGCCGCGTGGTGATCAACGCCCACGAGAACACCCGCTTCGTCGAGGACGTGGTGAGGAACGGCCTCACCCTGGTCGTCGAGAAGTACAAGGACCTCAAGGAAGACACCGAGGTCCTGGTCTCCTCCGATTCGGAGGAGTCCATCCACAAGCACAACGCCTACGCCGAGCGCACCGCCACCCTGGGCGAGCTGCGCGAGGAGTACGAGCAGAAAGTGCTTATGGTCTGAACTTCAATATCATTTCAAGGGGGAAATCCCCCTTTCCTTTCTATTCAATTCTGCATGTGCCAGATATGTAAATTCTGAATCAGTGCATTCCAAAATTTACAAATTCAGAATGAACTAACTTGAAACCTGTTATATTGACTGCGGATCAAGCATTATGTAGATCGGGAGGGAAGTCCGTCGCCGTCAATATAGCGGGTCGGAAAAAAGGAAAAAAGAAAAGACCCAGACGATGAGAATGAATCTCATCGAATGGGTCGGTATCAGAGCTTTTCGAGCCTCTTGTCCATGATCCCGATGTCCTCGAGGGTCACGCCCTCGGGGGCCTTGAGGTCATCGAGGTGCCCGGTCCAGTAGACGACCACGCCGGGCCCGAAGAGCTGGGTGTAGGGGACCAGCTGGTTGCGGCAGTTGTAGCGGAACTCGACGGCGTCCCCGAAGGAGGCCTTGCTCTCGATCCAGTGGATCTCCCGGCCCTCGAACTCCATCGGCTCGGCCAGGAGGCAGTCGGGCGTCTTCCCGGACGCCCCCTCGCGCCTCTCGTCGGCCTCGGTCTTGTAATCGATGTCCTGCCCGTCGAGCCACTCCCACAGCAGCCCCTCGCCCCACTGGCCGCGCTCCTTCTGGCTCTCGTCGGCGGCGGGGGAGTAGACGAGGTCCTGCTCGGTGGCCTCGCGGAGCTCCTCGGCGGTCTCGGGGCTGTCCAGCAGCGAGGGGTCGCGGACGTACTCCCAGAAGACCTTGCGGGAGCAGCCGTCCTCGAGGAAGATCATCATGGCGGTGAGCATCGGCGGGAAGTTCATGCGGTCCGCGATGGAGACGAAGGACTCCCCGCCGGCCCACGCCTTCAGCATCTGCGGGGCCTTGCTCTTGACCGAATGGAAGCGCTTCTTGACCGAGCGGTTGACCTTCTGGGTGTAGAGGGTCTCGAGGAGGCGGCGGTCGTAGCCCTCCTCCTCGAAGCGCTCCACGTCGGCCTTCCCGTTGAGGCCCTCGTACAATCTCTTGTACTCCTCGGCGTCCATCGGATCACTGCTTGAGGTTCTTCACCAGGTCTTCCACGGCGGCGAAGACGGGCTCCCTGACCATGGCGGTCGGGGGGCAGTAGGCGTTCTCGCCGTTCGCGAGGAACTCCTCGGCGGTGGTGCCGGCCGCGATGACGGCGGACATCCAGTCGATGCGCCCGGTGGCGTTCTCGCCGGAGACGATCTGGCACCCGATGATGCGGTGGGTGGTGCGGTCGCCGATGACCTTGACGGTCATCTCCTTGGCGCCCGGGTAGTACCTCGCGCGGGTGAGGCCCTCGGCCTTCCCGCAGGCGGTGTCCGCGCCGTACCACGAGGCCAGGCCCAGCGACATGCCGGTGCCGGCGATCTCCATCTCCCCGATGGAGCTCACCCAGGGGCTCAGGGTGGGGCCGAAGAGGCACTTCTTCCCCACGGCGTTCGCTCCCGCGACCTTGCCCTCCTTCACGCAGGTGGAGCCCAGCTGGCTCATGGTCGGGCCGGTGTAGACGGCGGACTGGCACTGGATGACGTCGCCGCAGGCGAAGACGTCCGGGACCAGCCTCCCGCGCTTGTAGCACTGCAGGGTGGGGGCGACCGCGACGGCTCCGAGCTGCCCGATGTCGAGGCCCATCTGCTTGGCGAGGTCGGTGTTGGCGCGCACGCCGGTGGCGAAGATGACGAGGTCGGCGGGGTAGGTCTTGCCGAGGGACTCGACGCCCTCCACCTTCCCGTTCCCGACCACTTTCTGGACGGGGGCCTTGAGGACGATCTTCACGCCCTGGCCCTCGAGGTACTTCTGGACCTTGCCGGCCATGTCGGCGTCGGCGATCCTGGGGATGACCTGGTCCATCATCTCGATGATGGTGACGTCCTTCCCGATGTTGTTGAGGGCGATGGCGATCTCCAGCCCGATGACGCCCGCGCCGGCGATGACGACGTTGTTGGCCTTCTTCAGGCAGGCCTCGATCCTCCTGCCGTCCTCGACGGTCCTGACCACGAACACGCCGGGGAGGTCGGTGCCCTCGATGGGGGGCACGAAGACGCGCCCGCCGGTCGCCAGGACCAGGGAGTCGTACTCGTAGGTCTTCCCGCCCGCGGTGACGGTCTTGGTGACGGTGCCGTCCTTGGCGCGGTCGTTGACGGCGCTCTCGACCTTGGTCTCGGTGAGCACCTTGATGTTCCTCTCCTTCGCGTACCACTCGGGGGTGTGCATGATCATCTGGTCCCAGGTGGACCTGCCCTCGAGGACCCAGGGGATCATGCAGGGGGAATATGCGATATCTTTGTCCTCGGTGAACACGGTGATGTCGGCCTCAGGGTCAGCGGCCCTGGCCGCGGACGCCGCCGACATGCCGGCCGCGCCCGATCCGATAACGATGACTTTCTTTGCCATTTGACTGCCTGCCTCAGCGATTATCCTATCATATTAAAAAGTCCGCCCGGAGGCGCGCGCATAAGTCCCAGCCAAAGTTAATAACCAACCCGCGCCGTGGGGAAGGCCGATGAAGAAGGAAAGGTCGCCGGACGAGCCCGAGGCCGTCTGGACGGAGAAGGACATGGCCGGCGGGGAGGTCGTCGACGCGCAGGTCATCATCCTGCGCACCAACGGCTGCTGCTGGGCCAAAGCCGGGAGCGGGGGCTGCACGATGTGCGGCTACCGCACCGCCTCGCTCAGCAACGTGACCGAGGAGAACCTCAACAAACAGGTGGATCTGGCACTTTCGAAGTACAGGGGCGAGCCGTTCGTCAAGCTGTACACCTCGGGGAGCTTCTTCGACCCCGCCGAGATCCCCGTCTCCGTGAGGGAGAGAATCTTCGACGAGTACAAGGGATGCAAACGTATCCTCGCGGAGAGCCGCCCCGAGTTCCTCACCGACGACCTCGTCTCCTCCCTGCCCCGGCAGATGACGGTCGCCCTCGGCCTCGAGTCCTCCGACGAGGAGGTGCTGCGGACCTGCGTGAACAAGGGCTTCACCGCCGCGCAGAGCAGAGAGGCGGGGATGCGCATCAAGGACGCGGGGCTGGCGGTGAGGACCTACCTGCTCCTCAAGCCTCCCTACCTCAGCGAGTCCGACGCCATCGACGACGCCGTCAGTTCGGCCATGTTCGCCGACCCCTTCTCCGACGAGATCTCCGTCAACCCCCTCAACATCCAGCACGGGACGGTGGTGGAGCGGCTGTGGAAGCGCGGCGAGTTCCGCTCGCCGTGGATTTGGAGCCTCATCGAGGTCATGAAGCGCCTCTCCGGGAACGTGCACGCGAGGATCATGAGCTCCCCGTCCGGGGGAGGCTCCCAGCGCGGTGTCCACAACTGCGGGCAGTGCGACCAGCGGGCGCTCGCCGCCGTGGAGAAATTCTCGTTCTCGCAGGACCCGAAGGACCTGGAGGGCGTGCAATGCGAATGTAAATCTACCTGGGAGCGCTATCTCGAGGCAGAGAGGAGGCTCGGCACCGCCGACGACGTCGGCCGCGTGCTGGCTAACGAGCTCAACATCAGGGAGCGATAAAATGGCGGAAATGACCGAGTTCGACATCAAAAGAGGCTGGTACAGCAAGATCGAGGGCGGGAAGCTCAAGGAGATCATGCAGAACGTGTTCGGCTCCGTGAAGGAGGAGGACGGCGTGCTCGTGTCCTCCTACGGCGCCATGGCCCGCATCGAGGCGAAGATCATCTCGAAGAGCACCCTCGGGGTGGCGACCGTCAACGTCGACAACGCCCGGGACCTCCCCGACGACCAGGTCCTCGAGTCGAAGAGGAAGCTCAACGAGTTCCTCCTGCAGGCCACCGGCTTCACCCCCAAGGACCGCCTCAAGCGGGCCAAGGACAAGGCCAAGAAAGGCACCCTTTGAAACATTAACCCGCTCCCGCGCTCTCTTATTATTATATGCGCGGGGGCAGTCTTTTTATATGCGGTGTGTTTAGCGCCCGCTTAGATTGAGCACTCTGTGCCGACCAGACGTATCGGGCAATGCCTCCGAGCATCCCAACGTTCATTTCATGTCGAAAACGACGTTTTTCGAGATGGATACGGCGTCACGGTCGGTTCACGAAGGCGTTCGTCTGAAAATAGAGCGAGGTTAGCGAAGACACCCTCGCAGGCAGGTAAATGAAATGCCGCAAACAAGACGCCCAACAAAGGGTTCCAGGGGTTTCGGCCCCAGGAAGAGAGCAAAGTCGCAGATGCCGAGGCTGGACAGCTGGCCCGAGATCACCGGCGCCCCCAAGATCCAGGGGTTCGCGGGATACAAGGCCGGCATGACCCACGCGTTCGTCATCGACAAGCGCGCCAAGAGCACCACCTCCGGCATGGAGGTCCAGGTGCCCGTGACCGTCATCGAGGTCCCGCCCATGAAGATCGCCGCCGTCAGGTTCTACGAGAACACCATCCTCGGCCTGAAGACCGCCGGCGAGGTCTGGGCCAAGGAAGAGGACATCGACCCCCTGCTGAACAGGAGGGTCAACGTCCCCAAGAAGGGAGAGCCCGACTACTCCAAGTTCGACGGGCTCGACATCGAGGACGTCCGCGTCCTCGCCTACACCCAGCCCAAGCTCGTCAGCGGGGTCCCCAAGAAGGTCCCCGACCTGATGGAGCTCAGGATCGGCGGAGGGAAATCCGTCCAGGAGCGCGTCGATTACGCCAAGAGCATCCTCGGCAAGGAGGTCACCGTCAACGACTTCGCCGCCGAGGGAGCCTTCATCGACGTCATCGCCATCACCACCGGCAAGGGATTCCAGGGAGCCACCAAGAGGTGGGGCATCAAGCTGCTCTCCCACAAGAACAGCAAGCACCGCCGCGGCGTGGCCAACCTCGGACCCAAGAGGCCCGGCTACGTCAGGAGCACCGTCCCCCTGGGAGGCCAGATGGGCTACCACCAGAGGACCGAGCTCAACAAGAAGATCATCAAGGTCGGCACCGACGGCAAGGAGATCAACCCGCAGGGCGGCTTCGTCAACTACGGCGAGGTCCGCAACACCTACGTCCTCGTCCACGGCTCCGTCCCCGGCCCCACCAAGAGGCTGATCAGGTTCAGGGACGCGGCGCGCATCCCCGCCAAGGCGGACACCAGCGCGGCCGAGGTCACCTTTGTGTCGACCGAGTCCCAGCAGGGAGCGTGATTCGAATGTCCACAACCAACGTTTATTCCGTGAAGGGTGAGGTCGCTGGATCCGTCGAGGTCCCGGCCGCTTTCGAGTCCGAGTACAGGCCCGACCTCATCAAGAAAGCGATCCACGCTGCCGCGGCCAACGGGAGGCAGCCCTACGGACCCAACAAGATGTCCGGCATGAGGCACTCCGTCAGCACCTGGGGCAAGGGGCGCGGAGTCGCGCGTGTCCAGAGGCTCCACGACGGCAGGAGGGCCACCGAGTCCCCGAACAACATCTCGGGACGCCGCGCCCACCCGCCGAAGACCGAGAAGATCTGGGCCCAGAAGGTCAACAAGAAAGAGCTGAAGATGGCCCGCCTGTCCGCCCTCGCCGCCACCGCCAACGCGGAGCGCGTGAAGGCCCGCGGGCACGTCTTCGACGACAAGATCTCCTTCCCGATCGTGGTCGACGACGCCCTCAACGACGTCAAGACCGCCGCCGAGGTCAGGGAGCTGTTCGACGCCATCGGGATCGGCTACGACCTCGACCGCGCCAAGGACGGCACCAAGATCCGCGCGGGAAGGGGGAAGATGAGGAACAGGAAGTACAGGACCCCTGTCTCCGTCCTTATAGTAATATCTGATAAGGACAGGAAGGCCGCCGTGTTCTCCGGCGCCCGCAACCTGCCCGGTGTGGAGGTCGAGGAGATCAGCACCCTCAACACCAGCCTGCTCGCCCCCGGAGGGGACGCCGGAAGGCTGACCGTCTACACCAAATCCGCCATCGAGAAGATCGGAGAGTGGACCGAATGAAGCAGAGCGACGTGCTCATCAAGCCGTACGTGACCGAGAAGTCACTCAACCTCATGAACGGCACCCCCGTCCAGAAGTTCAAGGACGGCAACAAGATCGAGTTCCTGGTGGCCAGGGACGCCGACAAGGAAGACATCAAGACCGCCTTCGAGGAGCGCTTCGAGGTCAAGGTCGAGAAGGTCTGGACCCGCATCCAGAAAGACGGCAAGCATGCCATCATCAAGCTCGCGGAGGGCTACTCCGCGGAGGATGTCGGCACCCGCGTAGGAGTGTTCTGAGGCGATAACATGGGAAAGAGACTGATTCCGCAGAGAAGGGGAGCGGGCAGCTACCACATGCGCTCGCCCTCCCACAGGCATGTCGACGACATCAGGATCCCCCACTACGCCCAGGCGGAGGGCACCATCGTGGACCTCATCCAGGCCCCCGGAAGGACCAGCCCCCTGGCCGTGGTGGACTTCAACGGCGTCAAGAGCTACCAGCTCGCCGTCGAGGGGACCAAGGTCGGACAGAAGATCTACATCGGGTCGAAAGACCCCGAGGTGGGGAACATCATGTGCCTCGCCGATATCCCCGAGGGGACCCTCGTCCACAACGTCGAGGGGCAGCCCCTGGACGGAGGCAAGTTCGTCAAGACCGCCGGGACCTCCGCGCTCGTCGTGAGCCGCGGCAAGACCGTCGTCCTGACCATGCCCTCCGGAGAGCTGAAGGAGTTCAGCCCCGCCTGCCGCGCGGTGGTCGGGGTCGTCGCCGGAGGCGGAAGGACCGACAAGCCCCTCGCGAAGGCCGGCAAGAACTACCTGACCCTCAGGAGCAGGTCCGTTGCGAACAAGAAGACCAGCGGTGTCGCGATGAACGCGGTGGACCACCCGCACGGCGGAGGAAGCCACCCGCACGTCGGCGGTCCGAACTGCCACGGCAGGACCGCGCCTCCCGGACAGAAGGCCGGATTCATCGCGCCCAAGAAGAAGATCAGGAGGAAGTGATTCTAAATGGCAAAGAAAATCATGGGATCCGCGAAGGCCTCCAGGAGGAAACAGAGGAAGAAGGCGTCCGCGATCCAGGCGAGGAGGAAGAAGGAGTTCATGTTCCGGGGCTACACCCTGGAGCAGCTCCAGTCCATGCCCCTCAACGAAGTGCTCGAGCTCCTGCCGTCCAGGGCCCGCAGGACCTACCTCCGCGGGCTCAACTACGAGCAGCAGCTTGTCTACGACAAGCTCTCGAGCGACACCACCGAGGTCGTCAGGACCCACCGCAGGGACCTGCCGATCCTCCCCTCGTTCGTCGGCAAGACCGTCGCCATCTACGACGGCCACCAGTTCGTCAACGTGGACATCAAGCCCGAGATGATCGGATACAACCTCGGCGAGTTCGTGATCAACAGGAAGATGCCGCAGCACTCCGGACCCGGAGTCGGTGCGACCAGGTCTTCCAAGTTCATGCCGCTGAAGTGAGGTCGGAGAAAATGGCTACCAACAAAGGATACACTGTTGAGGCTGACCCCGACACCACCTCCAAGGCGCTGTCGAAGGAGCAGCAGATCTCCCCCAAGTTCGCCCGCGAGGTCGCGGGGCTCATCAGGGGGATGAAGGTGCCCGAGGCCAGGAAGACCCTGCAGGGCGTCATCGACAAAGAGGTCGCCGTCCCCCTGAGGAGATACAACAAGCGCGTCTCCCACAAGGCGAACGTCGGACCCGGAAGGTACCCCGTCAAGGCGTCCAAGGCCATCCTCGCCACCCTGGAGAGCGCGGCCGCCAACGCCGACTACAAGGGGCTCGACTCCGCCAGCATGATGATCTCCACGATCACCATCTCCCGCGGAGCGGTCATCCCCGGCCACCGGCCCAGGGCGCAGGGACGCGCCACCCAGTGGAACCAGGAGACCGCCAACATCGAGATCGTCCTGTCGGAGGTTGAGTGAACATGGCATCGGAAAGGAAATTCGTCGCCGAGAACGTCCGCAGGGTGCTCCTGAAGGAGTACCTCATGAAGGAGGTCTCGCGCGCGGGATTCGGCGGACTGGACGTCCAGAGGACCCCCATGGGGACCCGCATCATCCTCTCCACCGAGAGGCCGGGGCTCGTCATCGGGCACCGCGGCCAGACCATCAAGAACCTGACCTCCGTCATCGAGGACAGGTTCGGATTCGAGAACCCCCAGATCGAGGTCGAGGAGGTCAAGGATGTCTCCCTCAACGCCCAGATCATGGCGGAGAAGCTCGCCTTCTCCCTGGAGAGGGGATGGCACTTCAGGCGCGCCGGGCACGCGACCCTCAGGAGGGTCATGGACGCCGGCGCCCGCGGGTGCTACATCGTCGTCGCCGGGAAGCTGAGCGGGCAGCGCCACAGGACCGAGAAGTTCAAGGAGGGCTCCATCAAGTACTGCGGAGAGCCCAAGCTGCTGTACGTCGACCACGGGTACGCCGTCGCGAAGCTCAAGATGGGCATCATCGGCGTCACCGTCGAGATCATGCAGAACACCGCCAAGCTCCCCGCCGAGATCGTCATCGCCGACAAGGACCAGGCCGCCGAGAGGCTGCCCGACCTGTTCGGCCCCAACGCCGCCGCCAAGGCCGAGGCCGTTCCCGCTGAGGAGCCCGCCCCTGCCGAGGAGGCGCCCGCCCAGGAGGCGCAGTGACCATGGCCGCACTGAAGACCGAGGACATCAGGAAGATGTCCGCCGAGGAGCGCAACGAGAAGCTGAAGGAGCTCAGGAACGAGCTCATGCACGAGCGCGGCGTGTCCGCCATGGGCGGCGCCCCCTCGAGCCCCGGCATCATCCGCTCCCTCAGGCTCAGCATCGCCCGCATTCTGACCGTCCAGAAGGAGGAGGAGAAGCTCTGATGTCTGAGATCTGCCCGAAATGCGGGTTGCCGAAAGAGCTCTGCATGTGCGAGGAGATCGCACGCGAGCAGCAGAGCGTTCGGATATCGATTGACAGCCGCAGATACGGCAAGACCGTCACCGTCATCGACGGCATCGACGGGAATGACATCGACATCTCCGACCTCGCCAAGACTCTCAAGAGCCGCTGCGCGGCCGGAGGCACCTGCAAGGACGGGCGCATCGAACTGCAGGGCGACCACAAGAAGAAAGTGAAGGCCGTCCTGGAAGAGATGGGATTCCGCACCGAAGTAAGGTAAAGAGATGAACCGCACCGAATTCATGAGATCTGAGCTCATAGGCCTCGACGTGAGTGTGCTGTCAGCGCCGTTCTCCGGCATATCCGGGAGAGTGGTCGACGAGACGAAGAACACGTTCACCATTGAATCGGCCGGAACTGAGAGAATGGTCCCCAAGTCGGGGAACGAGTTCAGGTTCGTGTACAACAACGAGCAGATAGACATCGAAGGAAACAAGCTCCTTCACCGACCCGAAGACAGAATGAAGAAGGTTAGGTGAAAAGAAATGACAGCAAAAATCAGGAACATCGGCATCGAGGTCAAAGCGCCCGAAGGGGAGTGCAATGACCCGAACTGCCCCTTCCACGGGACCCTTCCCGTGAGGGGGCAGGTGATCGACGGGGTTGTCGCCAGCGTCAAGATGAACTCGACCGTCATCGTCGAGCGCGACTACCTCAAGAGGGATGAGAAGTACGAGAGGTACATGAAGAAGTCCGCCAGGTACGCGGCCCACGCGCCCGCCTGCCTGGGGCTGAAGGCCGGCGACGCCGTGAGGATCATGGAGTGCAGGCCGATCTCCAAGACAGTATCGTACGTAGTGATCGAGAAGAGGGACTGAAATGAAGGGAATCGCAGGACACCAGATCCCCGGCCTCCAGCAGGAGTCCGAGATCGCGGTCATCGACAACACCGGAGCGAAGGTCATCTCGATCATCACCGTGCCCAGCTACCACGGGGTCTCCCGCAGGATCCCCAAGGCCGGGGTCGGCGATTTCGTGATCGCCTCGGTCAAGAAAGGGACCCCCGCCATGAGGAGGCAGATCGTCTACGCGGTGATCGTCCGCCAGAAGCGCCCCTACAGGCGCCCGGACGGCACCATGGTCTTCTTCGAGGACAACGCCGCGGTGATCGTCACCGACACCGGCGAGACGAAAGGAACGGACATCAAAGGCCCGGTTGCGAGGGAGGCCGCCGACAGGTGGCCCAGGATCGCCGCGACCGCGACCACCATCGTGTGAGGGAAGGAACATGGTCAGCAGCAAAGCCAGGGTTCAGAGGAAGGCGCAGTACAACGCGCCGGCCCACACCAAGAGGAAGATGCTCTCCGCCCACCTGAGCGACGAGCTCTCCGAGAAGTACGGAAGGCGCACCGCCAGGGTCTGCGAGGGCGACACCGTCGCGATCGTGCGCGGCGACGAGGACGTCAAGGGCGTCGAGGGCAAGGTCGTCTCGGTGGACACCAAGACCGGCCGCGTGACCGTCGACGGCGTGACCATCAAGCAGGCCGACGGCACTGCCGTGGCCCGCCCCGTCCACGCCTCGAACGTCGTCATCGTCAAGCTGAACCTCCAGGACCCCCTCAGGTCCGAGAGGCTCGGCAGCAAGGAGGCAGCAGAATGAGCGACCACATGAAGAGACTGGCCATGCCCAGGACCTGGGCCGTCCCCAAGAAGACCCACGTCTGGGCCGCCAAGCAGAGGCCGGGGGCGCACTCCGTCGAGGAGTCCATCCCCGCCGGCATGCTCCTCAGGGACATGCTGGGCGTCGTCGACACCGCCAAGGAGGCGAAGAGGATGATCGCCGACCGCGACCTCCTCGTCAACGGCGAGAAGATCAAGGACGCCAAGACCCCCGTGGGGATCATGGACACCGTGTCCATCCCCAAGCTGAACCAGAACTACCGCATCCTCCTGACCGACAAGGGGAAGCTCACCGCCGTCCCCATCTCGGAGGAGGACGCCAAATGGTCCCTGTTCAGGGTCGAGGGCAAGACCAGGGTCAGCGGGGGCAAGCTCCAGCTGAACCTCTCCTCGGGCAGGAACATCCTGATTCCCGAGAACAAGTACAAGACCGGCGACACCCTCAAGATGTCCTTCGCGGACAACGAGGTCCTCGAGGTGTACCCCTACGACGTCAACGCCGTCGTGCTCGTCATCAACGGGCGCCACGCCGGGAAAGTCGAGACCATCGAGTCCATCAAGGACGGCTCCGCCACCGCGGACGCCACCGTCCTGTTCCAGAGCAAGACCGAGACCGTCAAGGACAACGTGTTCGTGATCGGCTCGGGCAAGGCCGAGATCGCCCTCCCGGAGGCCTCCGAATGAGCGAGACCAACCCGATGAAGGACCTCCGCATCGAGAAGATCACCGTCAACATCGGCGTCGGCGAGGCGGGGGAGAAGCTGGTCAAGGCCCAGAAGGTCCTCGAGATGGTCACCGGGCAGAAGTCCGTCCAGACCCTCTCCAGGACCGTCAACAGGGACCTCGGCATCCGCGAGGGCATGCCCCTCGGATGCAAGGTCACCCTCAGGGGAGAGCCGGCCGAGAAGTTTCTCGCGCGCGCCCTGAACATCAGGGAGAACCGCGTCTACGAGTACTCCTTCGACAAGGAGGGCAACATGTCCTTCGGCATCTCCGACTACACGGACTTCGACGGCATGAAGTACGACCCCGAGATCGGCATCTTCGGGATGGACATCAGCGTCGTCATCCGCCGCAAGGGCGGGGCCCGCGTGGAGAGGAGGTCGCTCCTCAAGAGGAGCATCCCCAAGAAGCACCGCGTCGGAAGGGACGAGGCCATCCAGTTCATGAAAGACAGGTACAACGTGCAGGTGATCGAATGAAGCCGAAGAAACAGTACGGAAGGCTCGTCGGCTGCGACCGCTGCGGCCGCAGGCGCGGCATCATCAGGCGGTACGGCATGCACCTCTGCCGCCAGTGCTTCAGAGACATGGCCCCTGAGCTGGGCTTCAAGAAATATTCGTGAGGTGACATGAATGCAGAGCGATCCACTCAACGACGCCATGTGCGTCATCAAGAATGCATCGGTCAGCGGTAAGGCGGAGTGCGAGATCGCGCCCTCGTCCAAGCTGATCGGCCGCGTGCTCAAGGTCATGCAGGACTACGGATACATCAACCAGTTCGAGCTCGTCGAGGACGGCAAGGCCGGCAAGTTCAAGGTCCAGCTGAAGGGAGCCATCAACAACTGCGGCGTGATCAAGCCCAGGTACAGCGTGAAGGTCACCGACATCGAGACCTACGAGGCCAGGTACCTCCCGGCCCAGGATTTCGGGGTCCTCATCTTCACCACCACCAACGGCGTCGTCGCCCAGGACAAAGCGAAAGAGCTCGGAATCGGCGGCAAACTGCTTGCTTACGTATACTGAGGAATAAAGATGACAGTAGCAGGGATAATCGAAAGCCACATCGCCATACCCGATGGGGTCACCGTCTCCATGGACGGGAACACCTTCAAGGTCAAGGGGCCTAAAGGTGAACTGAGCAGAAACTTCTCGCACCCCCGCGTGAACGTCGTCGTCGCGGACGGGAAAGTCACAGTCAGCTGTGAGTACCCGAGGATCAAGGACAAGGCCATGGTAGGAACCTACGCCGCCCACATCAAGAACATGTTCAAGGGCGTCACCGAGGGCTTCACCTACCACCTCAAGGTCGTGTTCTCCCACTTCCCTATGAAAGTGACCGTGAACGAGAAGGAGAAGAGGGTCGAAGTGAACAACTACATGGGAGGCCACGCTCCCAGGTACGCCGCCATCGTGGGCGACTCCAAGGTCAAGATCTCCGGTCAGGACATCACCGTCACCGGGATCTCCATCGAGGACGTCGGCCAGACCGCAGCCAACATGGAGAAGTCGACCATGAGGGGAGGCTTCGACAAGAGGGTGTTCGAGGACGGCATCTACATTACCGGCAAGTCGCACAAGGTGAAAGAATGACCGTGAAAGAGTTCAAGGACCTTCCGGGATTCTCCGACAAGAACACCGAAGAGCTCTCGTCGATCGGCATCACCACCGTCGACCAGCTGAAGGAAGCCGTCGCAGACCCCGAGAAATCCAAAGAGATCATCAAGACGCTCTCCGGCGTCGGCCCCAAGACCGTTGAGAAATGGCAGGCCGCGTTCGCCGGCGAGGAGGCCCCCGCGAAGAAGGCCGCCGAGCCCGCGAAGAAGGAGAAGAAGGAAGAGAAAGAGAGCAAGGACGAGGAGGAGGCCGCGGAGGCCCAGCCCGAGACCGAGGTCGTCGAGGCCGGCGCCTACGCCGTCCAGCCCAAGCCCGAGCTCGACGACGAGACCGTCCAGGCCCTCGCCCAGAGGGCCATCATCAGCGGCAAGCGCCCCGCCTTCAAGAGGCAGGAGTGGTACCGCTACAAGATGCTCGGCGACAAGTGGAGGAAGCCCCGCGGGATCCACTCCAAGATGCGCCGCGGCTTCAAGAAGCGCCCGCCCATGGTGGAGGTCGGCTTCCGCGGACCCGCCAAGGCCAGGGACCTGCACCCCTCGGGATTCGAGGAGGTCATGGTGTACAACACCGACGACCTGGAGAAGATCGACCCCAAGACCCAGGCGGCCCGCATCGGCGGCACCGTCGGGACCAAGAAGAGGGTCGCGATCGAGGACCGCGCCAAGGAGCTCGGCATCCGCGTGCTCAACAGGATGGTGTGAGAAATGGCAGACCTCAGGAACCAGAAGAGGCTGGCCGCGGAGATCCTCAAATGCGGCGTCAACCGCGTGTGGATCGACCCGACCAAGGAGGACGACGTCGCCGAGTGCATCACCCGCTCCGACATCCGCACCGCCATCGACTCGGGAGCCATCAAGGCGAAGCCCAAGGAGGGCACCTCCAGGGGCCGCATCAGGCACAACGAGGCGCAGAAGGCCAAGGGCAAGAAGAAGGGCCCCGGCAGCCACAAGGGAACCCTCAACGCGAGGGACCCCCACAAGCACAAGTGGGTCCAGACCATCAGGCCCATCCGCGAGGAGCTCAAGCAGCTCCGTGCCGACGGGAAGATCAGCCCGTCCGTGTACCGCCTGTACTACAGGAGGGCTAAGGGAGGCGTCTACACTTCCCGCAGGAACCTCAGGCAGCACATGGTGACCGACGGCAACCTCAAGGAGGAGGAGAACTGATGGCAACCGGACCTAGGTACAAAGTGGCGTTCCGCCGCAGAAGAGAGGGCCGCACCAACTACTACACCCGCCGCAAGCTCCTCGCGAGCCACGAGACCCGTGCAGTCGTCAGGCGGTCCAACAAGAACATCACCGTGCAGTTCGCGAACTTCGAGATGAACGGCGACAAGATCATCGCGTCCGCCGACACCAAGCAGCTGAAGGCCATGGGCTGGGAGCACTCGTGCTCCTGCATCCCCGCCGCCTACCTGGTCGGCTACGCGGCCGGCCAGAAGGCCAAGAAGGCCGGCGTCGAGTACGCCGTCCTCGACCTCGGCATGCAGAACCCCCAGCACGGGGGCGTGCTCTTCGCCGTCGCGAAGGGCATCATCGACGCCGGCATCGAGGTCCCCGCCTCCGAGGACGTGTTCCCCAGCGAGGACAGGATCAACGGCAAGCATATCGACGACAAGATCGAAGCGGACGTGGCAAGCATGAAACAGAAACTGGAGGCTGAGTGAAATGGTCGACTGGGTACCCAAGACCAGGCTGGGCCACATGGTCCTCAACGGTGAGATCACCACCATGAGCGACGCGCTGGCCACCAAGCTGCCCCTCCGCGAGCCGGAGATCGTGGACATCCTGCTCCCCGACCTCCAGGACGAGGTCATCGACATGAACATGGTCCAGAGGATGACCGACTCCGGGAGGAGGGTCAGGTTCGCGGTGACCTGCATCGTCGGCAACGGCGACGGGTTCATCGGCATGGGAAGGGCCAAAGGGAAAGAGGTCGGGCCGACCATCAAGAAGGCCATCGACAACGCGAAACTGAACATCATCGAGATCAAGAGGGGCTGCGGCTCGTGGGAATGCGGATGCGGAACCGTGCACTCGCTGCCCTTCGAGGTCGTGGGCCGCTCCGGCTCCGTCACCGTCTACCTGCGCCCGGCGCCCCGCGGCATCGGGCTGGCCGTCGGCGACGTCGCCAAGAGCCTGCTCACCATCGCCGGCGTGCACGACTCCTGGGGATTCGCCACCGGCAACACCAAGACCAAGGTCAACTACTGCGCGGCGACCTTCGACGCGCTCCGCCAGACGGCGAAGATCAGGGTCACCCCGGAGCAGGCCGAGAGACTGAAGATCGCCACCGGACCCATCGGCATCGCCAACAGCGGCGAGGGCGATGAGGCCGAGGGCCAGAGGGAGGATGAGTGAAGATGGCGTACATCGTTATCCGCGTGCTGGGGACCGTCAGCGTGCCCCGCGACATCCGGGAGACCATGGAGCTCATGGGCCTGCACAGGCCCAACCACGCCGTCATCGTCCCCGAGACCGACAGCTACCGCGGAATGCTCTACAAGATCAAGGACTACTGCACCTTCGGCAAGGCCGACGCCGAGACCGTCGAGGCGCTCCTCAGGGAGCGCGCCATGGTCACCGGCGACGCCCCGCTGACCGATGAGTACGTCAAGGAGAAGACCGAGTTCGCCACCATCGGCGACCTCGCCAAGGCCATCGCCGCCGACGAGTACAAGCTCAAGGACGTCGAGGGCCTGAAGCCTGTCATCCGCCTCCACCCCCCCGTCGGAGGGTTCGAGGGCAACAAGCGCTCCTTCCAGAACGGAGGGGCCCTGGGCGACAGGAAGGAGAAGATCAACGACCTCGTGAAGAGGATGCTCTGAGGCGGTAAGGATGCCTAGCAGAACCAAGAAATTCAGAGGACTCAGGACCCACGGCCGCGGGAAGAAATCCGGCCGCGGCGCCGGTATGATCGGCGGCCACGGGAACGCGGGAATCGGCAAGACCGGCAAGATCTGGATGCTGAAGAACGACCGCGAGCACTACGGACGCCACGGCTTCAAGAGGCCGCAGTCCGTCGTGAAGGCCAACAACACCATCAACGTGTCCGAGCTCAAGAAGTGCATGGACACGTTCATCGAGCAGGGATTCGCCAAGAAGGAGGGCGACAAGTATACAGTCAACCTGACCGATGCCCACATCGACAAGCTCCTCGGCAGCGGGAACATCGACATCGCAGTCGACGTGACCGTGGCCGAGGCATCCGCCCGCGCCAAGGAGAAGATCGAGGCGGCCGGCGGCAGCATTGCCGAGTGAAGGGACGGGGTGTTCAACTGATGGATGATGAAAAACCGAGCCTGTTGTACAAGGTAAAGCCCATCGGCGACAGGCTCCCGGCGGTGAAGCGCCCGGAAGGCCACGTGGCCTTCCGGACCAAGATGATGTGGGTGATCGTCATCCTGGTCCTGTACTTCGTGATGTCCAATGTGTACATCTGGGGTCTGGACCAGGAGGAGTCGCTCGATATCTTCGCACAGTACAGGACCATCATGGCCGGAGCTTCGGGTACCATCCTGCAGCTCGGTATCGGCCCCATCGTCACCGCCTCCATCATCATGCAGCTCTTCGTGGGCGCGAAGATCATCAAGCTCGACCTCTCCAACAGGAAGGACAAGGCCTGCTACCAGTCGGTGCTGAAGCTCCTTGTCATCATCATGATCTTCGTCGAGGCCATCCCCCAGGTCTACGGCTACCTGGTCCCCTCGGACCGGTTCGTGGACATGTTCGGGGACGCCGGGGCGAAGATCCTCATCATCCTGCAGCTCTTCGTGGGCTCCTATCTGGTGTTCCTCTTCGACGAAGTGGTCTCCAAATGGGGCATAGGCAGCGGTATCTCGCTCTTCATCGCCGCCGGCGTAGCGCAAGCTGTGTTCACCGGCACGCTGAACTGGTACGCGGTGGACGACACCGCGGACATGTCGCTGAGCAATCCGCCCGCCGGTACCATCCCCAAGGCCATCTACATCCTGATGAACACCGACTCTGCGGACATGATGAACGGAGGGTACGAATCGATATTCCTGGGCCAGCCCAACCCGATGGTCGCGCTGGTCGGGACGATAGTGATCTTCCTGGTCGTGGTCTATCTGGAGTCGAGCAGGATAGAACTGCCCATCTCCCACGGCAACGCCAGGGGAGCCCGGGGCAAGTACCCCATCAAGCTGATGTACGCGAGCAACATCCCGGTCATCCTGATGTCCGCCCTCCTGGCGAACATCAGCATGATCTGCCTGCTGTTCTACACCAACGACTTCCTGAGCAGCATCCCCTTCTTCGGAGGCAACGACTCCATCGGGTACTACGAGGACGGGAGCACCACTGCCTCGGCTGGTATGGCGTGGTATCTCTCCACGCCGCAGGGATTGACCGATTGGCTGCTGCCAATATTGAATCCCGATAGTTACGGCAACGGGCACTCGGTGCTGCAGAACCTCTGCCATGTGGCGATCTACGTGGGCGTGATGGTCTTAGGATCGATCATGTTCGCGAAGTTCTGGGTCGAGACCACCAACCTCGGCTCGGAGGCGGTCGCCAAGAACATTCAGCGGAGCGGCATGCAGATCCCCGGCTTCAGGCGCGAGCCCCGTGTCCTGAAGAGGGTGCTGGACAGGTACATCCCCACCATCACCGTGCTCTCCGGTGCCCTGATCGGATTGCTGGCGGCATTGGCCGATATGATCGGCACCACCGGCAACGCGACAGGTACAGGTCTGCTGCTGACGGTCGGGATCATCATCCGCTTCTACGAGGCCCTCGGCCGCGAGCAGATGATGGAGATGAACCCCATGATGAGAGGGTTCTTCGGAACGGAGGAATGATAAATGGCGAATCCCGGAAGCGCGGAACAGATGCGCGAGATGCAGCAGGACATGCCGCAGATGCCGAAGGGCACCATGTTGGCCATGCTCATCACGCTGCTGATCATGATGATCGTGGTCCAGTTCAGGGAGGCCATCGGAGGGGCCCTGGACGTGGTCTTCTGCGTCTTCGACTTCAACGGTGAGTACCCCGTCCTGACGCTGGTGATCGGCGGCCTGATCATGATCACCCTGTCGACCACCATCAGGGCGGCCCTCTCGAAGCCCATCGACCAGGCCAAGAGCCAGCACATCCAGTCCGAGTTCAACGAGGAGATGAAGAAGGCCCGCCTGGAGAACAACCTCTACAAGATGAAGAAGCTCCAGGAGGAGCAGCCCAAGATCATGGCCGGGCAGATGAAGCAGCAGACCGACATGATGAAGGTCATGCCGATCACCATGCTGATCATCATCCCCATCTACGCCTGGATCTGGTACTTCATCAAGAACACCGTCCCCGAGGCGCTGCAGACCATCGTCATGCCCTGGGGCACCGCCGACCTGCTCGACATGGTCTGGTTCATGCCCATCTGGATCGTGGTCTACACCCTCATCAGCCTCCCCATCGGGCAGCTCGAGAACAAGGCCGTCACGTACGTCATGCTCAAGCGCCGCCTGAGAGAGATCGAGGCCGAGGAAGCCAAGCCGGCGGAGAAAAGCGAATGAGGATAACCATCAGCGGTCCTCCCGGTTCCGGGAAGACCACCCTCTGCGGCATGCTGTCGGAGGCCCTCGGCCTGAAGGCGGTCGTCTTCGGGCAGGTCTTCCGGCAGCTCGCCGCGGAGAAGGGGATGACGCTGGGGGAGCTCGGGGCCCTGGCGGAGAAAGACCCCTCCATCGACGCGGGCATCGACCAGCGCATCGTCGACACCGCCCGCGCCAACCCCGACATCATTCTGGAATCGCGCCTGTCCGCGTACATGCTGACCCGCCACGGCATCCCCGCCTTCCGCATCTGCCTGGAGGCGAGCCCGGAGGTCAGGATGTCGCGCATCGGCGTGCGCGAGGGCAAGGACATGGAGACCGCGGTCCGCGAGACCGAGGAGCGCCAGAAGTCCGAGGCCGCCCGCTACAAGAAGTACTACGGCATCGACATCACGGACAAGAGCGTCTACGACCTCGTCCTCGACACCGCGAACTACACGCCCGAGGAGGAGCTCAAGATCATCCTCGACGCGATCAAGGCCCGCGAAGGCGCCCGAAAGATGCTGGTCAAGGACCCCAAGGCCATCCCGGACAAATGGGGCAAGCGCCCCTCCGACCGCACGGTCGGGGAGCTTTTGGAAGCGGGGGTCATCGCCCTCGACAAGCCCCGCGGCCCCACTTCTCATCAAGCTACAGCTTGGGTCAAGGGCGCCCTGCACACCGACAGGGTGGGGCACGGCGGAACCCTAGACCCATATGTGTCAGGCGTCCTCCCGATCTGCACCGGGAAGGCCGTGCGCCTGACCGACATCGTGCTCTCCTCGGACAAGGAGTACGTCTGCCTCATGAGGCTGCACGCCGACCGCTCCGAGGAGCAGATCCGCAAGGCGATGTCCATCTTCCAAGGGAAGGTGTACCAGCTCCCGCCGGTGAGGAGCGCCGTCAAGCGGCAGCTCCGCATCAGGACCATCAAGGAGCTCGAGGTCCTGGAGATCGACGGCAGGGACGTGCTCTTCCGCATCTCTTGCGACGCCGGGACCTACGTCCGCACCCTCTGCACCGACATCGGGGACGTCCTGCTCTGCGGGGCCTCGATGACCGAGCTGCGGAGGACCCGCTCCGGCAAGATGCTGGAGAAGGACGCCGTCACCCTGCAGGACCTGACCGACGCCTACATCTTCTGGCAGCAGGACGGGCGCGGCGAGTGGCTGCGCAGCATGATAAAGCCCATGGAGGCCCTCGTGGACCCCCTCCCCAAGGTCATCGCCAAGGCCACCGCGGTAGACGCCGTCTGCCACGGCGCGGACCTCAGCGTGAAGGGCGTGCACATGCTCGACGAGGGCATCCGCAAGAACGCGCTCGTCGCCGTGATGACGGCGAGGGGCGAGCTGGTGGCGATCGGCAAGATGATGATGTCCTCCGACCGCCTGATGGCCGCCGATTCGGGGGTCGCCGTGCGCACCGAGAGGGTGCTCATGGAGCCCGGGCACTACCCCCGCATGTGGAAGTACTCCACCGACCTAGACGAACTCAAGGAGCAATGACCCAGACACCCCGATTCAGGGGCATCGTAAGGGCAACCTTATTTAACCGTGGACGCGCATGCGCACACGATGGGAATCTTTTCGAAGAACGAGACAGTGCTGGAACTCGACGGCGCCGTCATCGGTGAGGTGAACCTCCACAGCGACACCGGCACCGGCTACGACAATGTCAGGCACTTCGCGTTCGACGTGTCCGCCAACCGCCAGATCCGCGCCCATGTGGTCGCGGACAAGCCGGTCGATGCCGTCCTCGCCTACGAGGACGGGTCCGTCGCCGGCCACAAGGACGGGGTGACGGACGCGGTGCTGGGCCCGTTCAGCACCAAGAAATATGCCAGCATGGCGTTGTTCCTCGGTGTGGTGCCCGGCGACAGGGCCAAAGTTTCCGTCAGGGTATGGACGGATAAGAAATGACAAAGATCGTGAAAGGACGGAAGGTGAACTACTGGGAGGACTCGCTCCCCAGCAGCGTCACCGAGCTTGACAGCTTCGACCACATTACGCTGATCCTCTGGTCGCTGAGCCTCCTCATCAGCCTGGGGGCGCTGGCGTTCTTCCTGTATGACAACACCTTCGACCAGTACACCGCCGTGCAGGTGCTGGCGGCGCCGTTCATCCTGGTCGGCGTCTACTACATGCTGGACAACTTCGTCCGCGGGAACAAGGCCTACATGGTGTTCCTGGTGATGGTCGGCATCATCGTCGGCGTGCTCATGCTCATCGACATCCACGAGTACGGCTCGATCGCCATCTTCGTGGCGGAGATCGCCGTCGGCTCCGTGGGCGTCGCGGTGGTCGTGGCCGCCCTCCAGAAGGCCATCTTCTTCCGGACCCTGCACTCGGTCCGCTACATGAACGTCAAGGCCAAGCGCACCCTGGGCGACAAGGTGGTGTCCTTCATCTTCAACGTCCCGCCCGACATCGACACCAGGAGGATCGAGCTGACCTTCAACAAGAGCTACAAGTTCCCGTGGAAGGACATGTTCACCACCGCGATGCTCTCGATGGCGGTCGGCCTGTTCATCTGGATCTACTTCTCGATGAACCCCGTGGCCTCGATGGACTTCGCGGACGCCTCGCTCTCGGTGTTCACCGTCATCCTCTACGTGCCGGTCTTCACCATGCTCTTCAGCATCTACAAGACGGTCGACGCGAGGGTGGAGAGCGACTTCGAGCCCTACCGCATGTACAACGGCGTCGTGGCGACCATCCAGAGGATGGCCCTGCCGGTGCTGGCGGTTTTGATTTATGTGTACTACAAGATCGAGAACACCGAGGACTACGGCTCCGTGCTCGGGTTCATCGTGCTCTCGGCGGTCATCATCTTCTTCGTGGTCATGCTGACCTCGATCATCTACTACCGCACGATGTCCGACAGCGTGGTCGCCGACATCGAGCAGAAGAACAAGATCTTCATCCCCGTCTCCCTGTTCGCCAACCTCAAGAACGAGAACCCCAGGGAGAAGAGGATCGTCCCCGGGACCCCGGTGCGCGACGAGTCGGACATCGGGAAACTGGATTTCGCCGTGGCAACGGACGAATAAACTTCAGATAAAAGACCCGGGGGCCTCCGCCCCCGGTGATGTTTTTCTTTCTCAGTCGTCGCTGTAGTAGCGCGACATGCTGGGGTTCGCCCTCCCGGGCGCGTCCCAGCCCTCGAAGATGGGCTTGAAGACCTCGTAGGAGGACATGTTCTTGTCCTTCTTGAGGCCGATGATCTCCGGCTCGTGGCTGTTGCTGATGACGATCCGGTACTGCTGCTCGGTGTCGTCCACCACCACCGCCGGGGCGTTGAACTTCTTGAGGGTGTCCAGGATGACGTCCGCCATCAGCTGGATGTCCTCGGGCTTGTAGTCGTCGGGGACCCGCAGCAGGAAGTCGCTCTCCTCGGTCTGCCCGTTGAGCTGGTAGCGGACCTCGGTCTTGGAGAAGAGCTCCCGGAAGCGGTCCTCCTTCTCCCCCTCGCCCGTAAGTGCCAGGAGCCTTTTCGAGAAGGTGTCGGCGATGCTTATGTAAAGCGTCTCCTCACCCAGAATCTTGAACATGGTACCACCGAAGCACGAAGGCGTTAATAGGCGTTCGCACGCGCGCGCCCATAACATTAATTTAAGGCGTACCTATCGGTGGACGATGGCAGAGGACTTCAAGGTCACCCCCTGGGAGGTGACCGGAGAGATAGACTACGGCGTCCTGATGAAGAGGTTCGGCACCTCGCCCATCGACGAGGCGGCGATGGAGAGGCTCGCGAAGTACGGCGAGCCGCATTTCATGCTCAGGCGCGGGATCTTCTACTCGCACCGCGACCTCATCCCCCTGCTGGACGAGTACGACAAAGGGAATCATTTCTGGCTCTACACCGGGAGGGGCCCGTCCGGGAACACCCACCTGGGGCACATGATGCCCTGGATCTTCAACAAGTGGATGCAGGACACCTTCGGCGTGAAGATGCTCTTCCAGATGACGGACGACGAGAAGTTCCTCTTCAAGGACCTGACCCTGCACGACACCAGGAGCATGGCCTACGAGAACGCCCTCGACTTCGCCGCCCTCGGGTTCGACCCCGACAAGACCAAGATCATCGTGGACACCGAGAACATCGACAGGCTCTACCCGCTGGCCCTCAGGGTCGCCAAGAAGGTCACCCTCAGCACCGCCAAGGATGTCTTCGGGTTCGAGGGCTCCTCCAACATCGGGAAGATCTTCTTCACCGCCCTCGAGGCGGCGCCAGCCTTCCTCCCCACGGAGATCGAGGGGAAGCCGACCCCCGCACTCATCCCCTGCGGGATCGACCAGGACCCCCACTTCCGGGTGGCCCGCGATGTGGCCCCGGGCCTGGGCTATCCCAAGCCCTGCATGCTCTACTGCAAGATGTGCCCCAGCCTCAGCGGCGGCGACAAGATGTCCTCCTCCGACGAGCTGGCCACCATCTACACCACCGACACCCCCAAGCAGGTCAAGAAGAAGGTCGGGCGGGCCTTCACGGGCGGCTGCGTGAGCGTCGACGAGCAGCGCGAGAAGGGCGGCAACCCCGACGTCTGCGCCGTGTACAAGTACAACTACTACCTGTTCGAGCACGACGACGCCAAGCTCGCGGAGATGGCGCGCAAGTGCCGGAGCGGGGAGATCCTCTGCGGCGAGTGCAAGGTGGCGCTCACCCAGAAGATCAACGTGTTCCTCGACGCCCACCAGGCGAAGAGGGAAGAGGCCAAGGAGATCGTCCAGAAGATGGCGTTCGACGGCTTCAAGTGGTGATTCAGATGGTCGGGCAAGATGTGATCGACGGCCTTTCGTACAACGAGAAAAAGCTCCTGCTGGCACTTGACAAGAGAGGAGGCAAGGCGTCCCCCTCGGAACTGGTCTCCTCGGGCGAGTTCGCCCTCGAGGTGGAGGCCATGGGCGCGGCCTCGCGCCTGTCCTTCAAGGGCCTCGCCGAGATAAAGGAGAGCAGCGAGAGCTTCTGGGCGCTGTCCGACCCCGAGGAGTCCGCGAAGGGGCTCCCCGAGAGGCA
>JBMNQO010000010.1:0-40993 GCA_050944195.1 Methanomethylophilus sp. | reverse complement strand
ACCTCACCAACAAAGAGATCGTGGAGTTCCAGAAGTCCATCGGCACCGACATCGGGACGGTGCTGGACATCTTCACCGAGCCCTTCTGGACGAAGGAGCAGACGGCGGAGTCCATCGAGGAGACCCTGAAGAGGACGGAGGAGGCGGTCTCCCTCAAGGGCGACATGATGATCAACGGCGTGGTCCAGGGCTCGGTCTACCCGGACCTCCGGCAGATGTGCGCGGAAAAAATGGCAACGATGGACGTCGACGTGCACCCCATCGGCGGAGTGGTGCCGCTGATGGAGCAGTACCGCTACGCGGAGCTGGTGGACGTGGTGATGTCCTCCAAGATGGGGCTCAACCCCAACCGCCCGGTGCACCTCTTCGGCGCGGGGCACCCGATGATCCTCGCCTTCGCGACCCTCATGGGATGCGACCTCTTCGACTCGGCCTCCTACGCCAAGTTCGCCAAGGACGACCGCATGATGTTCATCGACGGGACCTTCCGCCTGCAGGACATGCAGTCGCTCGACTGCAACTGCCCCGCCTGCCGGGGCGTGACCCTGCAGCAGCTCCGGGCGATGAAGAAGGACGACCGCGTGCGCCTCATCGCGAGGCACAACCTGTACCAGATAAAATCGGAGCTGGCACTTGTCAAGAGGTACATCCTCGAGGGCCGCCTGTGGGAGCTCGCGGAGATCAGGTGCCGGGTGCACCCGGCCCTCCTCGACGGGCTGCGGAGGCTCCGCGAGTACCAGGACTACATGGAGAAGTTCGACCCCGTCTCCCGCGAGGGCGCGGTGTTCTACACCGGCGTCGAGACCCGCGGGAGGCCGGTGTTCCTCCGCTACGAGATGAGGATCATGGACCGCTACGTCCCGCGGACCAAGAAGGCGGCGCTGTTCTACGGGACCCAGAGCAAGCCCTACTCCCGCGCCTACGTCTCCGACTTCGTCAACGCGAGGCGGCAGGGCTACACCCCCATCATCATCTCCCCCTTCGGGCCCGTGCCCGCTGAGTTAGATGAAATGTACCCCATCGCGCAGTCGGTCTTCCCGACCATCGAGGACTCCGACACCCAGGCGGAGTCCGAGGACCTCACCATGAGCTTCCTCGAGAAGTACTTCGAGGAGACAGTCTCGGGCACAGACCTCGAGAAGAAGTTCGGCGGGGAGCCCACCGATGACGAGGTGAAGGAGAACGACATCGAGAGGATCAAGGCGGTCGCCCGCTACCAGTTCGGGAACGAGGCCGCCGACGCCCTCCTCGACGGCGAGATCACCTACGTCCGCAGCCGCAAGACCAAGAAGATCAGGAATGTGTTCGTAAATGGCGAGCACATCATGTCGATGCGCGCCGGGGACGGCATGTTTACCCTCCGCCTCGAAGGTGCCAGGAAGATCGCCGCCAAAGTGCCGGCGCCTCGTATGAGGGTTGCAGTTGACGACGGCTCGGTGCCATTCGTGGCCCAGGGCCGGAACGTCTTCGCGCAGTTCGTCCTCAGCGCCGACGAAGAGCTCGTCCCGCAGGACGAGGCCATCATCACCGACAAGGACGGGAACCTCGTCGGGGTCGGGAGGATGCTGCTCGTCGAGAGCGAGATCAAGGCGATGAAGAAGGGCATCGCCGTGAGAACAAGGACGGGGAAGGAAGAGGAGGACTGAACCTCCCCTTCCTTCTCAGGGTCAATAAAGGGTTTTTCTTCACTCGGTGAGCTGGTCCGAGGGCCCGCCGCCGACGGTCTTTCCTTCCAGGTAGCACTGCTGGTAGGCGGAGCTCTCCATGGCCGCGCCCGCCTCCGAGGTGGAGGTGGCGCAGATGGTCTTGATCAGCTTGGTGCCGGGCATGCACTCGATCCATCCGATGAGGGCCTTCATCGCCCCGGCCACCGCGTGGGTGCTGTCGGAGTCCTCGGCCGCCAGGATCAGGTACACGTCGTGCACCCTGATGTCCTGCCCGTAGAGGGGGTTGGTGCGGTCGATGAGGGTCTTCATCTGCCCGCTCACGCAGTAGTAGTAGACGGGAGTGGCCCAGACCACCACGTCGGCGTCCTTGATCTCCGAGACGATGGCGTTAGCGTCGTCCTTGATGTTGCACTTGCCGGTCTGCTGGCAGGCCAGGCAGCCGTTGCAGAAGCCGATCTTCTTCCCCTTCAGGGAGACGATCTCGACCTCGTTGCCGGCCTCGGCCGCGCCCTTGGCGAACGACTCCGCCAGGTCATCGGTGTTGCTGTTCTTCCTCAGGCTGCACTCGATGACCAGCACTTTCTTGGGCATTCTTCATCCCTCGGACCTGTAATTTTCTGAGAAGTAGAAAAGGTTTCACTGTGTAGTTTCCGCGGAGGCGATGCCCGCGGACTCCTCCGCCGCCTTTATGCATGCAAGGAGGTCGTCCGCGGTGCTCCGCAGGGTCCCCGGGGACTCCGAGGACATCCGGCAGATTAGTGTGGAGCCCTCGAGCTCCGCCTCCACGTACGACCCGTTCTCGGGGGCGACGGCCGAAGCAATAGCTTCTGCCGTTTTCCGGTCGGGGTAGGGGAAGCGGATCTCGAGGGACAGCTTCACTCTCTCACTTCTTCTGGTTGAGGATGAACTGGCACATCGCCTTGCCGACCTCGGCCGTCTTGAGCTTGCCGCCCAGGTCGGGGGTCACCTGCATGGTGTCGAGGCAGTGCCTGACGGCCGCGTGCAGCATCTTCCCCTCCTCGGGGTAGCCCTGGTTCCTCAGGAGCAGCTCGGCGGCGAGCACGGCGGCGATGGGGTTGGCCTTGCCCTGGCCCGCGATGTCGGGGGCGGAGCCGTGGATGGGCTCGAACATGCTCAGCCCGTTGGGGTTGATGTTGCCGGAGCCGCCCATGCCCAGGCCTCCCTGGAGCTGCGCCCCGAGGTCGGTGAGGATATCGCCGAAGAGGTTGGGCACCGCGACGGTGCCGAAGGTCTCGGGGCGGACGATCATGGCCATGCTCATCGCGTCTACGAACATGAACTCCAGGTCCAGCCCGTACTCCTTCGCTTTCTCCGTGAAGATCTCCCGCTGCATCCCGTAGTTGCCGGTGATGACGTTGGCCTTGTCGACCAGGGTGATCTTCTTGTCTCCCCTCTCCTTCGCATAGCGGCAGCAGTAGTCGGCGAAGCGGGTGACGCCCCTCCTGGACAGCATGCCTATCTCGATGCTGTAGTCGTCGTCGACGGTGGGGCGGGCGCGGACTTCGAAGTCCACGTCGTAGGACACCCTCTCCACGCCGAGCTTCGCCTCGTAGTTGTTCTCCTTGTTCAGCTTGGCGCCGAGGCCCATGTAGAAGTCCTCGGTGTTCTCCCGGAGGAAGTGGATGTCGAAGGGCACCTCCTTCTTGAGGGGGACGTACGGGAACCAGGAGGTCACCGGGCGGAGGTTGATGTACTCGTCGAAGACCGCCCTCATCTTCAGCAGGATCCCGCCTTCCAGGATCCCGGGCTTGATGCGCGGGTCGCCGATGGCGCCGAAGTAGATGGCGTCCTTCTTCTTGAGGTCGGCGATGTCCTGCTCGGTGAGCAGCTCGCCGGTCTTCAGGTACCTCTCCCCGCCGATGGGGAAGACCTCCCCGTCGAAATCGAAGGATGATATCTGGCACAGTGCTTCGAGGCAGTCGGTCCCGACCCTGATGACCTCGGGCCCGATGCCGTCTCCCGGAACGATTGCGAAATGCTTCATCAGAACTTGCCCTCCTTGACGAGGTTGACCAGCCCGCCGGCGTCGATCAGCTTCTGGATGAACTCCGGGTACTTCTCGAAGCCCCACTCCTTCCCGCTGGTCTCGTCGGTGACCTTCCCGTCGGCGATGGACACCTTCACGGTGTCGCCCTCCTTGATGTCCGTCTTGCACTCCACCAGCAGCAGCCCGATGTTCATCGAGTTGCGGTAGAAGATGCGCGCGAACGACTCGGCGACTATGCAGCTGAACCCGGCCTCCATGAGGGACAGGGGAGCGTGCTCGCGGGACGACCCGCAGCCGAAGTTCTTGCCGGCCACCAGGATATCGCCCTTCTTCACCTGCCCGGCGAAGCCCGGCCTCACCTTCTCGAAGATGAAGTCGTTCAGGTGGTCGAGGTTGGTCACCACCAGCCTCTCGGCGGGGATGATCTGGTCGGTGTCGACGTTGTCGCCGAACCTCCAAACTTTTCCTTCCACGGTCTTCTGGGTCATTGCATCGCCTCCAGCTGCTCGGGGGCGATGATCTTCCCGGCAACCGCCGAGGCGGCCACCGTCTCGGGGCCCGCCAGGTAGACCTCGGAGGCCTTGTCGCCCATCCTCCCGATGAAGTTCCTGTTGGTGCTGGACACCGCCTTCTCGCCGGGGGCGAGGATGCCCATGTACCCTCCCAGGCAGGCGCCGCAGGTCGGGCCGGCGACGTAGGCGCCGGCGTCGATGAAGACCTCGGTCAGGTGCTCCTCGAGCATCTGCCGGTAGACCCGCTGGGTGGCGGGGACGACGATCATCCTCACGCCCTTGGCCACGTGCCTCCCCTTCAGGATGGCCGCCGCGGCCCGCATGTCCTCGATCCTCCCGTTGGTGCAGCTCCCCAGGTAGGCCTGGTCGATCTTCACGCCGGACTCCTTCGCCAGGTGTCCGTTGCCGGGCAGGTGGGGGTAGGCCACCATGCTCTCGATCTGGGAGAGGTCGTACTTCAGCGTCATGCAGTACTGCGCGTCGGGGTCGGCCTCGACGGGCTCGTACTCCCCGCGCACATCATTTTTGATGTACTCGCGGGTGCGGTCGTCGCACGGGAAGATGCCGGCCTTGCCGCCCGCCTCGATGGCCATGTTGGACACCGCCAGGCGGTCGGGGACGCTCATGTTGGCCACGCCCGGCCCGCAAAACTCGAAGGCCTTGTAGGTGGCGCCGTCCACGCCGATGTCGTTGATGATCTTGAGGATCAGGTCCTTGCCGCCGACGTATTTTTTGAATTTCCCGGTCAGCTCGACCTTGATCGATTCCGGCACCTTGAACCACAGCTTGCCGGTGGCGAACACCACCCCGGCCTCGGTGGAGCCGATGCCGGTGGAGAGCGCGTTGACCGCGCCGTAGGTGCAGGTATGGGAGTCGGCGCCGACGATCAGCCGCCCGGGCGCCGCGAAGCCCTTCTCGACCATCAGCTGGTGGCAGACGCCGCCCTCGGTGATCTCGAAGTAGTTGGGGAGGTCGTACTTGGCCGCGAAGTCCCTCATCTCCTTCGCCTGGATGGCGGAGGGGACGTCCTTGTTGGGGACGTAGTGGTCGGGGATGAGGACCATGCGGTCCTTGAACATCTTCCGCTCCTCAGGTTTCCTGGCCTCGTTGATCTCCTCGAACTTCCTGAAGGCGATGGGCCCGGTGACGTCGTTGACCATCACGTAGTCCACGTTGGCCACCACTATCTGGCCCGCCTTCGCGTCCGTCCCCGAATGGGCGGACAGGATCTTCTCCGCTATCGTCTTCCCCATATCAGCATCCCTTCGATTCCGGGTCCCTCGCGCGCTTGACGCGCGAGAAGTCCCTGTTGATGGCCGCCATGGTGGCGTCCACCGAGGTCTCGACGATGTCGTTGCCCACGGCCCGGCCGAAGGACATCTCACCGTCGTTCTGAACGTTCTTCATCGTGACCGACACCTCGCACATCGAGTCGGACTTCCCGGTGATGGCGGACAGCCTGTACTCCTCCATAGTCATATCGGGGTTGATGGCCTTCCTGATGGCGTTGACGGCCGCGTTGACCGGCCCGACGCCGGTCTCCGCCACGGTCACCGACTTCCCGTCGGTGCGGGTAATCTTCACGGTGGCGGTCGGGGTGGTCGTCCTGCCGGTGACCACCGTCAGCTCGTCGAGGGTGCACTCGCGCTTCTCGACGGTCTTCTTGAACATGATGTCCTCGGCCAGGGCCTCCAGCTCCGCGTCGGTGACGACCTTGCCGGTCATCGACATCTTCTTGACGGCCTCCATCAGCTCGGGCATGTGCTCCTGGGGGAACTTGATGTTCATCTCCTCCAGCTTCCCTTCCACGGCGTGCGAGCCGGACAGCTTGCCGACCACGATGTGCCTCTTGGCCCCGACGACCTCGGGCTTGAAGGGCTCGTAGGTCAGGGAGTTGGCCATGACGCCGTGCACGTGGATGCCGGCCTCGTGGGCGAAGGCGTTGTAGCCGACGATGGGCTTGTTGGCGGCCAGCCGGAAGCCGGTGATCCGCTCGACCAGGGCGGAGGTGGCGGCGATCTTGGAAAGGTCGTAGGTCTTGACGCCGTAGTTGGCGTACAGGTTGACGGCGACCTCCTCCAGCGCCACGTTGCCGGTGCGCTCGCCGATGCCGTTCAGGCAGCCCTGCACGATGGTGGCGCCGTTCTCCACGGCGGCCAGCGAGTTGGCCAGGGCCAGGCCCATGTCGTTGTGGCAGTGCACCGAGATCGGGATCTTGAGGGTGTCGTGCAGCTCCTTGATCATGGCGCCGTAGGCGCGCGGGATGATGACCCCGACGGTGTCGGGGATGTTGGCGCTCTCCGCGCCGGCGTCCTGAACAGCCAGCAGGATGTCCTTCATGAAGTCCATCCTGGTGCGGGTGGCGTCCTCGCAGGAGAACATGACGTCCAGCCCGTGCTCGCGGGCGTACTCCACGGTCTCCACAGCCCGGGCCTTGACCTCCTCGGGGGTCATCTTCAGCTTGTACTTCATGTGCAGGTCGGAGGTCGCAATGAAGGTGTGGACGTAGTCCAGGTCGGCGTCGATGACGGCGTCGATGTCCTTCTTCACGCTCCGGGCCAGGCTGCATACGCGGGCGTTCAGCTTCAGCTTCCCGATCTGCTTCAGGATGTCCCGCTCGATGTCGGAGGAGGCGGCGAAGCCCGCCTCGATGATGTCCGTGCCGAGGTCGTCGAGGGCCTGCGCGATGCGCACCTTGTCGTCCGGGTTCAGCGCGATCCCGGGTGCCTGCTCGCCGTCCCTCAGCGTGGTATCGAAGATCTTCACATCTTTGATGGGTCCCACACCAGAGAGCGCAAGCTGGTTGTACTGGCTGACTGCGAACATGTCTTCCAATCCCTTAGCGCTTTCACTGGTTTGTTGAGTCATCTAAAAACCACCAAACCGTCATACTGTCGTCTGGTCGCTCAAAGAAGAAGTGCGGCGGGGATGACAGCGAAGATCATTTTGAATCCTCTCAACGGTGGATAAGCCCAGCGAAACGTCATATAAAAACGCTCGCACGCACGTTATAATGAAGTAAGGGGGCATATAGGCCCCGGAAACGTTTGGAAAGGGGATGCTGGCACATCCCTCATGCGGATAGGACGGGATTTCAGTCCTTCTTCTCGGACTTCTTCGCCGCTTCCGCCTCGCGCTCCTCGCGCTTCTTGGCCTTCTTGTAGTCGGAGAGCTCGCGGGCGGCCTGCCTGTACTCGTCGCGGTACTTCGCGATGAGCTCCTTCCGCTTGGCGATCTCCTCCCTGGTCTTGGCCTTCTCGGCGGCGCGGTCCTCCTTCGGGACCTTCCTCAGCTCGGCGGCGCGCTGCTCCTTGTAGGCGCGCAGCGCCATCTTCTCGTTCTCGAGCTTGTTCTTCTTGGCCTCGACCTCGTCCTCGCGGGCCTTGGCCAGCGATTTGTGCCTGGCGGTGGCCTTCGGATCCTCTGCCATGATGGTTCCCCGTAACGCAGCATGCGTTGGCCCGATTTATAAAGAGCGGAAAAAAGGACGGAAAAAACGGGATGGAAGATGTTTTCGCCGGGGCTTCCGCCCCGGTAAGGAAATTCACTCCTTGTAGGTCCAGAGCCCGTGCTTGTTGCAGTACTCGTAGGCGGTGATGTCCTTGGCGTCGGTCTTGAAGAACGCCTCGGGCTTGTCGCCGGGCTTGAGGTTCTTCCTCATGTAGACGCCGTCGGCCTCGATCGCGATGAAGGTGATGAAGTGGTCGGGCTCCATGGGGTGGGTGGCGGACTTGCCGACCTTGACGAGGACGCCTCCGTCCTGCCTCTCGTAGTAGGGGACGTGCTTGTTCTCGTCGGGGGCCGCGGTCTGGGCCTCCAGCTTGGTGGTCTTCTGCCCGCAGCAGACGGGCCCGCAGTCGCATTTGCCGGTGTAGGCCTTCTCGAAGACCTCTCCGCATTTCTCGCATTTGTAATAGACTGCCATGGTTATTTCCTCCTGGGTTTCCCAACATTGGCACCGCTTATTAAGGAATGCATCCGACGCGGTTTCGGTGTGTGACGAAAACAAACGGGGACCGTTCCCGTTCACAATTTCCGCAGATTTAAGTAAACAGTCCGCGGTCCGCGGTGCGATAAGAGATGGCCGAGAGCACTTTCTCCAAGAACCTCGCGTTCGCCGGCGCCTTCGGGGGCCTGCTGATGGCGGCCGGGGTCTTCCTGACCTGGATCAGCGGAGTGGGCTACACCGGCTGGGAGCTCTCCGCCGACAGCCCCGACCTGTACTCCTACGCGGACGGGACGGCGGAGAAGGCCGGGAGCTTCTGCATGCAGATCCCCGCTTTCATGCTCGCCTTCGGCATCATCGGCTTCCTCCTGGAGCTCTACAAGGCGGCGGGGACCAAGCTCTCCCGCCCGGTGGACTCCGTGGTCACCTCGACGGCCGCCTTCCTGGGCGTGCTGGGGATCATCCTGGCCGCCGTCTTCGCCAGCTGGGGCCTGCTCGGCGGCGACATCGGGGTCCCCTCCGGGAGCTACATGCAGGTCTACAGCGGCTGCGGCGCCGGCATCGGGGTCTGGACGGCCCTCGCGGGCGCGGTCATCATGACCGCCTTCGGCATCTGGGAGGCGTACCTCGCCTTCACCCGCCCGGCCGACGGGAAGGATTGATTGACAAAACCCGATTCTGTGATAATTTTGGGGTTAACAATTACTTTATCCTTCTTATCCTTTAAATTGAAGTCACAAAGTGTCCTGTTTTGAAACATCAATTACCAATTTGATACATACGCCAATGTGCCAGCATTTGATTTATTCATATTTTTAATCATTTATTGACTAAACAATTTTAAATATTCGTTACACTGATTCATTATCCAATCCTGTAAAGGAAAGGGATTTACAATGGCAAACTACACCGTAGATAAGAAAATCCTCGCGGGCATCGCGGCTCTCGGTGCCCTGATCTCCCTCATCGGAGTGTTCGTGAGCTGGGCCGAGATGGACGTCAGCAGCGTCGTCGAAACGCTGTACAGCCTCGACGACTCATACAGCGGCTGGGACCTCGGGAACGACGACCTCGGCGACTTCCTCTCCGACTTCGGGTTCGACGACTGGCAGACGAGCGCGGGCATCGCCGTCTTCGCGATGGCCATCCTCGCCCTGATCTGCGAGCTGGCTACCTACTGCACCAAGGGCAACAAGACCGCCGACGAGGTCCTCACCATCCTCTCGGTCCTCTTCTCCCTGGTCGCCCTGATCCTCTGCTGCGCCTACCCCGGCTGGGACCTCTTCGACGACTACGCGGATGTCGGTGCCGGGTGCTGGACCGCCCTCGTCGGCGCGATCATCACCCTGATCTTCGCCATCTGGCAGTTCGTCGAGGTCTACAAGGAGTGAGACGAACCCCTGAGCGGGGGGCCCGGCCCTTTCGCCGATTGCCGGCGGGCCTCCCGCGAAAACCCTTTAACGCGCCGGTGCGTGACCGCCGGCATGGATTACCCCCTTCTGTACGGCGTCATCTCCGGCCAGAGGCTCTGCGCCGGGGCCCCCGTCCTGGGGGAGAGGATCTCGGTGCCGGAACCGGTCAGGATCGAGACGGTCGACGCCATCAAGCCCCGCCAGCGGCGCGGGACGGTCGTCCTCGCCGACGCGGAGAGCCTGAACGGGAGGAGGTTCAGCCCCCGCTTCGTGGAGCTCTGCAAGGTCCCCGGGAACTCCGTCTGGCTCATCGAGACCATCGAGAGGACGGACGACATCCTCGACGCCTTCCTGCCGGGGCTCGCGAAGCTTGTCATCCCCGTCTACGGGATCGAATCGGAGGACGTCCTGAAGGAGGCCGTCGAGATCTCCGACGACTGCATCCCGCTCGTCGAGATCCGCAAGGGGAAGGCCCTCGGCCGGGAGAAGGACCCGCTGGGGGCGGTCATCCGCCTCGCCGGGATCGGGTACCGGAAGGTCATGGTGGCCGACCTTGATGGATGCATGCCGGGCGGCTTCTGGGACGACGCCTCCGCGAAGGCCTCGATCGTCTCCTACGTGCCCGGACAGCGCCGCCTGACCGACGACGTCCTCACCGACGTGCTGGGAATCAGAGATTGAGGGAATCGATGAAGGCGCAGGCCTTCTCCTCATAATCTCCGGGCTTCCCGTTATCGGTCCCCCCGAGGCAGAGCTCGCCCGCCCACTCCATGCGGGCGGCCTTCGAGAACGCCCTCAGCACCCCGAGGGCATGGGAGAACTCCGGATGCTCCGCGCCCCCGCAGAGCAGACCTACAGCATACTTAGGATGCGGGAAATCATCATTGTGCCAGACCCAGTCGAAGCGGTCGATCGCCTGCTTGATGGCGGACGATTCCCCGCTGAAATGGACGGGGGTGGCGAGGACCATCAGATCAGATCCGGAGAAGGCGACGTAGACCTCGCCCATCGCGTCGAGCTTGACGCATTCGCCGCCCTGGAAGCATCCCCCGCAGGAGTCGCAGTGGGAGATCTCCATCTCCGCCGGGAAGAAGACGGAGACGTCCCATCCTTTCCGCTCCAGGGAGCGCTCCGCCCCGGAGCACATGGCGGCGGTGAACCCGTCCCGCCGGCCGCTTCCGCAGAGAATCAGGGCGCGCATGCATATCCAATCGATAAACGCCTTTTATAGTTTCATCCCATAGCCAACAAAGACAAGGGAGGCGACAGCACGGAGGAATTCACCAAGGTCAAGTCGATGAGCTTCCCGAGGACCACCGTCTTCGGGCACGGCGTCCTCGGCCAGACCTCCGACATCTGCGATTCGCTGCTGTTCGGCGAGGACGGCATCATCATCACCGGCGAGAAGACCTACAAAGCGGCCGGCAAGATGGTGGAGGACAACGTCTCGGAGAAGTACAACGCCATCCCCGTCTTCACCGGGGGCTGCGACCGCGCCAACATCGACAAGGCCGAGGAGGCCGCCAGGGAGGTCCGCGCGACCTTCGTGCTGGCCGTCGGGGGCGGCAGCAAGATCGACACCGCCAAGATGGTCTCCAAGGAGCTGAGGATACCCTTCATCAGCATCCCCACCTCCATCGCCCACGACGGGGTCTGCTCCGACCGCGCCTCGATGAAGGACGACACCGGGAACCCCCTCACCGTGAAGGCGGAGCCGCCCATCGCGGTCATCGCCGACACCGGGGTCCTGGTCAAGGCGCCCTACCGCTACCTCGCCTCGGGCTGCGCCGACGTCATCTCCAACAAGACCGCGCTCACCGACTGGGACCTCGGGCGGAAGGTCAAGGGCGAGGAGTTCAGCAACTCCGCCTACGCCCTCGCCAACTACGCCGCCGAGTCCCTCCTGAACGACGCCGACCGCATAAAACCGGGGCTGGAGGAGAGCGTCTGGCTGGTGCTCAAGCCGGTCATCGCCTCGGGCGTCTCGATGTGCATCGCCGGGACCTCCCGCCCGACCAGCGGCTCGGAGCACATGTTCTCCCACGCCATCGACCTGCTCTACCCCGGGCGGGCGCTGCACGGGGAGCAGACCGGCGTCGGGTGCATCATGATGACCTGCCTGCAGGGCGGGGACTGGAAGAGGATCAGGGACGCCCTGAAGAGCATCGGGGCCCCGACCACCGCGGCCGGCATCGGCCTCACCCCCGACGAATGCATCGAGGCCGTAGTGAAAGCGCCCAGCGTCCGGAAGGACCGCTACACCATCTTCGGCGAGGAGGGCATCACCCGCAACCGCGCCGAGGAGATCGCCCGCACCACCGGGGTCATCTGAGGGATCCGCATGATACTTCTCACTCTCGTCAGCACGGAGATGGCCGAGGAGGGACGGCGCTTCATCTACGTCGGCCCCGAGCTGGAATGCCGCGAATGCAAGATCAAGGACATCTGCCTGAACCTGGAGAAGGGCGCGGAGTACCGCGTCAAGAAGGTCCGGAGGCCGGTGCACGACTGCCCCCTCACCGGGGAGCGGGTGCAGGTGGTCGAGGTCGAGCGGGTCCCGCGGAAGGCGTCGGTGGAGACCAAGTACGCCATGGACGGGGCCACCGTCAGCTTCAAGGCGGCGGACTGCGGGAGGATCGGGTGCGAGCATTACAAGGAATGCAACCCCGCCGGCATCGACGACGGCAGCAAGGTCACCATCGAGGAGATGGGCGAGAAGGCCGACTGCCCCGCCGGGAAGCTCCGCACCTTCGTGGTCATCCGCTGAGCAAGGCATTATGACGGATGCCGACGATTCTGGGTCATGGCATTCTTCAAGAAGAGCGCGACGGCGCCCGAGCAGAAGCCCGCGGCGGCCTCCAACGTCCTGAAGCACGACAAGCCCATGAGGGTGATGAGCCGGGAGCTTTCCAAGAAAGACGCCGAGGAGATCCTCGCGAAGTCCTCCTGCGGGGTCATCGCGACCCAGACCCAGGACGGCTGGCCGTACGGCGTCACCGTCAATCACGTCTACAGGGACGGGAAGATCTACTTCCATCACACCAACGCGGCGGACAGCCTGCTGAACTCCTGCCTCAGCGACGGGGCCAATGTCTGCTTCACCGTGGTCTCGCGGACCCAGGTGGTCCCGGAGGCCTTCACCGACCGCTTCGAGAGCGCGGTGGCCTTCGGCACCGTCAGGAAGTGCGCCGACCAGCGGAAGGGCTTCGAGATGATCTGCGAGAGGTTCTCGCCCGGCTGCGAGAGCGTGTACGAGGACCACATCTCCTCGGGGCTGAAGGGCGCCTGCGTGTGGGAGATCGAGATCGACCACCTTACCGCCAAGGCCAACCGCCCGAAGAACTGATTTTCTTTATTGAAACTTCAATGAAAAGAGGCCGGCGGGGATTCCCCGCCGGCAATGAATTTGTTTATCTGGCTCTTTATCAGAACTTCTCGCCGGTGATACGCTCGTACATGTCGACGTAGAGCTTGCTCACGCGGTCGATGATGTCCTGCGGGAGGGCGGGGATGTCGGGCTCCGGGAGGCCCTTCTCCCTCGCGTCGTACAGCGCCTTGTGGTAGCCGGTCTCGCGGTAGTACTGCCTGACGAACTCCTTGGAGAGCTCGACGATGTTGCCTTTGGCGTACTCCTCGGCGTCCCACCAGCGGTCCTCGTCGAGGGTCCCGAAGGTGTCGACGACCATCAGCCGGCGCTGCTTGTCGTAGCCGTACTCCTTCTTCCCGTCGCAGTGGATGAGGCCCCTCTTGGCGGCCTCCTTGTCGATGAGGGCGTCGATGAGCAGGGTGGTGGCGACGATCTCGTCGTACTCGGCGTCGGTCAGCCCGGCCATCTCCTTGGCCTCCTCGGTGGTGAGGTTGCGGTCGGTGGCCTCCAGCTTGGTGGTCGCCTCGACGTAGGGGCGGGGGAGCTTCTCGCCGTACTTCACCTCGTGGCCCTTGGGGAACCCGAGGTCCTCGGCCTTGATCTTGCCAGCTTTGACCCTGTCCATCAGGGAGCCGGCCGCGTAGTGGCGGCAGATGATCTCCAGGGGGATCAGGTAGTTGGTGGTCTGGCTGTTGATCTGGGAGTAGTCCCTGATGACCCTGACGCGCTTGACGTCCATGCGATCCTTGGCGGGCTCGGAGATGTAGTGGTTGAGGATACCGTGCTCGTTGAGGATCCTGAACCAGTACTTCGCGGTGCGGCAGAGGGTCTCGCCCTTGTGGGGCACCATGGAGGGGATGATCTTGTCGAAAACCGAGATGTGGTCGGTGTAGGCGAACTCGAGGGTGTCGTCGTCGACCTCGTAGACCTCTTTGACCTTGCCGGTCATGATCTTCTTCATGCGCCGCCCATCGGCTCCGACCTATTTATCTTAACAGTCCGGGCGAGACCCACAGGAGCGGAGGACCGAAATCTGCATAAATGGGTCAACGGAGAGGACGGGTTTTCCAAAGGCGCATTTTGTAAAAATGTGTAGATAAAAATGGTTTATGTAAGAATTCGAATGTACAAATCGAGTGTTTATAGAATTACATTTAATATTGATAAGGCAATTACAGGCTAACCTCTCATAGGGAGGGATGGAAGTGATACCAAATGGAAACCAAAATCGATTCCCGTATTATCGGGATTTTCGCGATTCTGGGCATCATGATGATCGTCGCTGCGATCTACATGAACTGGGTATCCGTTATCGACACCTACAGTGGCTACAGCGGATTCCAGGTTGGAGACCTCGTCAGCGACAGCGATTATGATGACTGGCAGCAGAACGTTCCGATGATCGTATTCATCCTCGGACTCATCATGCTGATTCTGGAACTTATCTCCATTCTCATGCCTGAGAAGTCCAAGAAGATCGAGGCCGTCATGCCTACGATCAACTTCATCTTCGGACTCATCATCCTCATCGTCTGCATCTGCTTCGCCGTCTGGGACCTCTTTGACTACCAGCCCCTCGGCGAGGACGTGTACAAGGCCGGTGCCGGAGTCTGGGTTGCTCTCATCGGAGCCCTCATCGGGATCTGCGGCAACGCTGGACAGGTCTTCGCGACCTACAAGAAGAAGGAGGCTTGAAAATGGCAAAGCTCGAAATCGGAATCAACAAGGCGACCGGAACCATCGCGCTGATGAGCATCATCCTGATGGTCTTCGCAGTCCTGATGACCTGGATTGACATTGACCTCTCTTCAAGTTCATCGTGGGTTAGCTTCGCGGACGACTCCATGACCGGAGTTGACCTCTACAGCACCGACAGCGACACCTACGACGGCTGGCAGAAGAACATCCCGCTGATCATCACGATTCTCGGGGTCATCATGCTGATCCTCGAGTTCGTCTCGATCCTCGTGCCCAACATGTCGCAGAAGATTGAGGCTTCCATGCCTCTCATCGTCTTCCTCTTCTCGCTCATCGCCATCATCCTGACGATCTGCTTCGCCACCTGGGACGTCTTCGACGATATCGAAAGCGCTCAGATGGGCGGCGGCGCCTGGGCTGCTCTGCTCGGCGAGATCCTCTGCCTCTGCTTCACCGCGGGACAGGCTTTCGCCATCCTGAAGAAGAAGGACTGAAACCTTTTAACCGGGCCCTCCCGGCCCGGGAACTTTTCCTATCACGATTCAAGACAAGTGTGATTGTCCGCAGTGCCCGGACAACAGCACAGAATCCTGAATGACAGCATCTCGAGCTTCCCAAATGCCGAGTTTTTTGTCAAAAATTCTTAGCGATTAATTACACAATCGATAAATTATCCAGACGCCATCTTTACAATAACCTCTCTGAAGGGAGGGAGAAAGTGATAATGAATGGAAACCAAAGTTGATTCCCGTTTGGTGGGCATCATCGCTATTCTCGGCATCATGCTGATTGTAGAGTCGGTGTTCATGGCGTGGATTGGTGCCACGATCGACACTATTGATTTGACCGTGAGCGGCACCCAGCTGTCCGATTTCGCTGATCAGGTGGACAGCATCGCATCGACTGATTATTCCGACTGGCACACCAGCGCAGGATACATCGTGTTCGCGCTCGGGCTCATCATGCTCATCCTCGAGATGGTGAGCATCGCCGTGCCCGAGGCTTCTAAGTCCATCAGGACTTACCTTCCCCTTATCAACCTTATCTTCGGTATCGTTATCATCATCGTTGCGGCCCTCTTCATGGGCTGGGACATATTCGGCGACCTGGAAGACCTGGGCTACGGAGACGACTTCAAGGCCGGCGCCGGCGTCTGGGCGGCGATCCTCGGTGCCGTGATCTGCATCCTGTGCAACATCGGCCAGGTGTACGACTCTCTCAAGAAGATGGAGGCTTGAAAATGGCATCTGCAGACCTCATAAAGAACAAGGAGTTCATGGGAACGATTGCCCTCATCGGCATCATCATGATGCTGACGGCCATCTTCGTGACCTGGCTTGATGCGGAAGGAGAGAGCATAACCGGTCTCAACCTGTTCGACTTCCCCGACAGCGTGACCGAAGACTGGCAGAAGATGATCCCGATGATCATCACCATCCTCGCGGTGATCGTGCTCATCCTCGAGTTCATCTCCATCCTCATCCCCAGCACCTCGGCCAAGATCGATGCGGCCCTGCCCCTCATTGTCTTCGTCGTGTCCCTCATCGCGCTGATCCTCGCGATCCTCTGCATCTCCTGGGTCAACGACAACCTTGAAAACGAGGAGACCATCGGCGCCGGCGCCTGGATCGTCCTGGTCGGCTCCATCATCGCCCTCTGCTCCACCGCAGGGCAGGCGTTCGGGGCCATCAAGAAGAAGAAGGAAGAGTGAAACCCTTTACCGGGCCCTCCCGGCCCGGACCTTCTACATCAATATTGACAGTGCCAGACTGATAGTTCAGTGAGACAGCCGGCCGCACACGGGGCAGTCGGGATTCTTGTAGACCTCGACGACCTCGGATGAAGAATTAGACAGATCGATGGTGAGCATCTTCCCGACGAGCGGCTCTCCCTTCCCGGTCACCAGGATGATGGCCTGAGCCGCCTCAATCGAGCCCACCGTCGCCACCGCCGCCCCGATGGACGGGGTGTGCTCCGTGGTCTCCCTGACGTGCCCGTAGAGGCACTCCAGACAAGGCGTCTTCCCGGGGACCACCACGGTCACCTGGCCGGTGAAGCCCGTCACCCCGGCGTGCACCAGGGTCATCCCGGCGCCCACGCACCAGCGGTTCAGGGCGCGCCTCGCGGTGACGCTGTCCAGGCAGTCGAGGATCATGTCGCAGCCGGAGAAGACGAAGCCCGCGCTGCTCTCGGAGACCGCGCCCACATAGTCCTCGACCCGGCAGTCGGGGTTGACCTCCTCCGCCCAGCTCCGCAGGAGCTCGGCCTTGGGGGTCTCGGTGTCCGTCGGGCGGTAGACGTACTGGCGGTTGAAGTTGGTGATGTCGGGGGTGTCGGGGTCCGCGAGGACCAGCTCCCCCACGCCCGCGGATGCTAATGCGGTCACCGCGGAGGTGCCCAGCCCGCCGCAGCCGGCGATGCCGATCTTGGCATGTGCCAGCTTCTCCTGCCCGTCCTCCCCGACGAGAGGGAGCTGGCGGTCGTAGCGGGTGCTCATGCGAGCCCCTCGCAGGCTTCGATGAGCATGCTGAGGGCCTCTTCCGCGGCCTGCTCGCGGACGACCTCCCGGTCGCCCTTAAAGACGAACTTCTTGGCGACGGCCTTGCTGCCGTCGAAAGTCGCGATGTAGACGAGCCCGACGGGCTTGGTGTCCGTCGCCCCGCCCGGGCCGGCGATGCCGGTGACCGAGACGGCGACGTCGGAATGGTAAAGTGCCAGCGCCCCGCGGGCCATCTGCTTGGCGGTCTGCTCGCTGACCGCCCCGTACTCGAAGAGGATGCCGCGGGGGACCTTCAGGAGGTCCTCCTTGGCCTCGTTCGCATAAACGACGGCGGAGCCCAGGAAGAACGACGAGCTGCCCGGCATCCCGGTGATGGCGGCGCCGATCATCCCGCCCGTGCAGGACTCCGCCGCGGACACCTTCAGGCCCCTGCGGGCGCAGACCTCCGCCAGGCGGCGGACGGCGTCCATTCAGGCCTCCTCGTCGGTGCCGTAGATGTCGCGCACCCTTCCGGCGCCGTCGATGTCGTCGATGACCTCGGCGACCGCCTCCGGCACCAGGGACCTCCAGTCCCCGCCCTCGGCCATACGCCGGCGGACCTCCTTGCCGGAGAACTCCTGGCGGTTGTACAGCGGGGACTGCTCCACCTTGAACCCGGCCTCCTCGAAGAGGCGGCGGGTCAGGGGGTTGTTGGCGTACACCGTGCGGAACGGGGGGCACATCGACACCACCTGGGAGACCCAGACGGAGTAGCGGTTGAGGTCCTCCACCGGCACGATGGAGTAGTTGGAGATGCCCTCGGCGTCGAGCGCCCGCTCGATCATGAGGTAGCGCTCGCCGGCGGTGAAGGGGTTGTCGCGGCGGTGGGAGTACTGCGCGCTCCCGATGCCCACGGTCACGTGGTCGGAGGCCGCCGCCACCCTCCGGATGACGTCCATGTGCCCCAGGTGCAGGGGCTGGAAGCGCCCGATCACCAGCGAGTACCGGTCGAAGCTGTCCATGGCTCACTCTTTCCCGGCGGGGGCGAAGGTCGGGGTGGGGTCGCTCCCGGCCGGCCGCTCGGGCTCCTGGGGGGCCTGCGGGGGCTCGGGCTCCGGCTCCTGCTCCTGGACAGGGGCGGGCTCGGGCTCCTTGGGGAGCACGGGCTCCACGTACTTCATCTCCGCCGGCGGCTGCACCTTCACGTAGGTGGGGCCGTCGGGGTTGAGCACGTCGAGCCTCTTCAGGAGCTCCTCCTTGGCGGGGCAGTCGACGAAGGCCAGCTCGGCGACGTCGCGGTAGGTGCGGACGCCGTAGAGCTCGATGGTCTTGTAGTACTTGGCGCGGATCATCACGTCCTTGACGTTGTCGTAGGGGATGATGCCCAGCTTGATGCCGGCCGCGGCGGCCGCCTCCAGCTTGGCGGTGACGGCGCCCACCGGGAGCACCTTCCCGCGGACGTTGAGGGAGCCGGTCATGGCCATGTCCTGGCGGATGGGGATGTTCTCCAGCGCCGAGAGGATGACGGTGGTCATGGTGATGGATGCCGAGTCGCCCTCGACGCCCTCGTAGGTCCCGATGTACTCGAGGTGGATGTCCACGTCGGCGATGTTCTTGGAGCTGAACTTCTTGATGACCGCGGTGATGTTCTCCACGGCCTCCTTGGCGATCTCGCCGAGCTTCCCGGTGGCGATGATCCTGCCGCCGTCCTTGTGCACGGCGGGGGTGACCTGGGCCACGATGGGCAGCATGATGCCGGAGTACTCCGCCATCCCGGTGCCCGGGTCGAGGGCAGCGAGGCCGTTGATCTGGCCGACGGCGGTGCCCTCGGTGCTGAAGAGCTGGTAGGACTTGGAGGACTCGATCTGCCGGTCGGCGATCTGCTGCTCCAGGGACCTCGCGTTGATCTTGGAGGCCTCCACGTCGTCGAAGGTGGTGACCGAGGCCCCGCGGGCGACGGCGACGTCGCCGGCGGCGCGGATGAGGCCTCCGAGCTCCCTGAACCTCAGGGTGAGCCTGCCCTTGCGTCCGGCCCTCCGCTGGGCCTCCTTGATGATCTCGCCGACGGCGTAGCGGTCGAAGGGCGGGATCTTGCCGTCCTTCCTGACCTCCTGGGCCACGAAGCGGCAGATGTCCCGGCGGTGCTCGTCGGTGTCGGGCATGGTGGTGCGCATGTAGACCTCGTAACCGTACCCGCGGATCCTCGACCTGAGGGCGGGGTGCATGCCCTTGATGGCGTCGAGGTTCCCCGCGCAGACGAGGACGAAGTCACAGGGCACGGGCTCCGATTTCACCAGGGCACCGGAGGACCTCTCGGACTGCCCGGTGATTGCCATCTTGTGCTCTTGCATGGCGGTGAGGAGGGACTGCTGGCTCTCCATCCTCAGGGTGTTGATCTCGTCGATGAAGAGGACCCCCTTGTTGGCGCGGTGGATGTCGCCGGCCTCCAGCCTGCTGTGGGCGGGAGTGCCCAGGCCGCCGGACTGGTAGGGGTCGTGGAGTACGTCGCCCAGGAGGGCACCGGAGTGGGTGCCGGTGGCATCGACGAACGGCGGTTTGTCGTTCGCATCGTGGCCGACCAGCAGCTTGGGGGCGTTGCTGACGTCGTTCCTGGGGGTCATGGGGTTCCTCGCGAAGATGAGGATGATCATCACCGCGAAGAGGGCGATGAACAGCACGTACCAGTTGGACAGGAGCAGGGTCCCGATGAGGCCGAGGATGATGATCGCCGCGCAGGCGTACATGTGCGACGTCCTCTTCTGATTGTCCTGGGCGGAGGCGGCCGCCTTCTGCTGCTGGACGATCTGCTTCCCGCGGCCGACGGGGAAGACCCTGATGCGGGGCTCGTTCTCGTCCTCGGGGTTGGCGTAGGCCACGATGTCCTGGAGCTCGTCCTTGGGGAGGAACTCCGTCATCGAGTTGGCCAGCATCGACTTCCCGGTGCCCGGCTCGCCGATGAGCATCATGTGCCTCTTCTGGGCGGCGGCCTTCTTCATGACCTCGACCGCGCGGTCCTGGCCGATGACCCGGTCGGCCATCTTGTCGGGGACCTCGATGTCCTTGGTGGTGGAGAAGGTCTGCTTGTCGATCCACTCCTCGACCGGGACGTCGGAGAGGACCGGGTCCTTCTCGTCCTTGCTCTCTGCGTTCGTGCCTCCTCCCTCTTCGGCGAGGAGGGCTTCTTTCCTCATTTCATCATCTCCCGTTTTCATTCACTCACCCTTCTTCGCGATGTTCAGCAGCACGTAGACCAGGATCAGGCAGATGATCGCCGTCATGATCCACGGCGCGATGTCTATCAGGATGTCTGAGAGGCTCTCCTCGGTCGGCCAGTCGTAGCCGGACTCCGAGAGCACGTAGCTTGACGGCAGGGTCATGCCGCAGAAGTCGATCGTCTCGCCGGACCCCGCATCGGACGGATTGGTGAAGGCCTGGTGCGACTGCGCGAACGTCACCCCGTCCACCGCCGTGTTCTGCCCGGAGCACAGGTAGGCCGTCTCGTCGCTCCCCGTGGCGTTGAAGGTAACATCCACGGCGTACACGGTGCCGCCGATGTAGACCTCGTTCCAGGCATGGAGGTCGCTGGAGGAGGACTGCACCGCGGTCCCGAAGACCGTGATGCAAGACACGCCGGCCGCCTCGCAGAGGGCCTTGAAGGCTAGGCTGTATCCCGAGCACAGGACAGTGAAGTACCCGTCGTACTTCGCCGACTCGATGAAGGCACCGTAGACGCTGGACCGGTACGGGTTGGCGCCGTCGGAGTCGTACTGATAGTCGCTCCCGCAGAGGTAGGCGTTGATGTCCTTGACCTTGTCGACGTCCGACTCGCTGTCGATGTTCAGGCCGCTGTAGACGCTGGACACCGCTTCCTCGACCGCGGTCACGGCGGCCGACGGAGACGAGTAGGTGGTCGTGAACACCTCATAGTACGTCGACGAGACCGTCACGGTCACCATGATATAGGCCCCAGCGCTCGAACTTGACAGCGTAATGCAGCTCTCATCGTACACGGCCGCATCCGGGTCGTCGTAGGACCATGTCAGCCAGGCATACGGGTCGGTCAGCTTCAGGACCATCCATGCCTGCCTGGCATCGGCCAGGAGGGATTCTGCCTCGCGGGTTGTCAGCGTTCCATCATCATCCGTCAGCGTGGTGGTCAGCGTGATCGTGTACGCTCCCGCAATCGATTGGGATTCTGTGAACGAATCGCTCGTGATGCTCGAACCGTCGTTGTCTAAGGCCGAGTAGAACGCCCGTCCGTCCGAATCGAGTTGGCTCAGATAGGAGTCCGTGAACTCATCCGCTGAGGAATCGTCGGAGAGGAGGACCGCTGCAGCCGACGCTATAACGATGGCGGCGGCGAGTAGCGAGAATGCCTTCTTCATGCCCGACGCTATCCGCTCCCCTTATTTAAAAGGATACAAACGAACGAAAAGCGCGCACCTGCGCGTGTATTATATCCCAGCGCGAAACGGTTAATAACGGCGTCCCCGTGGGTGCCTGCATGAAGTTCGCCGAGCTCGACATCCCCCAGGCCGTGAAGGACCTCCTGCGGGAGCAGGGCTTCGACGAGATGTACCCGCCGCAGGCGGAGGCCATCCCCAAGGCCCTGACGGGCAGGAACCTGGTGGCCGCCGTCCCCACCGCCAGCGGGAAGTCGCTGATCGGCTTCATCCCCGCCCTCAAAATGATCATGACGAGGTACACCCGGGTGCTGTACGTCGTCCCCCTGAAGGCGCTGGCCTCCGAGAAGCGGGACGACCTCGCGAAGTTCTCCTCCCTGGGCATCAGGGTGGTGGCCGCCACCGGCGACCCCGAGCGCGACGACGACGTCACGGGGGCGGACATCGTCATCGCCACCTCCGAGAAGGCGGACTCGATGATCCGCCACGGGAACCGGTGGCTCGACGGTCTGGGTCTTCTGATCGCCGATGAAGTCCATATGATTCACGACCCGGGAAGGGGCCCCACCTTGGAGGTCGCCATGACCAAGCTCATGATGCGCAACCCCTCCCTGCAGGTCATCGCCCTCTCCGCCACCGTCTCCAACGCCGAGGACCTGGCGCGCTGGCTGGACGCCGACCTGGTGAAATCCGACTGGCGCCCCACCAAGCTCAAGGAGGGGGTGTACTTCAACGGCGAGATCGTCTTCGAGGACGCCTCCTCCCTCCCCGTGCCCCCCGAGAAGGACGAGATGTGGGGGCTCATCAAGCAGACCGTGGAGGACGGCGGGCAGGTGATGGTCTTCGTGAACTCCCGGAGGTCCACCGAATCGGTCGCCTCGAAGTACGCCAAGCGCATGCTGGCACTTACGAACTCGAACATCACGGAAGCGGAGCGGAGGGTGCTCGAGGGGGGCGCCGAGACCACCGCCGTCGGAACAAAATTAGCCGACTGCGTGGCCTGCGGGATCGCCTTCCACCACGCCGGTTTGAGCTATGCTCAGAGACGTTCCGTAGAAGAGGGCTTCCGCGGGCGGCGGATCAAGTGCATCGTCGCCACCCCCACCCTGGCGGCCGGCATCAACCTGCCCGCCCGGAGGGTGATCGTCCGCGACACCACCCGCTTCGAGAGCAACGCCGGCAACGTCCCCATCCCGGTGATGGAGATCAAGCAGATGTGCGGGCGCGCGGGGCGCCCCGGCTACGACCCCTGGGGGGAGGCCGTGCTCATCGCCAAGTCCTACGACGACTACGAGCACCTGATGGACGACTACGTGAACCACGACACCGAGCGCATCACCTCGAAGCTGGGGAACGAGTCCGCCCTGCGTTCCCACATACTGGGTCTTATCGCGACGGGGGATGCCGATTCGGAGGAGAGCATCAAGCGGTTCCTCGAGATGACCTTCTACGGCTCCACCAACCAGATGTACGGGATCGAGGAGCTCATCTCGAACGTGGTAGACTTCCTCGAGGAGCAGGACATGGTGGAGGTAACCGGCGACAACATCCGCATCCTCCCCTTCGGGAAGCGCGCCTCCGACCTCTACATCGACCCCTGGACCGCCGTCATCCTCAAGAAGGCGGTTCTTAAAATGGATAACAAGACGGACGAGCTGCAGATCATGCAGGCCGTCGCCTGCACCCCCGACGTGATGGGGATGTACCCGAAGAAGGGCGACCAGGCGCTGCTGGAGGCCACCGACGCCGAGTACGACGGGGACTGGCTGTGCAGCATCGAGGACGAGTGCGGGACGGACGACGACGCCATCGCCTGGGACAACCACATGTCCGACCTCAAGACCGCCCTCCTGCTGCGGTTCTGGATCGACGAGAAGACCGAAGAGTACATCACTGACACCATGAAGATCGGGCCGGGGGACATCCGGGCCCGGGTGGACTCCGCCGACTGGATCCTCTACGCCATGAACGAGGTGGCGATGATCTTCAACCCCGACGCCTCGAAGACCATCCGCCCCCTGCTCACCAGGATGCGGTACGGCGTGAAGGAGGAGCTCATCCCGCTGGTCACTCTGAAGGGCGTGGGAAGGGCGAGGGCGCGGACCCTCTTCAACGCCGGGATGCGGACAAGGGCGGACATAGCCAGGGCCGACGAGAAGGAGCTCGCGGCGCTGCCCAAGATCGGCTCCTTCCTGGCCCGGAGCCTGAAGGAGCAGTCGGGCTACACGGAGCCCCTGCCGCAGGACGAGCCGCCTCCCGAGGACGACGAGGAGACCGCCTACATGCTCGAGAAGATGGCCGCCGAGGAGGACGAGAAGGCGGCCGGGGAGCAGAAGAAGATCGACATGTACTGAGCCGCGGGCACGGTAAACTATTAACATCCGGCATCTGGATTAGTTCCGGCATGGCATTCTACGCGGTGGACGGCATCGACGGCTCGGGGAAGTCCTCGGCCGCGGGGTTCATCGCGGACATTCTCCGTGAGCAGGGGAGGAAGGTGACCGTCGTCGAGCATCCCGACCGCTCCCGCTGGAGCGGAAGGGTGTGCGCCCGCCTGCTGCTGAAGGACTCCCCGGGATCGAGGTTCATGACGGGGGTGTTCTTCAACATCAACCTGTTCTCGACGGTGCTCCGGAAGAGGAGCATCATGAAGGGATGCGACGACCTCGTGGTCGTGCGCTACACCCTCTCCTCCGCCTACATCTCGGAGTCGCTGGCACATGCCGCTTACAAGGCCCTGTCGGCGGTCCTCCCGGAGCCCGACGTGAGGATCTACATCGACATCGACCCCGATGTCGCGATGAAGAGAATTGCGGCAAGAGGCGGAGAGCTCGAATCGTTCGAGACCTCCGAGAGGCTCAAAGAGGTCAGGGACAGGATGCTCTCCCTGGCGGACGATTGGTCCAAGGTGGACAACTCGGGCTCCCGCGAAGAATCCGAAGAGGGCCTGAGGAAAGTCGTCGATTCTTACCTGGCGACAGCTGCTGATTGATTACAATTTTTTCAATCTGGCACTGTCAATATCCGGGATGCCTGACGGCCTCCGAGACCTTGTTCTCGGTATCGACGAGATCTATCCATTTCCTCACGATGGCGAAGATCTCATCAAGGTCCTTGTGCTCCATGTAAAGGCCCCCGAGCGCCCCCTCGACGGCGGTGGCGATGTGCTTGTGGGGAGGGTCCTCCCCCTCTTCGACGTCCCACCGGTAATCCATCAGAATATCTTTGTTGTCGCTGTCGTAGAGGATGTAGTCCGCGATGTGGTAATGCTTCCCGATGATCTTGACGAGGTTCTTGTCGCACTCGTAAACCTCCCTTTTCTTGGTTAATTGATCGACGCGGTCCAGGAGAATCATCGACAGCGAGAATTTGAGGAGGGCGTCGCCTACGGTCGCCAGTTCGAAGTTGTTGTCACTGTCTCCTGAGACGTTGTGATTGATCTTCTTCTTGTACGACCTGTCCGTCAGCCCGCGCTTTACCCAGGGCAGTTTCTCCCTGTTCTCCAATGCCTCAGCGAACGCATCTTCCGCCATCTCAGTGCCCTCCGTCAAAATCGATATCTATGAACGAACCAAGGTGCAGGGTATTAACTGTTAAGCAGTCAATCAAATAATAGAGAAAGCCAGGGCTTGCATCCCGGACTCAGTTTCGGCCTTTGGAACGATTTCATTCCGAATTTGTAACTTTTTCAGTCAGGGTTCTGACCAGGAAACGCCGGAAAAGAAAGGAAAACCGGGGCTCATGCCCCGGAATATGTTTTTCAGTTCTCCGCAAGGATGCGCTCGACGTCGGCGACGTCGTTCTTGCAGGGGATGGGCTTCGGCACGTTCGCAAGGATGGTGTCGGGGTCCTTGAGGCCGTTGCCGGTGCAGATGCAGGCGACGGTCTCATCCTTCTCGATGATCTCCTGGGCGCGGAGCTTCTTGAGCCCGGCGATGGAGGCCGCCGAGGCGGGCTCCACGCAGATGCCCTCTTTCCTTCCGAGGAGGAGCTGCGCCTGGATGATCTCCTCGTCGGAGACGGTGGTGCAGTAGCCCTTGGTGTCGTAGATGGCCTTGAGGGCCTTCTGCCCGGAGACCGGGTTGCCGATCCTGATGGCAGTTGCAATCGTCTCGGGGTTGCCGACGGGGACGAACTCGGAGGCACCCTCCGCGAAGGCGTTCGCGACGGGGGCGGCGCCGGCCGCCTGGATCCCGGTCAGCTTCGGCATGCGGTCGATCCAGCCGAGCGCCTTGAGCTCGGTGCAGGCCTTGTACACCGCCCAGATGTTGGCGGCGTTGCCCACGGGGAGGATGACGCGGTCGGGGACCTGGAAGCCGAGCTGGTCCCAGATCTCGAACATCACCGACTTCTGCCCCTCGGGGCGGTAGGGGTTGATGGAGTTGAGCAGGTACAGCTTCTTCTCGTCCGCCATCTTCCTGGCCAGGGCGAGCGCGTCGTCGAAGTTCCCGTCGACCGAGAGCACCTTGGCGCCGAAGAACAGCGCCTGGGCGAGCTTGCCCATGGCGACCTTCCCGGAGGGGAGGAACACGGCGCACTTGATGCCCGCTTTCGAGGCGTACGCGGAGAGCGAGGCGGAGGTGTTCCCGGTGGAGGCGCACCCCACGACCTTCGCGTTCAGCTCCTTGGCGTGCGAGACGCCGACGGTCATCCCGCGGTCCTTGAAGGAGCCGGTGGGGTTGAGCCCCTCGAACTTCACGTAGGCGTTGGGGACGCCGACCTCGGCGCCCAGCGCCTCGGTCTTGTAGAGGGGCGTCCCGCCCTCCTGGATGGAGACCTTGCGCTCCTCGCTGACGGGCATCAGCTCGGCATAACGCCAGACCCCGAGGGGCCTCTTGCGGAGGTCCTCCGGGTTGATGGCCCGGGCCGCCCCGAGGTCGATATCGATGGTCAGCAGGCCTCCGCATTTGGGGCAGAGGTTGACGTAAGGGTCCTTGACCTCCGTTCCGCATTTCCAGCAAACAACTCTGTGCGCTACCATTTCAAATCCTTCTGCATCCGGTGCCGCAGACGGTCACCCACACATCCGCTTCCATCCCCGCATCGTCGAACACCCTCTTTACGGCATCGGCGATACGGCGGCCCTGCTCCTCCCCCTTCTTCCGGTCGTAGAACGCCATGATGGCGGGCCCCGACCCTCCGAGGAAGGAGGTGAGGGCGCCGGCGTCCACGGCGGCCTTCTCCGCTTCCGCCAGGTGGGGCACGAGGTGCTTCCTGGCCGGCTCGAAGACGGCGTCGCGGACGGACCTCCCGATCAGCTCGAGATCCCCTTTCATCATCCCGTAGACCATGGCGGAGGCGTGGCCGGTGTGGAACACGAGGTCCTTCACGGGCACCTCCTTGGGGAGGACCTTCCTCGCGTCGGCGGTGGCCACCATCACGTCCGGGAGGGTGACCACCAGGCCGAGGTCCTCCGGGGGCTCGATGCGGAGCACCTCGAAGGGCTCGTAGGAGGGGATGATCGTGAATCCTCCCAGGATGCACGGCGCGACGTTGTCGCAGTGCACGGCGCCGGAGGTGTGCTTCTCCGACTGGGCGGCGCACATGATCAGCCTGTCCATGGGCATCTTCTCGCCGGTCATGACATAGGCGAGGTATGCCCCGCCGGCGGCGGAGGCCCCGGAGGAGCCGATGCCCGAGCAGGGGCGGATGCCCTTGTGGATCTTGACCTCGATGCCGAAGTCCGCGCCCATCTCGTCCAGCACCGCCTGGGCGGCGATGGTGACGGAGTTCTCCTTGGGGTCGGTGGGGATGCCCTCGGCGCCGGGCCCGGTGATCTCGCTGATCACCATGCCGGAGGGAATTTTCCTTCCCTCGATGATGTCGGCCGGCTCGTGTATGGCGAGCCCGAAGATGTCGAAGCCGGCCCCGATGTTGGAGGTCGTCGCCGGCGCGGAGATCCTTATCCACTCGTCGCTCATTGTTATCGGACCGCCCTATAACATTCCCTTATTAAGAACTAGCACACCCGCGGGCGCGGGGGCGCGGGCGATGGATTAAAACGTGAGCCGCCGATGGGGCCCGCATGGAGGTCTGCTGCGCGGGGCTGAGGGGGGCTTCGTTCGATGAGGCCGATCAATGGTTCCGCTCCAAGGGGGCGGAGGCCGTCCTCCTCGAGCCCTCGATGGTCTGCGGGAAGGACCACTGCCGGTCCGCCGTCATGCACGCGGAGCGGGCGTTCGCCGAGGGGCGGAACCGCTCCCGCACCATATTGACGGAGGCGGTCATGTACGCCGCCGGCGAGCGGCAGATCGGGAAGGCCCTGGCGAAGATGAGGCCCCGGGGGAAGGAGATCTGCGCCGTCATCCTGGGTCATTCCGATTTCGACCTCTCGGGGATGCCCGCGGAGAGGGACGATTCGCTGTTCGATCCCTCGGAGGAGAAGGCGCGGAACGTCGGCGCGGAGCTCTTCAGGGGAGTGAGCCCGGAGGACTGCGTCCTCGAGATGGTCGCCTCGGTCGACCTGATGAAGCAATAAGCCTCGAATTGATTCTAGTTTGAACTTTCAATTTCAAAAAAGGGGGAACGAGATGGGACTGGGCGATATCTTCGGGAAGGCGGTGGACGCCTTCAACAAGGCTCTGGACAAGGCGGTGGACGGCGTCGACACGGTCTACAACACCCTGGCCGATGTTGTGAACGACGACAGCGAGGATTCCCGCTCCAAGCACTACATGAAGCTGGGCGACGACTCCTGGTACGGGCGGAACGGCAAGGACGTCGACAAGGCAAAGGCCACCGAGTACTACATCGACGCCTGCGCTGTAATTGATCTTGAGAGGAAAGGCGAGGACGCCGACGAGTCCTCGCAGGGCTTCTCCGACCGCATCAAGGACCCGGAGTTCGTGAAGAAGTCCGGCGACATGTTCGCCGAAGGGGACGGAGTGAGGAAGGATTACGACGTCGCCATGGCGCTGTACGCCAAGGCCTGCCGCACGGGATCGAAGACGGCGGCCGCCGCCGGCGAGGCGCTCAAGGCGAAGATGGACGCGGAGAAGAGGAAGGAGGAGAACGCCTCCTCCAAGCCCGCGCTCACCACACAGACGGACCGCTGAAAGCTGCGGACGGACCTGTTCTGGTAAATAGCCAAAATTACGAACATGTGCGAAAATTCAGCGAATGCTATAAATATGGCATTTTAATATAATCATTCGGCTTATTTCGAAGCCTATTACCACTCCGCCTCCCCTTGCCGGGGGAGGCCACACATTCATTCTGTTCCGGTTGTCAATATACCTTAAATGTTCTGCCTAACATTTGAACACACGATTGCTTCTAATCGTGTTACTAAATCGCCTATCCTATCAGCGGTAACCGATAAATACTGAAAGAAAAGGGGGCCTGAGCCCCCGTTAAGGCGTTTCACTCGGGCACGAACTTGTAGCCGTAGTGGATGATGCCGGCGGGCCCGTCCTCGTCTAGTTTCCGGAGGACCGCGCGCACGCGCATGCCGATCTCGATCTTCGAGGGGTCGATGTCGGTGACCTGCGCCTCGATGAAGACCCCGTCGTCGTTCTTCACCATGGCGACGGCGTACGGCATCTGCCTCTCGTTGAACCCGGAGGCCTCGTGGATGATGGAGAAGGAGTAGATCTCCCCCGTCCTCTTGAGGGCGAAGGGCTCCATCTGCCCGACCGAGGCGCGGCGGCAGTAGGGGCAGAACGCCCTCGACGGGAAGTAGATCCTCCCGCACTTGCCGCACTTCGTCCCGACGAGGTTGTACCGGCCGGGGATCTCGCGCCACTCCTTCGCGGATACCATCACCATTCAGATCGCCTCCAGGATGGAAACAGCGACAGCGGAACCCGTTCCGCCCGCCGACTGGGCGAGCCCGTACTTGGCGTCCTTGACCTGCCGCCCCTCGGCCTTGCCGGTGAGCTGCTGGTAGAGCTCGACGATCTGCGAGACGCCGGCGGCGCCGATGGGGTAGCCCTTGGCCTTGAGGCCGCCGGAGGTGTTGATTGCAATTTTACCCGCATCATAATAGGTGCTGCCGTCCATGAACGCCTTGCCTCCGTTCTCATAGAGCCCGAGGTCCTGCAGGGCCATGACCCCGGCGACGGTGTAGTCGTCGTGAACTTCTGCTACATCGATGTCCTTCGCTTCGATCCCCGCGGTCTGATAGGCTGCTTTGGCAGCGACCTTGGTGGCCTCGAACGACGTGAAGGAGTTCCTCTGGGTCATCGAGAGGGTGTCGCTCGCCTGGGCGACCGCTGCCACCTTCGCGTAGGAGTCGGTGTACTTCTTGGCCTGGTCGAGCGGGCAGAGGATGACGGCACTCGCGCCGTCGGAGATGGGCGCCCCGTCGAACATCGTCAGCGGGTCGCAGGTCGGGGAGGCCTTGAGCACGCTCTCCAGCTTGATGGCCTTGCGGAACTGCGCCTCGGGATTGAGCGCCCCGTGGAAGTGCGAGTTCACCGCGCAGGAGGCGATCTCCTCGCGGGTGGCGAGGCCCTCGTGGATCATCCTGCGGGCGATCATGGCGTAGATCGAGGTGAGGGTGACCCCCATCCCGGCCTCCCACTCGGCGTCGGTGGTGGAGTTCATGACGCGGTTGATGGAATCGTCGTCCATGTCGGTCATCTTCTCGGCCCCGCCGACGATGACCACGTCCTGCATCCCCGAGGCCACCGCCATCACCGCCTGGCGGAAGGCGACGGCGCCGCTGGCGCCGCCGGACTCCGTCCTCACGGCGGGGACGTTCCTGGTGGCCATGCCGGTGTAGTCCGCGACCAGGGCGTCGGTGTGGGTCTGGTTGATGAACTTGGACGCCCCCATGTTCCCGAAGTAGATCCCGTCGATCTCGCTCCCGGAGAGCCCGGCGTCGGCCATGGCCTTGGCGCCGGCCTCGATGCCGATGCTCCTGAAGGACTTGCCCCAGAGCTCGCCGAACTTGGTCGAGCCCGCTCCGATGATTGCTACTTCCCTCATCTTCACTCCTCCGGCATCTTGATGGTGTTCTTGAACTTCGCATAGGTGGCGTAGTCGATGTAGATCGGGTCCGCCATGATTTTGTCGAGGTCGGGCGCGTTATCCCGCTTGTAGGTGTTGATCTCCGGCGTGACGGTGATGTCGAAGGCGTCGGAGCCCGCTCCCGAGCCGTACGAGGTGACCAGGATGCGGTCGCCCTCCTTGGCATGGTCGAGCACATGTGCCAGACCGAGCGGGACGGCACCCGAATAGGAGTTGCCCATGACGGGCGTGAGCAGCCCGGGCCCGAGCTGCTCGGGGGTGAACCCGAGCATCTTGGCGGCCCTGGTCGGGAACTTCCCGTTGGGCTGGTGCAGAACAACATAATCGTAGTCCTCGGGCTTGGTGCCCATGGCCTCCATCATCATCTTGGCGGCGGAGGTCACGTGCCTGAAATACGCGGGCTCACCGGAGAACCTCCCGCCGTGCACGGGGTACATCATGCCCTCCCTCCTCCAGAAGTCCGGGGTGTCGGTGGTGAAGGAGAGCGTCTTGTTCACCTGCGCGATGACGTGCTCGGTGCCGAGCAGGTAAGCCGCTCCGCCGGCGGCGGCAGAGTACTCGAGGGCGTCCCCGGGCGCTCCCTGCGAGGTGTCGGCGCCGATGGCGACGGCGTACTTCGCGAGGCCCGATTTCACAAGACCCAGACCCGCCTGGATTCCCGCAGTACCGGCCTTGCAGGCGAACTCCAGGTCGGCGGCGGTCATGGCGGGGGTGGCCCTGATGGCCTCGGCGACGATGGAGGCGGTCGGCTTGACCGCGTAGGGATGGCTCTCCGATCCCACATATACCGCGCCGATGTCGGCGGGGTTCACTTCGGGAACGCGGTCCATCATGTAGCGGGCCGCTTCCACGGCGATGGTCACGGTGTCCTCGTCGGGCGACGGCACCGACTTCTGGGTGATCATCAGCCCCTTTCCGCGGGCGGCGCCGTCGGCGCCCCACACGCGCCCGATCTCCTCGGGCTTGATCCTGTATTTGGGGACGTACGCCCCGTAGCTCACTATTCCTTCCAATTCGATTCCCTTCCTTCAGTGCGTTCATGTTCTCGACGAGTTTTTCCACGGTGATATCGGTGGTGACCAGCGGGATTCCCTCTTTCTCCGCCAGCTTGATGGCCAGCGGGTCGGTGCGGTCCGGCCTCAGATACACGACCATGGCCGGCGTCAGCGGGTGGGCGCGGATGGCCACCATCGGCGAGCGTCCGTAGTGGACGTCTGTGAAAATGAGGGCTCTCTCGATGCTCCAGCCGTAGATCTTGAGGTAATCCTGGGAGCTCAGGCTGAGAATGGCCTTGAGCGAATCGACCACGGTGTACCCGTAGATTCTTTTCTTGGGGGTTTTGACCGGATTGATGTTGGTTCCCTGGATGGCGCGGATGAAAACTGCTTCGTCGATCCCCTCGGGGAACTCGTCCATCGCCAGAATGCAGTCGGTGCGGCGGTCCGGCATGTATTTGCTCTGTACGGCGCCGCCGTTGGCGTCGTCGAGGGCGATGAAGGCATCCACCATGCGGCAGATGACCTGCGCCCCCGGCGACTTCCTCCGGCCCGATTCGTAATCGCTGATGACGCTGTGGGAAACGCCCATGGCATCGGCCAGCTGGTATTGGGAAACCCCGAACTCCTCGCGCCATTTCCGGATGGTCTTGCCCGGCTCCGGCGCGAGAACGATCTCGCCCGCGATCTTCTCTTTGAGTTCGTCGGACATCGTATCGGCTATCGTACGCTTGCTATATAACGCTGACGTACATCAGTTCCGTCGATTGACGATTCATCAGTTACTGAACTGATAATCTGGGTCATTCGGATTCCGATATGCGGCAGAAAGAACCGCAGAGGTCTTCTCGAAAGTTAAATTACATTCATTACATAATTAATTATTTATATTTCTTACATCTATGTAGTAATTAGACAGAAGCGCCGGAACGGCGCCGAGTTTACCGGAGCCGGTAGTCATTCCTTGCTCGTCTCCTAGCCCTTTCGCCGCTTCTCCGGGGCGGCCGGCCGGGCGCGAATACGATGCCGTGCCCGACCAAGAATAAATATCCGTTAACGCCACTTAGGAGCAAACTCCGAACCTCGGAATTGCCGCCGGCGGCGGCAAAAAGAGGTTCCTTCCCGCCGGAACTATCCCCGGCGGGAGGCACAGAAAATCAGTGCCTGAGCACCTTTTCGAGCGCGTCCGCCACGGTCTTCATCACGTAGTACTGGGCGTACTTTTTATTATTTGCAGGCACCACCACCCACGGCGCCGCCGGGGTGTTGGTGGTAGCAATCATCCGGTCCACGTACTCTTCGTAGGTGTCCCACTTGTCGCGGTTGCGCCAGTCCTCGTCGGTAAGTTTCCAGGACTTGAGGGGATCGGCCTGCCGCGCCTCGAATCTTTCCAGCTGGGTATCCTTGTCGATATCCAGCCAGAACTTGATCACGATGGCCCCGTACTCCGACAGCAGCCCCTCGAAGGTGTTGATCTCTCCCACCGAGCGGGCGTACTCCTCCTCGGAGCAGAGCTTCTCGATGGGCTCTACCATCATCCTCCCGTACCAGGTGCGGTCGTAGATGGCGATCCTCCCCGGCGAAGGCAGGTTCCGGGCAAACCTCCAGAGGTAAGTGTGGGCGTAGTCCTCGTCGCTGGGCTTCCCGACCCGCATCACGCGGTACCCACGGGGATTGAGGGCGTGGGTGATCTGCTTGATGCACCCGCCCTTGCCGGCGGCGTCCCAGCCCTCGAACCCCAGGACCAGGGTCTTCCCGGAGATGGCCAGCAGCACCTGCAGGCTCTCCAGTTTTTTGGACAGCTTCTCGATCTTCTTCTTGAGCTCGGCGTCGGGGATGTCTTCCCCTCCCAGCTCCAGGCCCTTCCGCGGGTTGGGATAGATCTCCTTGAACACGTGCTTGCGGTGGGGCACCTTCAGCATCTTCCCTTCGAGCACGTCCCCGAATCTCTGGATCAGGATGCGCACGGCCTTGGTGACGGTCTCCTGCAGCGTCCCGACCTTCACCACGTCCCAGGGGGCCCGCTTGGAGTCCGTCCCGGAAATGAAATCGTCCATCACCCGGTAGTACTTGTAATGGTCGATGTGGTCGACCGACAGGAAGGTCCCGCTGATGGCGGTGGTGGGACGGTACTCCTCGGCGTACTGCTTCATGATCTGCGCCGTGACCGCCAGCCTGATCTTGATGATGCAGGTGCCGTTGTCCAGCAGGTACTCCTCGAGCCGGTTGATGTCCTTCACCGCCTTCTCCAGCTCCTCGGGCTCGCCCTCGTAGCGGTCCACCGCCAGCGAATACCAGGAGCGGTCGAACATGACGATCTCGGATTTGGCGGGGGTGGCCTGCAGCATCCGCGCCAAAGCCTTCGACGGATGGGTATCGACGTCGAAGTGCCAGTAGTTGATTCCGCGGGGCTCCATGACCCTGTCGATTTCGTTGATGACTTTGGAGATCACGCGCCCGCTCCCGCCCTCGAAAATAACCAGCACCGGGGTGCCTTTGTTGATAACGTCCAACTGTTCCCGCACCAGCTCCTTCCGGAGGTTCTTGGCGACCAGGGTCTTCATGCTCTAGCGGGATTCCCTTATGGTTTATCGAACTTGCCCCTGCGCGGGCGCATCCGCAGGTGTATTGTTTTAATACCGCGCTCCGATGGGCCGAACGGTGAATTATTTGCAAAGCATCGGCGACTGCACCGCAAAATTGAGCACCCCCGAGGGAGAGCTGACCTACTGGAGCCTGAAAGAGCTCGAGAGGAAGGGCGTGATTAAGGACCTGAAGAAGGTGCCTTACTCGATCAGGGTGCTCATCGAGGGCGTCCTCCGCCAGCGGGGGGAGACCATCTCCGACGACGACGTCAGGAACGTCTGCTCCTGGTCCCCGGAGGGGAACGACGCGGACATCCCGTGGATCCCCGCGCGGGTCCTCCTCCAGGACCTCACCGGCGGGGCGGCGGTGACCGACCTCGCCAGCATGAGGGAGGCCGTAGCCAAGATGGGAAAGGACCCCGAGACCATCAACCCCATCATCCCCGTCAACCTGGTCATCGACCATTCCATCCAGACGGACGTCGCGGGATGCGCCGACGCGATGATTCGGAATGAAGAGATCGACTTCTCCCGCAACCGGGAGCGGTACGCTCTCTTCAAATGGGCGCAGAAGTCCTTCCGGAACTTCACGGCGGTCCCCCCGTGGAACGGGATCTGCCACCAGGTGAACATCGAGTTCCTATCGCCCCTGGTGCACGTGAAGGAAGTCGACGGCAGGAAGATCGCCTATCCCGACTCCTGCTTCGGGACCGACTCCCACACCACCCAGGTCGACGGCCTGGGCGTCGCCGGCTGGGGGGTCGGAGGCATCGAGGCGGAGGCCGTCATGGTCGGCCAGCCTTCTTACATGAGGCTGCCCGACGTGGTCGGGTTCAAGCTCACGGGAAAACTCTCCCCGGGCGTCACCGCCACCGACCTGGTGCTCACCGTGGTGCAGATGCTCCGGGAGAAGGGCGTGGTCGGGAAGTTCGTGGAGTTCTATGGCCCCGGCTACCAGTCCCTGGGCGTTTCGGACCGCTCCACCATCGCCAACATGGCTCCGGAGTACGGCGCCACCATGGGCTACTGCCCGATCGACGGGAAGACCATGGACTACCTCCGCCTGACCGGACGGAAGGAGGAGCACGTACAGACGGTGGAGCAGTACGAGAAGGAGCAGCTGCTCTGGTACGACCCGGAAAACATCCCCGAATACTCCGACACCCTCGAGCTCGACCTCTCAACGGTCGAACCGTCGGCGGCCGGCCACAAGCGGCCGCAGGACCGCATCCCCATCTCGCAGATGAAGGAGAGGTTCGCGGACACCCTGCAGGCCCTCGGAGTAAAGACCCAGAGGATGGGAGACGGCGAGAAAATGGGAGACGGCTCCGTCGCCATCGCCTCCATCACCAGCTGCACCAACACCGCCAACCCCTCGGTGATGATCGCCGCCGGGCTGGTGGCCAAGAAAGCGTACGAGCTCGGGATCAAGCCGAAGAAGTACGTCAAGACCTCCCTTGCGCCCGGCTCCAAGGCGGTCACCGACTACCTGACGAGGTCGGGGCTGCAGAAGTACCTCGACGCCGAGGGCTTCCAGAACTGCGGCTACGGCTGCATGACCTGCATCGGGAACTCCGGGCCCCTTTCGGACGAGGTTACCCAGATGATCAAGAAGGACGACCTCGCCGTAGCGGCTGTCGCCTCCAGCAACCGCAACTTCGAGGGCAGGATCCACCCGCTGGTGAAGGCCAACTACCTGATGTCCCCGCCCCTGGTGGTCTGCTTCGCCATCGCTGGGAGGGTCGACATCGACCTCGATAAGGAACCTCTCGCCGTCAAGGACGGGAAGCAGATCTTCATGAGGGACATCTGGCCCTCCGATGAGGAGGTCCAGAAGATCATGGACGAGTACGTGACCAAGCAGGCCTTCGAGAACGGCTATAAGAACATCTACGAGGGCTCCGACCTGTGGAACTCCATCGAGGTCCCGGACTCCCCGCTGTTCAAATGGGACCCTAAGTCCACCTACATCCGCAACCCGCCCTACTTCGAGCACCTCGCCGACGCCCCGAAGATCGAGTCGGTGCACAGTGCCAGATGCCTCGTGAAGGTCGGCGATTCCATCACCACCGACCACATCTCGCCCGCGGGTCAGTTCTCCGAGGACACCTCGGCCGGGAGGTACCTGATCTCCCTCGGGGTGCAGAGGAAGGACTTCAACTCCTACGGCTCGCGGAGGGCCAACCACGAGGTCATGGTGCGGGGAACCTTCGCCAACGTGAGGCTGCGGAACCAGCTCGCGCCGGGGACCGAAGGAGGGTACTCCAAGTACGTCCCCGACGGCTCGGTGGACTTCGTCTACGAGACCTCCCGGAAGTACCTGAAGGACGGCACCCCGCTCATCGTGCTCGCGGGTAAAGATTACGGCATGGGGAGCTCCCGCGACTGGGCCGCCAAGGGCCCGCTCCTGCTCGGGGTCAGAGCGGTCATCGCCGAGTCCTTCGAGAGGATCCACCGCTCCAACCTGGTCGGCATGGGCATCGTCCCCCTGCAGTTCAAAGCGGGCGAGAACGCTGCCGGCCTCGGGCTGGACGGGACGGAGTCCTTCGACATCGACCTGGAGGGCCTGGCGCCCAAGAAGATTGTGCAGGTCGTGGCGACGAAGAAGGATGGATCAAAGATCAAGTTCGAGACCGTCTGCCGCGCCGACGTGCCCATCGAGATCCAGTACATCGCCAACGGCGGCATCCTGCCCTTCGTTCTGAGGCGGATGATCGCGCAGTAAAAGTCTTCGGGGCTCCGGTGACGGGGCCCTCATTCTTTCATCAGTCCAAACATATCGGCTAAGACATACCCAGTCAGGATGTTTCAAATCCTTTTCCGATGGCAGTCTTGACTTCTTTCATTTTTTCATTCTGCCGGTTGTTGTATTCTTTGGCGCCCTCGCTCTTCGCATAGCGGCGCAGGATCTCCAATTCGTTCATGTCCGACTGATGGCTGTGGAGAATCGAAAAGTACCTCATTCCCGACCTTTCGATCTCCCGATTATCCTTGTATGAGAATGCACTGATGAGAGCGTCTTTTTCACGCCCACGGCAGACGCTGCAACGGCATTCAGGCGGATGTCCCATCTTCATCCATGCGTTGCTTTTTATCGATACCCCTGCCTCGTGAACTGCCATGTTGAAAAGATCGATTTTGTCAAGCGAATCGGGAGCAGGCTGATTGTTCATTCTCGCTATGAAACGGCTCGAAACTGTCTTTTTCACCGGAGTGACCATATCGAATCCATGCTGCAGGAGATCCGTTTCAGCATCTCTAAGTAGAACTTTCGATTCAATCCCCGGAACACTGACCGAGCTCCCTGCAGATCTGAACTGCGTGCAATTGACGATGGCATTGATTGATTCGCGAGCTTTCCAAAGTTCCGCAAGCTGCAGCCTGCATTTCTCTGGCCTCTCATACCTGATGTTGATCGCCTGGATCGAACCGGAGCGGGAAAGCTCGGAAACCAGGCTGAGCTTGGAAGAGAATACCTCCACATCCTCCTTGAGCGAGAGCTGCACGGCTGCGCCTTTATCGGCTGTTTCAGCCCCTTCGCACCACTTTGAGACGGCTTCCGAGAAGGACTTGATGTCGGGTCCGGTCTCAGGCAGGGTGATGATGTCAAGTCCTTCCGCATCCCTCTGCATATCAAAGGCGACCTTGAGCGACTTGATGTCCGAGGCCTCGAGGGGGTCCATCTGGAACACGGCTAACTCCGGTTTCCCGTATGCAGCATCTAGATTGGAGCGCAGAGAAGCTTCCGCCTTGCTTATCGCCTTGCTGTTGCCGAGAAAGAGCTCTTTCCTCTTTCCGGAGAAATCGATTGGTATGGCGGCGATATCGTTGACGATCTCGCCTTTGTAACCCAGGAACGATTTCGCGGTGATCTCCGCTGTAGTGAATGGGCGGGTGGGGGTTTGGAACGAATGGCTTCCCGTTTTGATGCTAAGCACACGAGCGCCCTCGGATGCCAGAGAGGTATCGACATCGGCAATTCTGATATCTGAGATTGGCCTGGACATTCATTTTCTCCGACGGTGAAGGACCCTCTTATAGATAAGGGACTGGTCGGTGTATTCCGGATAATCCTTGTAGACACGAGTTTCGATGCCCTGAAGGGTATACTGCTGCAAATCCCGCCTGAGAGCTTCGAGATCTTCCCTCTGCTCCTTTGTGAGCTTCCTCAGGAGCTGTTCGCCTTTCTCCGCTCCGGCATCGGTCAGGTAAAACCTTTCAGAGTTCGTGTTCAGCCTGCCTTCCGAATAGATCAATCCGTCATCGGAAAGGTTCTGAAGGGCTCTGTCTATCCTCTCGGTGTAAGGGCCGAACTTGTAGGCCCTGAATCCCGGATTCTCCGATGCGATGTTGTGTTCCTGAGCAAATTCGAAAATGATTATCACCATTTGCTTCTGCAGCATGGTGATGCCCGGGATGGGCGCACGGTCCCCGGTCGCCATCCAAGCGAGGATCCAATCCTCTACGAAGAAGAAAACGTGGTCCTTAGAATAATCCAGAAGTTTCTGGGCCTGGGACGGAGGATAATCGACTTTGGCGCAGTTTTCGCACTGGTAATAGTAATAACTGAAACCGTCTGAAAGGGTCACTTCCTTCTTCTTGAAGTTCTCGTGTTCACATTCTGACGATTTCATGATATCGGCTCCAGATGAGAGACGCTCCAGTACTTCTCTCCGGCATAGATGTACGGATCTAGGATGATATTGAATATCCTGCCCTTATGCTTCGCGCAAATTCTCTCTGATTGCGGTCTGAACTTTTTTCCCGTCTTTTTTCTTTTCGGACAGTCTATTGGGTTATTCAGCATATCGCACAATGTGAAAACGCCGATGTCGAAATCCCTCAGATGCAATATGGCCGAATCAGAGATTCTCACATTGCAGTCTTTGAACTTACAATCATCCTCGTCCTTCATCAATTGCGCCATCGTAAACCATCCGCGCATGCTCTTGATGACCAGTGAAAGGCAAAAGCCTCATCGCCTAGTCTCCGAAAAGCATCAAATAACCATCTCGGCCACTGTTATTAAAACCCTATCAAGGTTTTTTCCGAGGCATAAATGGATCAGATTGCCTTTTTCAGATGACTTACTGCCTTCGGACAAACATGCATCCGCTTCGCGTAATGTGCCGCGGGAATTCTCAGCGGAGCTTGGCGCCGCACATGGAGCAGTAATCGTAGCCGCCCTTGTTCTTCGCGCCGCACACGGGGCAGATGACGATGTCCGTGGCGGTCCCGAGCTGGTTGCTGTCGCCGGTGTAACGAGGGGGCTCCGGGTTGCTGGGCGGAGGCTCAGGCGCGAATCCCGACCCTCCGTAGCGGGGCGGCTCCAGGTACCGGCCGGGGGTCCCGCAGACGGGGCATTTCACCTCCCTGGCCGCCACGTAGATCAGGTAGATGATGCCGACGGGGAGCAGGAAGAATATCAGCAGGAGCATGATGATGATCCTGGCCCCCGTCCATCTGGAGACGTTGACATCGTGGCCGCAGTGGGGGCAGTAGCGCATGTCTGCCATGACCGATTCATGAGGGTGGTGGTATTTTACGGAATCGGAAAGCAAGCATTGCACCGAAACAAGGTGGAAACCCGATTCAGGTGTAGAGAAAGGGTGAGAACTACGCGGGTAGACGACAAGTCTATCCCGCGCTTTACGTCGGGTTCTCTATCCCTGTCCCGTTTATTTAAAAAGTGCCTCGGAATCGGAAAGAGAAGCTCTGTTTTAGAAAGGATTTGACGGATTCTGTTGATTTGAAGTTCGAAGTCTGATGGCGGAGTTCATCAACGGAAAATATGGTCGTCATGTTTTTCTATCATGGCCGAAAAGTCATTGAAAGGGGCACATAAAGTGGCAGCTTCGATCCATGCGGCAGACTTCTTCATTGCTCTGTTCAAAGACATAGGGAAGAGCTTGGAGGGATCAAAGACCCACATGCTGCTCTGCCTCGCGCAGGGATGGAGCCTGGTCAAGTACGACAGGCCCCTCTTCACAGGCGATATCGCTGCAGAGAATCAGGGCCCTGTGGTGACGGATATCGAAGCTGAGATTCCAGCAACCAGAGAGAGGATCTCGGGGACTGACAGAGACTACGACCCCGATGTGTTCACCCCGGAGGAGATCGGCCTCATGCTGGACGTCGCATGGGAGTACGGCGGATGCTCCGCGGAGGAACTCTCCGACACCATCCGCAGGCTCGGAACGCCGTGGTGGGATGCCCGTAGGGAGAGCGGGGCTGCTAATGTCATTCCGCAGGAATCCCTGAAGGATTACTTCGGCATGCTGGAACCCCTCACGGACTACACGAAGGAAGCTGTGGCCGGGATCCCTGCGATTACGGAACGCAACAGCAAGGGAATCATCCTTCTGCCGGCGGATTGGGACGATGATGAGTGGCGATGAGGGTCATCCTGCTGTCTATAAGGCCCGAGCACGTCAGGAACATATTCGCCGGGAAGAAGAGATACGAGTTCCGGAAGCGGAACTGCTGCCGCGACGTGTCGAAAATCCTCATCTACTGCACGAGCCCCGTGAAACTTATCGTCGGCGAGGCGGAGGTCTCGAGGGTGCTCTGCGGGTCGCCGGAACTGATATGGAAGATGACGGCGGAGGCGTCCGGAATCTCCGAGGAGTTCTTCGACTCGTACTACGAGGGAGAAGATACGGCGGTGGCGTTCGAGCTGGAGAACGTCGTGAGATACGAGAAGGGAAGGGACCTCTCGGAGTGCGGAATCAAGAGCCCGCCGCAATCGTTCGCGTATGTGCCAGATGATCGAAATCGACCTTAGTATCGGTTCACTGGAATAGCCCGGTGAACAGCATCAGCTCGTCCTCCTCGAGGATATCCGCGAGGATCTTGTCCAGGGCCGGCTTCCCGGTGTCAACCTTGTAGTTTCCGGATTGATGGTCCAGCGGCAGGTACCCGGAACGCTTCAGGTAATCCATGTAGTCC
>JBMNQO010000009.1:0-42210 GCA_050944195.1 Methanomethylophilus sp. | reverse complement strand
TTCGTGGTCTCCACCGACCCGTCGATAAAGATGACCCAGGAGCTCTCCGCGAAGGTCGATTACAACCGCTTCTACCGCGGCGAGCTGAAGGAGGGCATGATGGTCCACGTCGGCCACTGGATGCAGATGGTGCCGGCGCGGATCGAGGCCGCCTCCGGGAAGGACGCCGAGGTCAAGATGGCCTTCGACGGGAAGATCATCCACAAGCCCGGGGACCTCGCGGTCGTCATGTACCTCGAGGGCGGGAAGCTGAGGGTCGTCGGGACCGTCATCCTCCCCTGAAGGACGGGCCTCCCGCCCGTCCTATTTTTTTCATCCTGGTACATCTACCATTGAGTGCTCAGAAATTCTAAAAAAAAACCAACCCGGCTTTCGCCGGGCTGTAAAACGTTTAAGCCCGCCTTCCGGCGGGTAGGAAGTTTCAGGCGGACCTGGTGCCCTTCACCACGAAGTAGGCGCAGGCGCCCACCGCGGCGATGATGGCGATAACGGCCACCGCGAGGATGGCGGTGTTGTCATCGTCGTCGCTGTCGCTCGAGGGGTCGGCGATCGGGTCGGCGGCCGCGTAGAAGTAGGACGCCGAGTCGGGGCTCGCCTTGAGGTAGGTGTTTCCGTCGATGGTGACGGCCTCGGAGCTGATGATGTGCCCGCAGCCGTAGCCGTTGACGTGGTACAGCATGTTGCTGCCGTCATCGGTCGGGATGTAGACGGTGGTGCTGAGGTCGCCGGCGTTGACGAACCAGAGGTGGTAGGCGTCGTGTCCGTTGAACTCGGTGCTCACGGCCATCAGGGCCACGGCGGCATCCGAGGAGCCGTTGTTGGTGATCTCGTAGATGACACCGGAGCTCAGCGTGATGGTGATGCTCTCGCCCGCGCCGAGGGTGAAGATGATGCAGTCGGCCTCGGCAGTGTAGCTGTCGGAGTCGGGCTCGATCACCTCGGCGTAGCTGACGGTCAGGGTCATGTCCGAGACGACATGGTCGATGCTCAGGGTGTAGACGGTCTCGCCGGTCGTCGCATCGGTCGACTCGTAGATGGGGTAGGCGTACCCGTTCTCGTCGTAGGCGATGATGGGGACCAGGGTGTTGCCGCTGTCCGAGGTCTTGGTCGGGATGGTGATCTCGACCGCCCCGTCGGTGGTCGTGTACGCGGTGCCGTCGACGGTGACGGTGAAGTCGCGGTAGGTGGCGACCGAGGCGACGAGAGTCACGTAGTCGTCGGTGTCGAGGGTCACGGCGCCGGTGTCGGCGTCGTAGGTGAACCCGGAGTAGCCGTCCTCGAGGGCGGTGCCCGTATGGCAGGAATCGGCGACAATGCTGTAGGAGATGCCGTCGTCCCCGTAGGAGACGCCCAGGTATCCTCCCTGGATCCAGAACGCCGACACCATCTGGTCGGAGGTGTCGAGGTAGGTCTCGACCGCGAAGGAGCCGCTGACGTCCGCATCGCTCGCGATGGCAATGTTGTTGGCCACGTAAAGCGAGCCGTCGTCGGCCTCGAAGGTGGCCGAGGCACCGCTCGGAATGACGCAGAGCTGGACCTGCGCGAAGTCGCCGACCAGGCTCGGGAAGCAGATGTCGCTGTAGAGGACCTGGCCGTCGGAGGCGGTGATGGTCCTGCTGTCGCCGGAGGCGTCGATGGTGACGGTTCCGCCGGCCGCGGTGTCGATGACCGCGTCGAGGCTGCCGATCGACACGCCGCCGGTCATCGTCCCGGAGACGTCGGTGACGGTCATCTCGAAGCTCTCCTCTCCCTGGGGCAGGCCGTAGGCCGACCCGTAGAAGGCGCCCGAGCATCCGGCCTCGCCCACGCTGACGGTGCCGTCGGTGGAGGCGGTGGCGTCGCGGATGTACTGCACGTTGTTGCTGGTCTCCTCCCTCAGCTCGTTGAAGGTGAAGGTGGCGGAGGCGGCGGTGTCGGAGTAGTCCGCGGAGCCGGAGCAGTCGGCCTGCACCAGCGCGTAGCCGTCGTCCATGTAGGCCTTGATGTAGCCGTCCGAGGCGAAGTCCGCGCTGAAGCTGTAGGAGGTCACGGCGGCGCTGCTGAAGCCCACCGTGCCGCTGATGCTGGCGCTCAGGCTGAGGTCGGCGCTCTTCACCGAGGAGCCCTGGAAGGTCTTCGCGGAGGAGATCCCGTCGACGCTGAAGCTGGCGGAGACGTCCGCCGAGTCGGAGGACCCGTCGGAGCTGGCGGCGGCGCTGATGCCGTCGACGGTCAGCGAGGAGGTGCATCCGTGCTCCCCCTCGGAGACGGCCAGGCTGTCCAGCGAGGCGGAGAAGCTGAAGTCGGTGTCGCCCAGCGCGGCGACGGAGCCGGCAACGTCGGGGACGATCTCGTCCATGGCCGCGAGCAGCCCGTAGGCGGCCTCGTAGGGGATGGCGGTCGCGTTGTAGAGGTAGGCCTCGTTCGCATCGAACGAGCTGACGGCAGTCCTGATCTCGGTGCCGTCGTCCTCGGTGACGTAGCCGCTGTCGATGAGGCAGTCGATCGCATCGACGAAGTCATCGTCATAGGATGCGTCCGCGATGTCGAGTCCGGCAACAGTGAGGCTGTCGGAGCCGAGCGCGGTGATGTCCGAGGTGCTGAAGCTGGCCTCGGCGCTCAGCCCGCTGAGGCTGAAGGACCTCTGGTCGGTGCTGTCCGAGGAGGAGACCATGTCGAGGGCGATGGTGTCGGCCGAGACGCCGGCGCTGAAGCTGAAGTTCCCGGTGGAGCTGTCCCCGCTGATGTTGACGTCGGCGGCGAAGTTCTCCAGGGTCGCAGTGGTGGTGTACTCCGAATCGGAGTGGTGGTGTCCGTGCTGGGGCAGGGCGGCGGCGTCGACCGCCGCGTTGGCGGTGAGCTCCGCGGTGATGCTGCCGCCGGCGTAGGAGAGGCCGTCCTCCGAGCCGTCGACCGAGACGGTCAGGCCGTCCACGTCGACGTTGAGGGAGGAGTTCCCGTAGCTGTCCTCGGCGGTCACGCTGAGGGACCCGTCGAGGGCGATGCTCGCGGCGGTGTCCGAGGCCGATGCCGAGATGGTCAGATCGGTCAGGCTGACCGAGATCTGGGAAGTCTCCGAGCCCGCGGTCATCTGGGCGCTGATGTCGGCGTTGAAGGTCACCGCGGCAGGGTCGGTGGAGACCTCCACGGTGGCGCTGCACCCGGAATCGAAGGTGAGGGCGATGTCGCCGACGCTGACCGCCGCGCCCTCGGAGATGGTCAGGCTGCAGGAGGCGTCGGTGGTGGTCTCCTCGATGGTCCCGGTGAAGCAGACCTCGGTGTCCTCGTCGAAGGTGGCGATGACGACGGCGCTGTCATCCTCCATGACGGCCAGGCTCGAGCCCTCCTCGAAGACGAAGATCGGGTCGGTGACGGTGCTGTCGATCTTGGTGACGTCGCCGATGATGAGCGTCGCCCCGTCGCTGACCGTGATGCAGCCCGAGCCGCTGAAATCGTACTCGCCGGCCAGGGTATTGGCCGACGTGGAGGTGACGGTGATGCCGGAGCTCACCGCCATGGGGTCGAGACATCGTCATCGTCGTCGATGTTGCCGTTCGACGTGGCGGTGTCGCCATCCATGAAACCGCTTACGGCCCCGCCGATGATCGCGCTGCCGATCCCGGCGGAGGTCACGGTGGTGCCGCTGCTCTCGGGGTCCGCCGCGGTGTCTGCGCTTTCAGACACCCCGATGGCCGAGGCGGGCACGACCATGCAGGCGGCGATGAGGATCGCCGCCAAGAGCTTGGTTTTCGTGTTCATTTTCTCCCTTCCTATCTAGCTGATTTCACGAGCGTTAATAACCCGCTGAAGATGTATCGATAACACAGAATAAAAAGGGCGCGTCACAATGTGCCAGACATCGGGTTTTGCCGACCTGTTACGACTGCTGCCGAAGTTGACAATACCGATTACGGACGTTCGGAAGGACCGCCCAAACCGTCTGTATAGAACTCTGTAGACATCGGAGGATTAAGCATCCAATACCGATTCGGCATGGGGGCCGCCGTCACCGGCCGGGAAGGGCCCTTCCCCCTCTGCGTCTCACTTATATACTGCGTACCCAATCCCCTGATAACCGTGCCAATTGTTGGCACACTACACACCGGTGAGAGAAATGGCGTTCTGGAAGGAAGAGCTCGAGACGATGCCCGTCGAGGAGCTGAAGCAGATGCAGTTCAGGCTCCTGCAGAAGGAGATCAAGACGATGTACGAGAAATCCGCGTTCTTCAGGAAGCGGATGGACTCCGTCGGCCTGAAGCCCGAGGACATCACCGACATGGACCAGTTCCGGAAGATCCCCTGCATGAAGAAGTCCGACCTCCGCGACAACTACCCGGACGGGCTCTTCGTGGTCCCCTACGACGACCTCGTGAGGATCCACGTCTCCTCGGGGACCACCGGCAAGCCGACCGTGGTCGGCTACACCCAGACGGACCTCGACAACTGGACGGAGTCCCTCTGCCGGGGGATGACCTCCTTCGGCGCATCCCGCAAGGACGTCATGCAGAACATGCACGGCTACGGCCTGTTCACCGGCGGGCTCGGCGTGCACTACGCGGGCGAGAGGATCGGCGCCACCGTGCTCCCCACGGGAGTGGGCAACACCGAGCGCCAGATCCAGCTCATGCAGGACCTCCCCGTGACCTTCCTGGCGGGGACCCCCTCCTACATGTTCCACATCGCCGACGTCTGCGACCAGAAGGGCATCGACATCCGCCGCGACACCAAGGTCAACAAGGCCCTCTGCGGCGGCGAGCCCTGGTCGGAGTCGATGCGGGACAAGCTCTACCAGCGCACCGGCATCAAGGCGTACTCCTGCTACGGGGCCTCCGAGTTCTACGGCCCCATGTTCCTCGAGTGCGAGGCGCAGGCAGGCATGCACGTGTGGGCGGACCTCGCCCTCATCGAGGTGCTCGACAAGGACGGCAACCCCGTCCCCGACGGGACCCCCGGCGAGCTCGTGGTGACCATGCTCCAGAAGGAGGCCTTCCCCCTCATCCGCTACAAGATCGGCGACATCGCCAGCATCACCTGGGAGAAGTGCAAGTGCGGGAGGACCCACCCGCGGCTGAGCAGGATCACCGGCCGGGCGGACGACATGGTCGTCGTGCGCGGGATCAACGTCTTCCCCTCGCAGGTCGAGAGCGTCATCGGGAAGATCCCGTTCCTGGCGCCGTTCTACCACATCACCCTCACCAACCCCAACTACATGGACAGGATGGTGGTGGACGTGGAGCTCCTGCCGGAGTACCTGCCCGACAGCACGGACAAGCTCGACGACATGGCCCAGGAGGTCGTCGACCGCCTCAAGAGCGTGCTCAACCTGAAGGCGGTCGTCAAGATCAACCTGCCCGGCACGCTGGAGAGGTGCGACGGCAAGTCCCAGCACGTGACGGACAACCGGTCCTGGGAGTGATCCCGGGGACCGATGCCGCCCTCCGGGGCGGCACCAAACCCCTTACATCGACTTTTGAAAATCGAATTGAATAATCGATTCGAAGAATCAATAAAGAGAAAAAGTCGGGGGCCGAAGCCCCCTTGCCGGCCCCGGACCGGGACCGGCGGAGGTTTGTTCGCTATCCTTTCTCAGATGTTCCTGAAGGAGACGGAGTACTCCATCTTCTTGGCGCCGAAGTACTTCTGGACGTACTCGGCGGTCTTCTTGGGCATGAACTCCTTGCAGGAGAAGACGTCGATGAACGCCCTGTCGGTGTCCTCGGCGAAGTGCCCGGAGAGGCAGGAGGTCTCGATGAGCTGCACCATCGAGTAGCCCTGCACCTTGGGCTCGTCCCCGAAGAAGACGACGTAAGGCTCGCCGTACCTCTTCATGTCGATCTCCTTGGCGAGGTCGATGGCGAACTGAGTGATGTACTCCTTGGAGGAGATCTTCTCATGGTCGCACTCGCCCAGGTCGATGCTGCAGAGGAGGCCCCACTGCTTTTCGTTCCTGTATTTCTCGATTGCCTCCTCGTCGGAGAGGAGCGGTCCGGATTTAGGCCCCATCGAATACATTTGATTCACCTCTATGAGCACACCGCTGTGTGTCGGGATTGCCATCGGAAACAGGTATTAAAAACCGATACCCAGCCCAGTCTCCCACCCGACGGCGGGGGGTCCCGTTTGTCTCCACGGAGACGTTTCCGACCCGCAGGGGTCCGCCCCCGGGGCCGCCCGCCGGCGGGAAAGGTATTTCTACGGAGGGGGCGAATCGGCGGTACCGACCGCAAATGATCGAATCGATATTCGAGATTCTGATGCTCCTGTGCTTCGCGGTGTCGTGGCCGTTCAACATCTACCGCTCCTACGTATCGCGCACGGCGAGGGGGAAGAGCATCGCCTTCGAGATCATCGTGGAGATCGGTTACTTCTGCGGGGTCGTCAACAAGTTCGTCAACGACGAGATCAACTACGTCCTCGCCTTCTACTTCCTGGACATCGTCCTGGTCGCCATCGACATGGCGCTCTACTTCCGCAACCGCCGCATCGACGCCCAGCACCCCTACTACGAGCTGGGCGAGAGCGGGTCCGACCCGAAGCATTGAGGGAGCGGTTGCGGGTATCCAAATCTTGAAATCTAGGCAATCCTATGCCAGCGGTACAGAAGGAGGCAAGTTTCCATGATAGTCGAAACCACCGGCATCGTTGACGGGAAGATCGATGACAGGTTCGGGAAGAAAGGCACGCAGTTCGACGACGGGGTACCCTCGAGGTCGCTCCCGCTGAAGATCTCCGGGGCCCCCGCCGGGACCGCCGCCTTCGCGATCATCATGTACGACCCCGACTCCGAGCCCGTCTGCGGCAAGGTCTGGACCCACTGGCTGGCGTTCATGAAGGTCAACCGCACCGAGCTGCCCGAGAACGCCTCCATGGAGGACCCGACCCTCATCCAGGGGAGGACCACCGGCGGCGTGGACCACTACGAGGGCCCCGACCCCCCGGACAGGACGCACGTCTACCGCCTCAAGGTGCTGGCGCTGGACTTCGAGCCCGTGCTCCGCAAGGGCTTCAAGCTGGAGACCCTGGAGAGGCTGTCCAGCAAGCACGTCCTGGCGGAAGCGACGGTCAAGGGCGAGTACTCGCCCGCCCAGTGAACGCTCCGTTCTTTTTATTTCGTTGAAGGGCGATTCGAAGGATAATGACAGACGACACCAGCGGAAGCGCCCCCGCGGACGCCTCCGCCCTATTCCAGCAGGCCCAGGCCCTCGCCCAGTCGGGAGACTCGGCGCAGGCCGCGGGAATCTACCGGCGGGCGGCCGATCTCGGCCACCCCGCCTCCGCCTACATGCTCGGGCAGATGATGGCCGCAGGGCTCTGCGGATCCGCTGAGGAGGGCACCTTCTGGCTCGCGGTCTCCTCGGTGGACGGCTACCAGCCGGCCCGCGACGCCCTCGCGTCGCTCCCCCGCTACCCCAAGGACGAGGACCTCCTGGCCCTCGCCGACGGGCTGGCCGAGGCAGGCTCCCCCGCCGCCATGGCGGCGGCCGGGATGTGCCGCATCCTGGGGATCGGCACCGCCATCGACCCCGAGGGTGCGTATGCCCTTTTCAAGAAAGCTTCCGAGGCGGGCAACGCCACCGCGCAGGCCGCGGCGGGGCTCTGCCTCATCCGCGGGGCGGGCGTATCCCGCGACAAGGCCGCGGGGCTGGAGGAGCTCCGGAAGGCGCACGAGAAGAACGTGTCCCTGTTCGCGTCGATCGAGTACGCGGGATGCCTCGAGCGCGGCGACGCCGGGGAGAAGGACCCTGGGGCCGCCTTCGCCATCTACTCCGCCCTGGCGGACCGCAAGGAGCCCCTCGGCGCCTACCACATGGGGAGGTGCTACATGGACGGCGTCGGGACCCAGGAGGACCCCTACATGGCCTTCAGCTGGTTCCTGGTCGCGCAGACCATGGGCGCCGCCGAGGGCGACTACGGGATGGCCCGCTGCCTCATGGGAGGAGTGGGAACAGACCGCGAGAGCAAGAAGGGGTACGACCTGCTCGTGAAGTCCGCGAACAGGGGGTGCAGGGAGGCCATGATGATGGCCGGGCAGCTCTCCCAGCGCGGGAGGATCGCCAAGAAGGACGCGAAAGCCGCTTTCAACTGGTTCCTGCGGGCGGCCGAGACCGGCTCCGCCCCCGGCAACCTCGCGGCGGGCGACTGCCTCGCCCACGGGAACGGGGTCAAGAAGGACGAGAAGGCCGCCTTCACCTGCTACCTGCGCGGGGCGCTCCTGGGGAGCGTCCAGTGCGCCTACTACGCCGGCAACGCCCTGCTCTCCGGGAACGGCGTCAAGAGGGACGAGAAGAGGGGCTTCCAGCTCTGCCTGCTGGCCGCCGACGACGGCCTCATGAAGGCCCAGTTCACGGTCGCCAACTGCTACGCCCGCGGGCGCGGGGTCAAGCGCAACTCCAAGAAGGCCATCGAGCTCCACAAGGGGCTGGCCGAGAAGGGCTACATCAAGTCGATGCAGTACGTCGGCGAGTCCTATTACAACGGCGACGGGGTCGCCGCCGATCCCGAGGAGGCGATCAAGTACCTGCGGATGGGCGCCGAGAAGGGCGACTTCCTCTGCGAGTACTACATGGGAGACGCCTGCACCTCCGGCCGGGGGGTCCCGAAGGACCCGAAGCAGGCCGAGGAATGGTACAAGAAGGCGGCCGCCCAGGGCCACATCCTCTCGCAGAAGATCCTCGACGCCAAGGGCATCAGCTACGGCGGGAAGAAGGAGGTCTCTCCGTTCGAATCGTTCCTCAAGAGCGCCAAGAACGGCGACGCCCAGTCGATGTACATCGTCGGCCGGTACTACGAGGACGGCATCGGGATGGAGAAGGACCTCGAGCAGGCCAAGGTCTGGTACGGCGGGGCCGCGAAGAAGGGCAACGAGGCGGCCAAGCGGGCGCTCGAGAGCATCCGCGAGAAGGAAGAATCGACTGCGAAGCAGTGAGAGAGTAGCCTCTGGAAAAGCCCTGAAAGTTGTTCCCCCTCCCGTTGCGGGAGGGGAGCAGTTTCTCCCCTTTCAGCTCTCGAAGAAGAAGTAGAGGATCGCCGTGAGGAACACGAGCCCGGCGGCGAGGAGGGGGAGCTGCTTGACTACCTTAGTCTGCAGAGATTTGTCTTCCCAAGGTTCCATGGTGAAGGGTATCCAGAGATGGTTTATTAAATGTGACGGCGCTGGGAAGCACTCATATGGCAGATGTCAGGACGTTCATCTCGGTGGCGGTGCCCAACACCGCCGGCTTCATCCCCCTCTACCGCGACCTGAAGGGCATCCGCGGCGTGCGCGCCTCCCCGCAGGCGCAGATGCACATCACCCTGCGCTTCCTGGGGGACGTGCCCGAGGAGAAAATTCCTGAAGTCTGCAGCATCGTCGAGGATTCCGTCAAGGGCGTACATCCCGGGAGGGTGACCGTGAAGGGGCTCGGGGCCTTCCCGAGCCAAAGGAATCCCCGCGTGGTCTGGGCGGGAGTTGAAACAGAACTTCCTTTGGCAGATATCGCCGATAGGATCTCAGAGATGCTGGACACCGCCGACATCCCCTACGACGCGAAGCCCTTCAAGCCGCACATCACTGTTGCAAGAGTAGAAGGAAGGCCGGACCTCTCGCGGATTTTCTCGAACTACCGCGAGACCGAGTTCGCGACCTTCGTCTGCTCGTCCGTGCTGGTGATGAGGAGCGACCTCGGGCCGCACGGGGCCACCCACACCATGCAGGGCTACGCCCAGCTGCGCTGATCAGACCAGCCGGTGCGGGTCCTTCTGGCCCATCGCGAAGAGCTTCATCCCGCGCATGCAGTTGCAGATCATGTCCTCCACCGCGGTGCCGTAGTAGAAGGCCATGTGGTGGGTGAGGAGGACGTTCGGCATGGCGCGCAGGACGTTGAGGTCGCGGTTCTTGATGACCTGCCCGCGCATGTCCTTGTAATAGAGGCCGAACTCGTTCTCGACGACGTCGAGTGCAGCTCCCCCGACCTGCCCGGACTCCAGCCCGTCGATGAGCGCTTTGGTGTCCACCAGCGGCCCGCGGGCGGTGTTGACGATGATGACCCCTTTCTTCATCTTCGCGATCTTCTCGGCGTCGATGAAGTGCCTGGTCTCGTCGTTGAGCTCCAGGTGGATGGTGATGATGTCGCTCTCCTCCAGCAGGGTGTCGAGGTCGACCCTCCTGGCGAACGAGTCGGCCTGCACGGAGTCGCTGCGGTTGTAGTAATGGATGTTGCAGCCGAAACCGGAGAGGTCGCGGATGACCGCGCTCCCGATCTTGCCGGCGCCGATGACCCCCACGCTGTAATCCCTCAGCACCCCGCCCATCTGCCCCTCGAGGGAGAAGTCGTCGGCGGCGTTGCGGAGGAGGATGGTCTTCAGCTTGCGCACGGCGGCCAGCATCATCATGACGGTGTATTCCGCCACCCCTTCGGGGTCGTAGGTGATGTTGGTCACCGCGATGCCCTTCTCCTTCGCGTGCTCGATGTCGATGTGGTCGTAGCCGATGGTGCGGGTGGAGATCAGCTTCACCCCGCCCTCGGCGAAGCGGTCGATCATCTCGGCCGTGATGGGGGTGGTGATGACGCTGACGAAATCGCAGCCGTCGGCCAGCGAGCAGTTGTCGATGGTGGGGGAGTCCTCGGTCCAGTCGATGTCGATGCCGTACTCCTCGGACGAGGCGCGGAAGAACGTGAGCTCGTCGAACTTGCGCATGTTGTAGATGAAGGCCTTCATTGAGAGTCCGCCGTGGCCCGGTCAGGGTCTGACCCCCCTGATTGCAGTATGCTTCTTTTAAACCCCCGTCCCGATTTGATATCCTCCGTGTTCGGAATGACACGGAAATCACGGAGAATCAAGAGGCGCTCCCTGGGAAGGGACCGCAGCGGGGGGATCGAAGGGCTCCCCCTGGAGCTGATGATCATTTTGGTGGTGGCCGCCCTCGGCACCGCGGTGCTGGTCGGGTGGTTCGGCAACCTCGACGACCCGGAGGACATGGCGCCGAAGACCATCGGGGACGTGGAGATAAACCCGCAGCAGCTGTACGGCGAGGACGCCGGTTACGGGAACAGCGTCACGGTCACCGTCCTCGACGGGGACGGATCGCCGATCGAGGGGGCGCACGTGCTCATCGACGGGTGCAACGGGTACTGCCTCGCGGAGGACGGGGAGAGCCGCCTCCTCCCGCAGGGGAGCACCGACGGGAACGGAGTGTGCCAGATAGACGATGTGCTGTTCGATTTGGACGGGGAGACGTACGGCTACACCACCGTCCGCATCTCGGCCCCCGACTACGGCAGCAAAGACGTCACCGTCATGGTCACGAGGCTGAGCGCATGAACCGCCGGGGCGTGCTGGGCATGCCGGTGAGGCTGGCCATGGCCATCCTCATCCTCGCCCTCTGCGTCCCGCCCCTGGCGGCCGCCGTCGAGGACTACCGCGGGGACAACGTCGCGGCCGAAGCCTCCGACGACGCGGAGGCCATCGCGAGGGCCGCCGCCTCCATCTACTACGAGGGGGAGGGGAGCTCGGCCACGGTGCACTACTCCCTGCCGGACGGCTGCACGGTGGAGATCGGGGGAGAGGGGCAGGACGCGTTCACCGTGAGGGTGGTCAGCGGAGGGGAGACCCAGCATATGGTTTCCTCCGACCATCCGACGGTGCGGTACCTCAACCCCCTGACCCTCACGGGCTCGGGGGACATCAGACTGGTCTGCGGGAACGACGATATCGGCTACGGGATCTGGGGCGAGCGCGCATGATGGAGTTCATCACCTCCCGCTGGGCGATGTTCCTCTGCGGGGCGGCGCTGCTGTCGGCGGTGGTGGTCCCCCTCTCGGGGGTCCTCGCCGACGACGCCGAATCGGGCGCGCAGGACTGCGCCGACGGGGCGGCGGAGCTGATGGAGGAATTCTGGGGCTCGGGGCTCGACGAGATGTACCTGTCGGGGGACTCGGTGCTGCCCGGGCCGGGATGGACGGCGCGGTTCGAGTATAACACAGTGACCGTTACAAGCCCCGACGGAGAGTCCTACACGGGGTACATGAAGCACATGTGCCAGACATTCGAGCTGCAATACGGTCAGGAGAAGACGATCTTCAGGGACGGCGACCGCTTCGGCGTCCGCCGAAAGTGTCCGCCACTTTGTTGAGAGCCTTAGCGAAGCGATCGATGTCCTCCCGGTTGTTGTACAGGTAGACCGACGCCCGCACGCTGCCCTCGATCCGCCGGGCCTCGAAGAACGGGTGGGCGCAGTGCATGCCCGAGCGGACCATGATGCCGTCGATGCTGTCCAGCATCATGGCGACGTCGTGCGCGCCGAGCCCCTCGATGTTGAACGACATGACGGCGCAGCGCTCGTCCGGATCCTCGGGACCGACGAAGGAGATCCCTTTGACCTCCTTGATCTCGTTGTACATGTACTCCATGAGCTCACGGTCGTGCCTGGCTATGTTGTCCATCCCCACCTTGGAGAGGTACTCGAGGGCGGCCTTGGTGCCGAAGATCCCCGCGTAGTCCTGCAGCCCGGCCTCGAAGCGGTCGGGGTAGGGCGCGAAGTTCACGTCGTCATAGGTGACCAGCCCGACGGTGCCTCCTCCGTATTCCAAAGCGCGGAGGTTCTTCAGGCAGTCCCCCTTCCCGTAGAGGACGCCCATCCCGGAGGGGCCCAGCATCTTGTGCATGGAGAGGGCGTAGAAGTCGACGTCCAGCTTCTGCATGTCGACCTTCATGTGGGGCGCCGCCTGGGCCCCGTCCACGATGACCTTGGCCCCGTAGTCGTGGGCGATCTCCGCCACGTCCTTGACGGGGACGACGCACCCGGTGACGTTGCTGCACTGCCCCACCGAGACCGCCTTCACGTCGTGCCCCATGGCGGCCTTGAAGGACTCGATGTCGAACACCCCGTCCTTCCCCGAATGGGAGGTGCGGAGCTTGATCCCGCCGTACTGCCGGAGCATGAGCCAGGGGACGTAATTTGAATTGTGCTCGGTGTCGGTGGTGACCACCGCCTCGCCCCTCTTCAAACCGAGCCCGCGGGCCACCGTGTTGAGCCCCTCGGTGGTGTTCTTGGTGAAGACGAAGCACTCCGGGGCCTCCCCGCCGAAGAAGCGGCAGAGCGCCTCCCGGGTCTCGTCGGTGCGCACCGAGACCTCGTTGGCGAGGTGGTGCACGCTCCGCCCCCCGCACACCGGGCACTTCGTGTAGTACTCGGCGACGGCCGCGATGACGCTGTCCGGCCGCAATGACTGGCAGGCGCTGTCCAGATAGACGCCGGGGTCGTCCCTCATGGTGGGGAAGTCGCGGCGCAGGCGGGCGAAGTCCATGCCGTGCCCATTCGGCAAGGGGCTATTTAAACGTAGCACGCGGGCGCACATTATTAAACGGGAGCGCATAACGGAGGTCCGATGACAGAACTTCGCACGGAGGCGGGCGGCGTCGCCCTCGAGCTGCCCGGGATGGTCGCGTCCGGCATCATGGACGAGACCGGGGCCTCCATGGTCAGGATGCTGGAGGCCGGGGCGGGCGCGGTCGTTACCAAATCTATCGGGCTGGAGCCCAACCCGGGGCACGAGACCCCCTGCTTCACGGAGGTCAAGGGGGGGTTCATCAACGCCATGGGGCTCCCCAACCCCGGCATCGAGGCCTTCGGGCCCGAGATGGCGGAGGCCGTCCCCCACGGGAAGATCGTCGGCTCCATCTACGGCAAGAACGGCGAGGAGTTCGCCGAGCTGGCCGGGAAGATGGAGGACTACGGCGCCTGCGCCGTGGAGCTCAACCTCTCCTGCCCCCACGCCAAGGGCTACGGGATGGAGGTCGGGACCGACCCCGAGCTCGTCGAGAGCATCGTGAAGGCCACGAAGGAAGCGGTCTCCATCCCCGTGTGGGCGAAGCTCACCCCCAACACCCACATCCTCAACGAGATCGGGCAGGCGGTGGAGCGCGCCGAGGGCGATGCCATCGTCGCCATCAACACCCTCAAGGCGATGGTGATCTCCCCCGAGTTCGCCAAGCCCTTCCTCAGCAACCGCTACGGCGGCCTCTCGGGGCCCGCCATCAGGAGCGTCGGCGTGAGGGACATCTACGACCTCTACGAAGCAGTGTCGATTCCCCTCATCGGGGTGGGCGGGATCACCGACTGGCGGGACGCCGCCCAGTACATCATGGCGGGCGCCCGCGCCTTCCAGGTCGGGAGCGCCGTCGCCAAGGAGGGCCCGGAGGTGTTCGGCAAGATCAACCGGGACCTCACCGACTTCATGCGGGACCACGGCTACGAGAGGATCTCCGACATGGTGGGGGTCGCCCATGACTGAGTTCGCCAAGATCCTCGGGGTCACGGACGAGGCCTACGACACCAAGACCTTCGAGTTCCGGATGGACGACAAGGCCTCCCCCGGCCAGTTCGTGATGGTGTGGGCGCCCGGCATGCACGAGATCCCCATGTCCCTCTCCAAGACCGGGAGGATCAAGTCGATCACCGTCAAGGCCATCGGCGAGGACACGAAGAAGCTCCACACGCTCACCGTCGGGGACACGCTGAGGGTCCGCGGGCCGTACGGCCGCGGCTACCGGCTGGAGCCCGACAAGAGGTACCTCATCGTGGGCGGAGGCGTGGGAACGGCCTCGGTCATCCCGGCGGTCAAGGAGACCGGCGCGGACACCATCATCGCCGCCCGCTCCGACCGCGACGTGATCCTCAGGGACCGCGCCATGAAGTACGCCGACAACGTGTGGATCGCCACCGACGACGGCTCCGAGGGCTTCCACGGGAACGCCGTGCAGCTCATGCGCGAGAAGTGCGCCGAGAAGCAGTACGACTGCGTGCTCGCCTGCGGCCCCGAGGTCATGCTGTGGTTCACCTACAAGGCCTGCGAGGAGCTCGGCCTCGACTGCCAGCTCTCGCTCGAGCGGTACATGAAGTGCGGCGCCGGCGTCTGCGGGTGCTGCGTCATGGACGACCTGCGCGTCTGCCGCGACGGCCCCGTCTTCGACAAGTCCCAGCTGTCCAAGATGAAGGACTTCGGGAACTCCAAGCGGGACGAGTGCGGACGCGTCGTGAAGTTCAGGTGATCGCATCTCCGCGCCCGACGGCTACATCGCGTTCTACCACGGGAGCCTCGAGGTGAAGGTCCCGCGGAGCTGCTTCCGCGGGCCCTCAGCGGAGCCCGTGCCGGAGGAGCAGCGGAAGTACGGGGAAGTGCTCCGCACGAGGTACCCTTGGATCAAGGAGACCACTCTGAAGGTAATTTTCAAAGAAGCGCGGGAGGAGATGCTCCGGGTCCTCGATGAGGAGACCGGCGGGATCTCCACCAGCAAAGCCCTGGAGAAGAAAGGGGACCTCGAGGGCGCCATCAGCGCCCTCAAGAAACATCTGGAAGAGGACCCTGACGACCCCGACGCCTGGTACAGGCTGGGAGAATTATTGTGCCGGGCCGGGAGGAAGGAAGAGGGCTACGCCGCCTTCAGCGAGGGGCGGAAGCGCTTCCGAGGAGATCGTTCAGGGCATCGACTATCTCGGGCACGGTCGCCCCCCAGGGCACTTTCACGATATTGCCCTCGATCTCGTGCCCCTGCTTGACGCGGCAGCACTTCACGATGGTGGGCACGCCGTCCTTCGGGACGTTGTCCACGGGGCAGATGTTGATGAACGGGACCTCGCGCCCGTACTGCTCGCGGAAGATCCGCTGGGAGAGACGGCATCCGACCAGGGTGATGTCCTTCCCGTCAATGTTAGGTGTCTGATCGAGGAAGCAGAACGGCTTCGACGACTGCGTCCCCGAGGCCTTGCAGGGGAACATGACCTCCTTCGTGGAGGCCTTCTCGGAGAGCTTCCCGATGTCAATATCGACGTACTCGGGGACGATCGGCATTTCCACGTAACCCGAGCGGAGTGCCATATCCACCAGGTAGGACATCTTCGAGGGGCGCGGGGGAACGTCGTCGAGCACCCTGAGTTTAATAGGTACGACGCCCGAGACGAAGCCGACGTGGGAGAACAGCCCGCGGACCACCACGGTCTTCCCGGGGAACTCCGCCTGCAGCTTGGCCATCGCCGGGAGGTTGAGGACGTCGACGTCCGGCCTCTCGACGAACACCGTGTCCTCGGGAAGGGAGACGATCTCGTACCCCTCCACCTCGCGGAAGAGGGTGTCCCCGTCCTTCCGGTCCAGGCGCACGACGGCGTGCTCCCCGCCGTGGGAGAGGACGACATACTCCGCCCGCTTGTAGGCCCGCCAGCCGCGCATATGATCGGCGATGTTCTCCGCGGTCGGCTCCCAATCCACCTCCTTCACGGAGATGTCCTTGCAGTGCACGGCCTCCCTATCGGCATCTGGATAATAAGGTGTCGCGCCCCGGCAGTCAATAAGTGTTTTATATGTAGCCCAAATTATGTGACCCGAAGTCGGGGTAACACAGCGGCTATGTGGCGGACTGCAGATCCGCATACGGGAGTTCAACCCTCTCCCCCGACTCCAAAACTTATCTCCCTTTGCAATCCCAGAGGATTCCATGACTGGATTAACCCCTGTTCATTTTCTCCGAAAACAGATGTCTGGCACATTGCGGATTTTGGCATTCCGCAAATTTGTACCATATAACAACCTTTATAAAGGGGGTTTAAATATGCGCCCTCGGTGTGACTAAATGGCCAACATGAAGATTGAGAACGTCGTTGCATCCACTTCTCTCGGCCAGGAGATCGATCTCGACAAGATCATGGCATCGCTGGACGGTGCCGAGTACAACCCCAAGCAGTTCCCCGGCCTGGTCTACAGGCTGAAGAACCCCAAGACCGCCACCCTCCTCTTCAGGAGCGGGAAGATCGTCTGCACGGGCGGGAAGAGCAAGGAGGAGGTCAAGCAGGCCATCACCCAGGTCGCCAAGGACCTCGAGAAGGCCGACATCAAGATCACCATCGAGCCCAAGATCGAGGTGCAGAACATCGTCGCCTCGTCCGACCTCGGCCAGGAGATCAACCTGAACACCGTCGCCATCACCCTCGGACTCGAGAAGGTCGAGTACGAGCCCGAGCAGTTCCCCGGGCTCGTCTACCGGCTGGACGACCCCAAGGTGGTCGTGCTCCTGTTCGGCTCCGGCAAGATGGTCTGCACCGGCGCCAAGATCCCCGAGGACGTCGTGCGCGCGGTCGAGAAGATCGCCGCCGAGCTCAGGGACGCCAGCCTCATGTCCTGAGGCGGAAACCATGCGGGGCAGTGCCCCGCTTTTTTCCTATCATTTTTGGTATTGATACAATCGAATGACTGGCACTTGTGATACTAAACCAAGTGTTTGGTATTCGGTTTTATATACCATGCCGATTTCAACCGTCTATGATAAGCCCCTGGGAGGTGAGGAGGAATATCCTCTACCTCATAATGACGGCCGCGATAATTTTCATCTTCGTCGCCGCGGTTGCTCTGGTTGTCATCGGGAGCAGCAGCGACGATGATTCGGACGCATCGGGCACGTACTATGTGACCGCCGACGGGGGAAGCGACACCTACACCCTGAGCAGTGACGAGGAATCCGATTTCCTCACGTCCACTGCTCTTACAATTGGGGTCGATCAGAGCAAGGTCATCAGCCCGATATCCGAGCTGATGCTGGATTACGTGACGTACTCCTCTACTGACACTGATTATACTTATGTAAAAATGACAGTCAGTGATGGACTCTGCACCGTAACAGGGGTCACGGCTACTACCGACGACGTCACGATCACCTGCACTTACACAACGGATGACGGAACCTACACCAGCGAATGCACTGTTACAGTTGTGAGCAGCACAACCGACAGCGAGCTCAACGTGTACGATGTCAAGGGCACCGGGGCTTATGCCACGCTGGCTTCCGGCGATGACGATACTGACGACGGCTTCGCCGAGGGCCTCATTTCCCTGACATTCAATTCCGCCTCGGGGACCTACACCACGGGCGGAGGATTCGGCCAGTCATCGACATCTACATCGACTAACTACATCCTGATCAACCTGTGCGGAACAGAGTCAGGCAACTGGCTCAATGAATACTCGACCATCAAGATGTACCTCAGCGGCGGAAGCACCACCTACTCCTGGACATACAGCACCAACCCGTTCACTCCCGGGGCGCAGTTCAGCAGTGACATCATGGCCGAATTCAGTATCCCGACGGCGATACTGTCTAACGGCACTACGTACACCGTGACCTTCGATCTGTATACATCGTCCGGGATGTTCGCTTCGAGTTCTGGGAGCGTCTCCGGGACCTTCACCTACTACACTAGCAGCGACAGCAGGGACATGAACGGCGTCTTCACCAGGGCCTACTCCTGGTCATACAACGGAACGGGTTACACTGGTTCGTTCACGATGAGCTACTACGAGTACTACATGGAGGCCCACACCAACTACGGATACTGCGAGGAGCAGACCGTCTCTTCGTACACCTACTTCACTAACAGGGACCTGACCAGCGATTCGTACAGCGACACTCTGGAGAGGGTGGCCGTTTCCGACGCGATCACCGAAAGCGTCTACGAGATGCTCGTGTCTTCGTACGGCGACGGATGGTCCAGCCTGTCCGACAGCGACAAGGCCCAGTTCATCCTGGCCTTCGTGCAGATCAACTTCACGTACGCCTACGACACCTACCAGTACGGGGACGACGGCACATCGACGTCATCGACGGAATACTGGGCTTACTCCACCGAGACCATCTGGGCGGGGGCCGGGGACTGCGAGGACACGTCGATCCTCGCCGCCGTCCTGTTCAGGGAGGCCGGCCTGGACTCCGGAGTGTACCTCGTGCCCGGGCACGCCATCGCGGCCGTGGCCCTCGACGACTACGACGCCGAGGAGATCGAGATCGACAGCAGCTACTCCGGATACGGGGTCATGAGCAAGACCGTGGACGGGAGCACCTATTACGGGTGCGAGACCACGGTGGAGCTCTACATCCCGGTCGGGCGCATCACCCAGAGCGCGACGGTCAACGGAACGACGTACAACTTCTGCGATACCACCGCCAGCTGGAGCGAGCTCTACATCATCAGCGAATGACAAACCTCTTCAGCCGGCGGCGGTGCCGGTGCTCATATTGGAGCACCTGGCACTGTCCTCCGGAACCGTCTTTTCACACCAGCTGAGGCCTGCAGACGCATAGCAGACGCTTGCCAGCATGCCGTTTCATCAACATGTCAAGAAATGTCAAAACATTATAATTTGACATTTCTTTTAATATCCGAATGCGCATCAGGAACCGTGAAGAAAATCCCCCAGGTCCCGAAAGCATCCGAACTGGACCATTCGCAGGTCGGCAGGCTCATCGGGGACCCGAGCAAAATGGCAGAGATCGCCGAGTTCAACAGCAGGTACCTGCACTGGGACGAGCTCCGTTACAGAGTGCCCGACGGCGAACTGGACTCCGCCTGGGTCCTGATGAAGGCCATCCGCTCGGGAACGGCCAAGCATCTGAACATCTGCGGGATCGATTTCAACTACTCGCAGATCCCGTGCTTCGAGGAGTACCTGCACCGGCTGGACCTCGAATACGAGGGTCCCCGGACCATCGACGGCGCCGACGAAAGAGATTCCCGCAGCATCTCCGACAGCTCCCTGATGGAGGAGTCGATCGCCTCCAGCCAGATGGAGGGGGCCGGAACCACCAGGGAGGTCGCGAAAAAGATGCTGAGGACGGGGAGGAAGCCCCGGGACACCGGCGAGATGATGATCGCCAACAACTATGCGGCGATGGAGTTCCTCAAGACGAAGCTGGACGAGGAAATGTCGCCAGAGCTGATCCTTGAGATGCACAGGGTGATCTCCCGGGGCACCCTGTCCGAGGGCTCCGAATGGGAGGGTCGGTTCAGGGAGGACGACGAGACCGTCGTCGGGGACGCGGACGATGCCGATGTCGTCTTCCATATCCCCCCCGCGCACGGGGAGGTCCCCCGGATGATCGATGAACTGTGCGACTTCATCAACGGGGACGGGGACGTGTTCGTCCACCCGGTGATCAAGGGAATCATCATCCACTTCATGATAGGCTACATCCATCCGTTCGTGAACGGGAACGGGCGCCTGGCAAGGACCCTCTTCTACTGGTTCGTGATGAAGAAAGGGTACAGGATCATGGAATACACGTCCGTGTCGAGAATCCTGAGGAAATCACAGACCAAGTACGGGCTCGCGTACCAGTACACCGAGACCGACGGGAACGACCTGACCTATTTCATCAAGTTCAACCTCGAATGCATCCTGAAAGCGATCGACGAGCTGAACGGGTACGTGAGGAGGAAGGAGCTGGAGAAGGTCGAGATCCTGGACCGGATAAGCTCCGATCCGAACATCAGCTATCAGGAATCGGCCATCCTGAAGGATTATTCGGAGAACAAGGGAGGATTCACGATCCGCGAGATCTCGAAGAGATACTCGCTGTCCTATCAGACCGCCAGGAACTACGTCGGCCACCTCTGCCAGCTGGGATACGCGAAAGCGGCCGGGAAGGACAGGCAGACGGTCCTGTACGTGATCGATCTCGGCAGCGGGAACAAGGGATGAGCCGGCCCGGGGGCAAGTCGCTTTAAGTATGACCGCGGATAAGCGGTCACGAAGAGGCGCACGGATTGAAGGGAAAGGATTGGCTGCCGCTCATCTTCCTGGTGGTGAGCGTCTTCGTGTTCAACATGTCGGAGTTCATGCCCATCGGGCTGCTCACCGACATCGCGGAGAGCTTCGACATCAGCGAATCGAAGGCCGGCCTCATCATCTCCGTCTACGCCTGGGCGGTGGCGATCCTCTCGCTCCCGTTGATGCTCCTGCTGCGGAAGATGGAGTACCGGCGCATGCTCCTGATGTGCGTCGTCATCTTCGCCGCCTTCCAGTTCCTCACGGGGCTCTCCCAGACCTACGGCATGCTGATGGTCTCCCGTCTCGGCGTGGCCGTCGCCCACGCGGTCTTCTGGTCCATCGCCGCCCCCATGGCGGTGCGGATTGTCGAGCCCCGCTACGCGAAGGTCGCCCTGAGCGCCGTTTCCGCCGGCACCTCCATCGCCATGATCGTCGGCCTGCCCCTGGGCAGGGTCATCGGCATCGCCCTCGGATGGAGGGCGACCTTCATCGTCATCGGCGTCATCTCGCTGCTCGTCCTTGTTGCGCTGGCACTAGTGTTCCCGCGGCTCGAGAACCCCGGCACCTTCACCGTCAAAAGGCTCCCCGGCCTGCTCCGGGACCGGGTCATCGCCGGCATCTACGTGGTCATCGCGGTCTACGTCACCGGCTATTACACCATGTACAGCTACATCGAGCCCTTCCTGCTCGACGCGGGGCTGTCGGAGAACGGCGTCACCGCCATGCTGACCGTGCTCGGGCTGGCCGGCATCGGCGGGAGCATCCTCTTCTCCAAGCTCTACGACCGCTACCGCCTAACCTTCCTGGTCTCCGGGATGTGCTTCGCGTCGCTCTGCATGCTGGCGCTGGAGCCGGTCTCCGACTCCGTCCTCCTGCTGACGCTGGTGGTGATCATAATGGGGGCGGCCACCACGGCCTTCACGGTGGCCATCCAGAACGAGCTCCTGCGGGCCTCCCCGCAGGACGCCTCGGCGGTCGCCATGTCGCTGTTCTCGGGGATCTTCAACGCGGGGATCGCGATGGGCTCAATCATCGGCGGCGCGGTCACCGATTCGCTGTCGGTGGGCGACGTGGGGACGGTGGGATTCGTCTTCGGGATCTGCGCCACGGCGTTCGCCGCGACGTACCTCGTGGCGAAGATAAAGAGCTCGGAGAGAGCGAAGACCCAGCAGTGAGAAGTTCACATCCGGTGGAAGCCGCGGAGGATCCACTCGCCGATCGACTTGATGCCGTAGCGGATGGTCTCGTTGAAGTGGCGGCTGGCGCTGTGGGCGGTGGCCTGGTCGTCCATGATGGCCTGCACGACCTCCTGCCAGGTCTTGAGCCCGTCCGGGAGGGTGACGTGCCCCCAGCCGATGCGGTGGGGGGAATGCGCGTCGGAGCCCGCGGTGATGGGCTTGCCGATCTTCTTCGCGAGCTTCATCGAGCGCCGGTTGGCGCTCTTGATGGACCTCGCGTTCATGGCCTCCACGCCGTCGAAGGGGTACTTGAGGGTGTTCTTCGCCCCGAGCCCCGACCACCAGCGGTAGGGGTGGGCGGCGAAGGCGTAGCCCCCGGCCTCGTGGATGGCGTCGATGGTCTCCTGGATGGAGAGCCCGGCGGGGATCTGCCTATCAATTCCCAAAGCGACGATGTGCCCCTCCTTGGAGGAGACCTCCTCGGCGGGGATGACGATGACCTTGCCGTTGTCCTTCAGGTCCTCGTATGCCTTGAACTCGTTGTGGTCGGTGATGGCCACGCAGCCGATGCCGCGCTCGACGCAGGCATCGATGACCTCCTGCGGCTAGGAACGGCCGTCCTTCGAGTAGCAAGTGTGGACGTGAAGGTCTGCTTTCATCTTACTCCGGCACCGTCGAGGATCTCGGAATCCACCGTGGCTACGCATCCCTTTCCGTCGCTTAAAGGTATAGCCTTCCCGCCGTCGAGGACGGCGGCGACGCGGCCAGGGGCGCCGGCGGGGAGCTCGATGGGGAGCTTCTCCGAGACGAACACCCCGTCCTTCACGGAGGATACCTTCATCGTGACCGCCTGGAAGTGCTTCTTGTAGTCGATGGTGTCCGAGGTGCCGCCCATCCCGCAGTCGAACCTGGTCCCCACGGGGATGTCCGGGTCCGACGGCCTGAGGAGGAGCACGGCCTTCCCGCCGAGGTCCTCGTCGTCGGCCGCCAGCAGCATCCCGCAGGACTCGATCCCGCGGAGGGGCCGGGGCGCCAGGTTGGAGACTACGATTGCTTTCCGGCCGAGCATCTGCTCCTTGGTGTAGTAGGCCTTGAGGCCGGCGCAGATGGTCCGCGGCTTCTCCTCGCCGAGGTCCACCGCCAGCTTGTACAGCTTGTCGGCGTTGGGGTGGTCCTCCACGGAGACGATCTTCCCCACGCGGAGGTCCAGCTTCCTGAAGGCGTCGAAGGGCTGGGCGGGCTTGTCCTCCTTCTTCTCCTTGGGCTGGGCCTGGGCCTCGGGCTGCTTGAAGATCTCCGGGAACATGACCTTGAGGTCGATCTTCCCGTAGACGGGGACGGGCTCCTTCAGCTCTGTGCCCTCGGGCAGCGGGCCCTCCAGGCAGCCGTAGCCGGCCTCCTCGATGGTGCCGGGGAGGTTCAGGTAGCCCCAGATCTTCTCGCTGGACCTCGGGAGGTACGGCCAGGCGAGGACCGCCAGGGCGCGGACGATCCTCAGGGAATCGTTGAGAGCCCTCCCGCAGGCCTCCTTGTCCTCCTTGACCAGCTTCCAGGGGGTCTTGGCGTTGAAGTACTCGTTCCCGAAGTGGGCGAGCGCCATCACCGCCTGCAAACCTTTCTTGAAATCGCACTGCGAGAGGTGCTTGGCGTAATCGTCGTAGGCGTTGGCGATGGCCTCGGTGACCTGCGGGTCGGGCTCGGGGTTGTCGGGGATCTTCCCGAAGTTCTTGTAGGTGAAGCTGAGGGTGCGGTGGTAGTAGTTGCCGAGCGCCGCCACCAGCTCCGAGTTGACCTTGCTCTCGAGCTCGCTCCAGGAGAAGTCGGCGTCGTGGGTGTCGGGCATGATGCTCGACAGGTAGTACCGGATCTCCTCGGGGTCGAACTTCTCGAGCACGGATTTCATGTCGCGGGGGATGAGGGACTCGGCGTCGGTGACGGCTCCCTTCCTGCTCTTGGAGAGCTTGCCGCCGTTGAACATGAGGTACTCGTTGGCGGGGATGTCGTAGGGCAGGTTGAAGCCCTGCTTGGTCCCCATCAGCATCGCCGGCCAGATGATGGAGTGGAAGGGGATGTTGTCCTTCCCGATGAAGTAGTAATGTTTGCAGGCGGGGTCCAGCCAGAACTTCTTCCAGTAGTCGGGCTCGCCGATGTCCCGGGAGTGCTGGATGCTGGTGCTCAGGTAGCCGATGACGGCGTCGAACCAGACGTAGATGACCTTGTCCTTCCACTCGTCGCCCTCGACGGGGATCTCCACGCCCCACTGCATGTCGCGGGTGATGGCGCGGTCCTTCAGCCCGCCCTTGAGGAAGTTGCGGGTGTAGGCGAGGACGTTCGGGCGCCAGTAGGTCTTGTCCTCCAGGAACTTGAGGAGGGGCTCCTCGAAGGCGGAGAGCTTCAGGAAGAACTGCTTGGAGGCCCTGACCTCCGGCTTGGAGCCGCAGCGGGTGCAGTGCGGGTTGATAATGTCGCCGGGCTCGAAGGTGGTGCCGCAGCTGTCGCACTGGTCGGAGCGGACGTCCTCCGCCCCGCAGTTCGGGCACTGGCCCTCGACGTAGCGGTCCGGCAGGAACTTCCGGCACTTGGGGCAGTAGTACTCGTTCTCGTCCTTCGTGTAGATGTAGCCGTTGTCCAGCAGGGTCTTGAACATCCACTGGGTGACCTCGATGTGGACGGGGCTGTGGGTCTTGCTGTAGAGGGTGTACCTGATCCCCAGGTCCTCGATGGCCTTCTTGTTGATCTCATGGTAGCGGTCCGCCACCTCCTCGGGGGTGACGCCCTCCTTCTCGGCGGTGACCGTGATGGGGGTCCCGTGCTGGTCGGAGCCTCCCACCACCCAGACCTCGTTGCCCAGGAGCCGGTTGTACCTGGCGAAGATGTCGGGCGGGAGGAGCGATCCCGCGACATGCCCCAGGTGGATCGGGCCGTTCGCGTATGGCCACGCGATGTTCACGAGTATCCTTGACATATGGGCCACGCATGAACGGAGGTTTTATTAAAACATCGCACGCGCGATAACTTTGTTAGGTAAAGGGATGCCGAGTCCCTCAGTAAGAGGCCGGAACAGGGCTCTCGCAGGACCGGCAGAAGCACCCGATATATCTGCGGGCCAGCGCCCACATCAGCAGCCCGCCGCCGATCTCGACCAGCGCCATCGCCACCCACATGGCCCAGGTCTCCCCGACGGCCACGGCGGCGAGCCAGTAGCCGATGATCATCACGATGTTGCGGATGAGGGAAGACAGGAACCCGATCTCCGAGCGCTCGATCGACTGGAGGTAGGCGGAGCCGACGAAGACCTGCGACATCGCCGGGAGGAGGACGGCGAGCATCAGGACGCAGAACGCCATGTCCTCGCGGAGGCCCTCGAGGTCGTCCGAGACGGTGAAGACCCAGGCGATCGGATAGCAGAGCAATGCCATCGGGACCGCGAGGTACAGGGTGAGCTTAATCGACTTCCTCGTCCCGAAGGAGAACGCCCTCCGCATGAGGTCGGCGCGCTTCCGCGCGAACTCCGCCGAGCACACCGAGACGATGGCCCCGGAATACGCCTGGGCGGGGATGAGCACCATGTACGCCACCCTCCACGCCGAGGTGTACGTCCCGACCACGTCCTCCCCGCCGACGCCGATGATGATGAAGTTCGCGGGGATGTTGATCAGCGACATCACGGCATATTCGGCCGCCTCCGGGAGCCCCACCCGGAGGATCTCGTAGGAGGTCCTGGAATCGAAGCGAAGGTCCTTCACGCTGAGCTCCGCGTACAACTCGCCGGTGCGCCCGGGGCGCAGGTAGAACCAAAGACCCAGCACCAGGGAGACGGCGCCTGCGCAGACCGTCGCGACTCCCGCTCCCGCGACCCCCATCCCGAGGCCGTACATGAGGACGGGGTCGAGGATCATGTTCGTCACCGCCCCGCAGATCTGCACCGCCATCGATTTCCGGGCGGCGCCCTCCCCGCGGAGCATCCCGGAGATGATCGCCCCCGAGATGATGAAGAAGCTGCCCGCGAAGATCGGCAGCCCGTAGGCCACCGCCTCGTCGGCCGCCTCGTCCGCCCCGAAGGCGTCCATGAGGTCCTCGGCGAAGATGACCAGGGGTATCGAGATCATCAGCGAGAACAGGAGTGCCAGCAGCAGGGATTGGGAAGCGGAGCGGGAGGCCTGGCGGCGGTCCCCCGTGCCCACGCTGCGGGCGATGGCGGCGGAGGACCCGATCCCCAGCCCGTTGCCGATGCCGGCGATGGTCGCGTAGAGCGGGTAGGCGAGGCTGAGGCCGGCCACCGCCGACCCTCCCAGCCAGGCGGCCCAGGCGATGTCCGCCATGCCGTTGAAGTTCATGACGAAGATCGAGACCGCCAGCGGCCCGGCCAGTGCGGGGATGGCCTTCTCGGGCTCCCCCAGCACCGTCCTCGTCCCCGCCGTGCCTTCCATGCAGGGGGCTAGGCATCTATCCTTATCCGCGTTTCGGACGCCAATATAGGGGACAGGACCCCCGATAACCCAATATAGGCTCAAGATGTCCGCCCTTCCATGGGAAAGGGCTCTCAGCTCATGGGCTACGCCAAATGGTGGCTCCTCTCCAAGATGGGGAGGAAGTCCCCGCTGGTCGACACGGTGGTGCTGTTCTACAGATGCAACCTGCGCTGCCGCCACTGCGCCATCGCCGACACGCTCGCGGCCCATCCGGAGAGGGACATCACCGTCTCCTTCGAGAACGCCGTGAAGGAGCTGAAGGCCCGCTACGAGGAAGGTGCCAGGATTGCCTACTTCGAGGGCGGCGAGACCACCCTCTGGCAGGACGGGGACAAGGACCTCGGCAGCCTCATCGACGCCGCCCACGAGATAGGCTACTACAACGTCGGCTACACCACCAACGGCACCACCGGGAGGATCTACACCAACTCCGACGTGATCTCCGTCAGCCTCGACGGGCCGAAGGAGGTCCACGACCTCATCCGCGGCGAGGGCGTCTACGACAAGCTCATGGAGACACTCGCCAACCTCAAGTTCAGCGGCAGCGTCTACGCCAACTGCGTCCTCCAGAGGGACAACCTCGACCATATCGAGGAGACCGCGAAGGTAGTGAAGGACAACCCACGCCTGACGGGCATCATCTTCAACTTCCTGACCCCGCCGCCTTACGAGATCACCCCCAACGCGGAGGAGAGGAAGAAGGCGGTGGAGGAGATCGAGCGCCTCATGAAGGAGGGCTACCCCATCCTCAACTCCAAGAAGGGCCTGAAGCTCCTCGCCGAGGAGGACTGGGATTCCCGCTGCCCCCGCTACATCTCATCTTTCGCGCTGCCCGACGGCTCCCAGAAGTTCGGCTGCCCCTCGACGGGGACGGATTCCTGCAAGCACTGCGGGTACGCCGCCGTGAGGGAGTACTACCTCATCGGCCGCGGGAACCTCGGCACCATCGCGGAGCTTTCTTCCGTCTTCGCGATGGGGAAGGAGAAATCAGACGACGAGTGACACCGCGGTGATCGCCAGGAAGATCAGCTCGGTGAACAGCGAGAGGAAGAAGTAGTCCGGGATTATCTTGATGTCCCAGCGGTAAGGCTTCGCGTTCATCGTCCTCCACGACTTGATCATTATCGGGAGCGTGAGGAAGAGCGCCAGGTAGAGCCAGCTGTAATAGCACAGCACGGCCGCGATGGCGTAGATGTTCACAATCAGCGCCTTGATCACCGGCACCGTCCGGTCCACCCCGATGCGCACGCACAACCCCTTCTCGCCGAACCGGCGGTGAGATTCCACTGCAGAGAGGGAATCGACCAGGCGCATCAGCGCGACCACCAGCCCGAGCATCACCGAGAACACGAAGATCTCGGTGTCCCAGGCGTCAGCGGCCACGTAGAACGAGCAGAAGCACATCATGAAGAAGGCGATGCCCACCACCGCCTCGCCCAGCCCGCGCGCCCCGAAGTTCACGGGGGGAGCGGTGTAGAAGTAGGCGAGGAAGAGGCCGATGGCGCCGAAGACCAGCGCGGTCCAGCCGGAGTACATCAGGATGGGGACGGCCAGGACCACCGCGAAGGCGACGATGGCGACGATGATGATCTTCCCCTGCTTCTCCGTCACCAGCCCGGTGTCGAACTGGTTGCCCTCCCAGTACACCTTCGCCAGGGCCTCGCTGTCCTGGACCTCCCGGCGGGTGTGCTCCATGCGCTCGGTGTCGACATATTTGTCCACTCCGGACTTGTGGTCGAAGTAGTCGTTGGAGAAGTTAACCAGCATGGCCAGCAGGAGGACCACCGCCGGGATCAGGACCATGACGTAGAGCGGGGCGTCGTACGGTATCGCGTAGACGATCCCGCACACCGAGGCCAGGAAGAACGGTATCGTGTACGAGAACCGGAAGACCAGGTTGATCTTCCTGAGGGGCGAGATGCTCTCGGAGGAGTACGCCTCCGCTTCGGCCGCGGTCATCGCAGACTGGTAGGGTCCGCGCCCGTTAATACTTGCGCCGCGCGAACCTTATTTATAACGCCACCTAATCGGTCGCCCATCATGAGGATAGCGGCCGTCCTGGCGGACAGATGCCAGAACAAGAAGTGCAACCAGGAGTGCTACAAGTTCTGCCCCCTGATCAGAACGGGGGTCAACGTCATCGAGTTCGGGGCCCGCGGCAAGCCGGTCATCTCCGAGAGCCTCTGCCAGGGCTGCGGGATCTGCTCCAACAAGTGCCCCTTCAAGGCCATCAAGATTATCGGCCTCGCCGACGAGCTCAAGGAGGACATGGTCCACCAGTACGGCGAGAACACCTTCCGCCTCTACCGCCTGCCGGTCCCCAAGAAGGGCATCATCACCGGCATCCTCGGTCCGAACGGGATCGGAAAGACCACCGCCATCAACATCCTCTCCGGGCTGGTCGTCCCCAACCTCGGGAAGTACGAGAACCCGCCCTCCAAGGAGGAGGTGCTGGCACATTTCAAGGGGACCGAGATCCACCCCTACCTGACCGACGTCTACGCCGGCAAGGTCAAGGTGGCCGTCAAGCCCCAGTACGTCGACAAGCTCCCGAAGGTCACGCAGGGCGTGGTGAGGAACCTCCTCTCCAAGAACGCCGAGCGCATGACCCCCGACGAGGCCGCCTCCGAGTTCGGGCTCGAGCAGGTCATCGACAGGGAGCTCTCCAAGCTCTCGGGCGGAGAGCTGCAGAGGGTGGCGATCGCAGCGACCTGCATGAAGGACGCGGACATCTACTTCTTCGACGAGCCCACCTCCTACCTCGACATCTACCAGCGGGTGAAGATGGCCCGCCTCATCAAGAAGCTCGCCTCCGAGGGCAAGTACGTCGTCGTGATCGAGCACGACCTCGCCGTCCTCGACTATTTGGCGGACAACGTCCACCTCGTCTACGGTTCGGAGGGCGCCTACGGTGTCTTCACCATGGCCCGCCAGGTCCGCACCGCCATCAATGTCTACCTCGACGGCTACCTGCCGGAGGAGAACATCCGCTTCCGCGACCGCCCCATCGAGTTCGCCGTCTCGGCGCCCTCGGGCGATTGGAACACCCCCTCCCTCATCGACTTCGAGGACGTCTCCAAGGACTTCGGGGAGTTCAAATTGGACGTGAAGAGCGGCTCCGTGAGGATCGGCGAGTCCGTCGGAGTGGTGGGACCGAACGCCACCGGTAAGACCACCTTCGTGAAGATGCTGGCCGGCGAGATCAAGCCCGACAAAGGGTCGGTGAACGGCGTGATGAAGGTCTCCTACAAGCCGCAGTACATCTCGCAGGACGTCGACGGCACCGTGCAGGAGTACCTCTACGCCATCAACTACGAGCAGGCCTCGAGCGGGTTCTTCGAGACGCAGGTCATCAACCCCCTCGCCCTGAAGTTCCTGATGGACAAGCAGATCCGCAACCTCTCCGGCGGAGAGCTGCAGAGGGTCGCGATCGCGGGATGCCTCGCTAAAGAAGCAGATATCTACCTGCTCGACGAGCCTTCCGCCTACCTCGACTCCAACCAGAGGATGGAGGCCGCCAAGTGCATCAGCGGCATGATGGAGAAGACCGGCAGGTCGGCATTGATCGTCGACCACGACATCTACTTCATCGACATGGTCTCCGACTCGCTGATGGTGTTCGGCGGGGAGCCCGGCAAGCACGGCATCGCCGAGGGCCCGTTCCGCATGCGCGAGGGCATGAACAAGTTCCTCAAGTCGGTGGACATCACCTTCCGCCGGGATGCCGACACGCACCGCCCCAGGATCAACAAGGAAGGCTCGAACCTGGACCGCACGCAGAAGTCCAAGGGCGAGTACTACTACGCCTCGGACTGATATTGCGATCAGACCATATCGGGGAGCTTCTGGATCGCCTCGCCCATGATGCTCTCAGGGTCATTCTCCACAAGGTCCAGCCCCTGGGCGTCGGCATAATGGGCGTTCTTCACCCCGAAGAGATTGCACAGAACGTACTTCGCGTTCTCGTAGCCGGGGTTGATCCCGTCGAGGTACCCGCCGACGGTGGTCACATACCACATGTCGGTGGCCTTCAGCTTCCCGCGCGGAACCCCCTTCTCGTCGTAGGCGAAGGTCAGCCCGTTGACGCTGACGTGCTCCAGCCAGCACTTGAGCATCGACGGGAAGGAGCCGTCCCAGAAGGGGGCCTCGATGAGCACCGCGTCCGCTTCCGTCAGATGCTTGGCGAGGTCGAACATCGGGTCCGAGAAATCGCCCTTCTCCGCCAGGGCGGACCTGCGCGTGATGTCCTCCCACTTCATGGGGCGGAGGTCGAGCTCGCGCAGGACCTCGTACTCCGGCTCGTAGCCCTTCTTCACCGTCAGTAAGGTCTCGAGGGCGTCGCCGAGGCGGCGGGTGCGGGAGTCGTGAGGGTTGACGCAGGAATCGACGACGAGGAGTTCCATGCCCGGTAATAGGCCCTCCGATAAATAGAACTGCGGAACAGCTAAGAAGCCTCGACTGAGAATGTACCAGATACCCTAAATTGACGGCATTGCCCGGTCATTGTGCGGTATCTCCGCCCTGCCTCTTCTCATTGACGAACTCAGGGAAGTACGCGACGTTAAGCAGCCCGGTGACCGGATGGATGCAGACCGAGGCCCGCACCCCGTAGATCTGCCGGATCATGTCCTCGGTGATGACCTGGGCAGGGGTCCCTTCCTTCACGATGTGCCCGTCGAACATCACGTAGACGCGGTCGCAGTACTGCGCCGCGAGGTTGAGGTCATGGAGCGCGCAGAGCACCGTGCAGCCCAGCCCCTTGACGATGTCCAGCACCTCCAGCTGGTATTTGATGTCGAGGTGGTTGGTGGGCTCGTCGAGGATGATGCAGGGGGTCTGCTGGGCGAGGGCGCGGGCGAGGATCACGCGCTGCTGCTCCCCTCCCGACAGGGAGGAGAAGTTGCGCTCCGCGAAGTCAGACATCCCGACCTTCTCGAGCGCCGACTTCACAATCTCCCGGTCCTCCGCATTGTCCAACTCCATCGACTTCTTGTGCGGGGTGCGGCCCATCATCACTACGTCCTCCACCTTGAAATCGAAGTTGAAGTAGTTGTGCTGGGTAACCACTGACATCTGCAGGGCGCTCTCCCTCAGGGACATCGATTCCAGAGGCTTCCCGTCGAGGAGGACGGCGCCCGATTCCTTATCCATGGTGCGGTAGATGGTCTTGAGCATGGTGGACTTCCCGCTCCCGTTGGGGCCGATGAGCCCCACCAGCTCCCCCTCGTCGACATGGATGGTGGCGTCGGAGACGATCCTCTTCTTCGGAACCGAAGTGCAAAGGTCCTCGGTGCGCAGCTCGGTCAATCCCCGCTCCCCCCGAACCCGTAGGATTTCTTGATCATGATGTAGGCGAAGACCGGCGCCCCGCAGATGGCGGTGATGATCCCGATGGGAATCTCGGAGGCGGTGAACGAGCGGGCCACGATGTCGGCGACCATCATGAAGATGGCCCCGAGCAGCACGCTCACCGGCAGGAGCTTCCAGTGGTTGGTCCCCACCAGGGCACGGGCGATATGCGGGATGATGAGCCCCACGAAGCCGATGATGCCGCACTTGCAGACGACGATGGCGATGAGCAGCGAGGTCAGCAGGATGTAGACCTTCCGCAGCACCGAGAGGTTGACGCCCAGGGTGGTGGCCGTGTCGTCCCCGAGCATCATCGCGTTGAGGTTGCGCATCTGCGTCAGGAAGAACAGCAGGCAGATCAGGAAGACGATGCCGCACAGGTCCACGGTGTCGAACCCCGTGGTGCTCAGCGAGCCCATCAGCCAGAAGGTCAGCGAGCGGATCCCGCTGTCGCTGGGCGCGAGGTAGACGATGAGATTAGAGAACGCCCCCGCCAGCGACGAGATGATGACGCCGGAGAGCACCAGCTTCGTCGACGTCATCTTCCCGCCGATCGATGACAGCGAGAACACGGCCACGGACGCGCCGATGGCGCCGATGAAGGCGAACATCTCGACGCCCCAGCCGGCCATGAAGGTCCCCGCGAGCACGGTGGCGCCCATCAGGATGGCGAAGGTGGCCCCGAGCGAGGCCCCTGACGATATGCCGAGGATGTACGGGTCCGCAAGGGGGTTCTGGACCATCGCCTGCATGACCACCCCGACCAGCGCCAGGGAGGCCCCCACGATGAGCCCCAGCAGCCCGCGCGGGGCGTAGAGCTTCCAGACGATGGCCTGGTGGTAGATGCTGATGTCCGAGATGTCCCCGTACCCGAAGATCTTGTTCATCAGGATGCGCGTCACCTCGTCGAACGGGATCGAGACCGCGCCGGTGTAGGTCGAGTAGAACAGCACGGCGAACATGACCGCGATGAGGATTATTATCAGGCCGACCGTCGAAAGGTTCCCCAGTTTCTTCATTGACAGCACGCCCCTTCAGGCCCCCAGAAGGGGGGCCGAAGAAGTCGGAAAGCTGTTTCGGTCTCCCTTTTCAGGAAGTGGTGGAGGAATCGCTCAGGACGCTGATCAGGAAGTCCAGCGTCTCGATGATCTGGGGGCTGCCGCCGTAGGCCACGCTGAGGTTGATGGACGAGGTGTTGCCGTTGACGATCGCCGGGGCCGTGCACAGGGTGGAGTCCCCTTCCCATACGGACACATAAGTGTCGTAGGTGTAGCTGCTGTAGCAGACGAAGAACAGGACGTCGATGTTAGCAACGTTCTCGTAGGTCACGGCCGCCGAGACGCTCCCGCCGCTGGGGAAGACGTTGGTGGCGCCGAGCTCGGCGAGGACGCTCCCGATGAACTGCTTCTCGCCGTAGAACCAGTAAGTGCCTTGGGACTCCCTGTTGCAGTCATCGTAGATGGCGAAGCTGAGGCTGCTGTCGGAGAGGGTTCCCTGGAGGGAGGTGAGCTTCTCGTCGAAGCTGTCCATGTAGGCATCGGTCTGGTCGCTGATGTCGAAGATCTTCCCGAGGTTCTCGTAATCCTCCCTCATGCCGTCGACGGTCTTGTTGTCGCTCATCGAGTGGAGGGCCCAGAGGTTGCATCCGAGGTCGTTCCAGTAGCTGTGGTCACCGATGCCGCCGTCCTTGTACCCGGAGTACCAGCCGACGATGAGGTCGGGCTCCCAGTTGGTGAGGACGGACTGCTGGATATTGCCGGTGAGGACGTGGTCGCTGCCGATCCTCTCCACCAGCGCATCGTACTCGTCCTGGACTTCCGACCAGGGGTCCTCTTCGGCGTAGTAGACGCCCACGATGTTGTCCGCGAGGCCGAAGTAGAGGAACATGTTGAGGGCGGTCATGCAGCCGACGACCACGTGGTCGGGGACCTCGGTGAAGGTCTGCGTGTACGAGGTCTTGTCCGCGTCGAGGGTAGTGATCTCGACGGTCCCGTAGGTGGAGGTCGTGGAACTGTCATCGGAACTGTTGTCGGAGTTGTCGTCATCGGCAAGGACGACGTATCCCGCCACCGCGCCGACGGCCACGACGGCGACGACAGCGATCGCGATGATTTGGATGCTAGTTAGTTTCATGCGTATCCCGGAATTTCGATGGTAACGGGATATTTTAATTGGATGTATAATCCAATCAGTCCAATTCCCTGACCGCTGGGACATTGGATTTATCATCCGTGATTATGGATATGGCGCCGCCAAAAATCAACGGCGTCGGAGAACCATCCCTCGGCCCTGGTGCCGACACCCATCCCGAAGCCGTGGCCGAGGCCCTTGTAGACGTGGCATTCGGAGTCGATGCTCATCTTGTTCAATGCATCCGAGCGGCCCCTCATCACCCTCCAGTCGGCGATCCAATCCTCGGTGCCGACGCAGGCGTAGGTCGGGGCGTCGTCCTTTGAAACGCGAGAGTAGCCGGTGTACTGCATGATGACCGCGGACGCCTGCGGTATATCGAGGCCGGCCGATCTCAGGGTGCCTGAGTTCCCGAGGACGGCCGCCATGCGGGCGCCCGCCGAGCCTCCCCACAGGGAATATCCCTCTTTATTGACGCCGAGGGAATCGGCATTGTTCTCAATGACCCAGAGGGCGCGGGCGAGGTCGTCGTAAGGGCACTCGGTGCGGTAAATTATCGTGAAGGCGTTGTAGCCCAAACGTGAGAGCGCAAGGGCATGAGGAAGGCCGTCGTGCAGGGCCGCGACATAGGCGAAGCCCCCTCCCGGGCAGGTGACGGCGAAGGGGGCGCCTTCCTTCCCGCGGAAGAAGAACAGCCCCGTGTCCGCCGCCGAGGGGTCTTTAGAGATCTCCTCTTCGGAGTAGATGGGGATGAAAATCCTCTCCCCGGCCTCGGAGCGGCGCTTCAGCTCAGAGATGACGTCTACCGTCTCCTCCGTCCGGACGTCGGTGTACCACACGAAGGTCCGGGAGTCGCTGATCTCCTTCAGCGACATCTCCGGGCGGACCCCGCGCCCTATCGGGAAGAGCAATCTCCCGAAGCCGCCGAAGGCGGGGTCGGAGATCACCTCCCCGACCGACGTCCCCGGCCCGATCTCCCGGCTCACCAGTTCTTCTTCTCCTTCGAGCTGTCGTGCTGGGTCTTCCTCTTCTCGACCATGTCCGCGAACCACTCGACCATGGCGGGGTCGTAGTGCGAGAAGAACGAGCTCTTGCCGGTGTCCATGGCGGCGATCTTCTCCATGTCCGCTTCGGACAGCTTGAAGTCGAGGATGTCGAGGTTCTGCTGCATCCGCTCGTAGTGGGTGGACTTGGGGATGACGACTATCCCGCGCTGGAGCTGCCAGCGGAGCATGACCTGCGCGGGGGTCTTGCCGTACTGGTCCCCGATCCCTTTGAGGGTCTCGTTGGTGAACAGCCCTCCGCGGCCCTCGCCGAACGGTGCCCAGGACTCGTGCTGGATCTTGTACTTGACCATGATCTCGTGGGCCTGCTTCTGCTGGAAGAGCGGGTGGGTCTCCACCTGGTTGACCATCGGCACCGTCCCGGAGAAGAGCGCGAGGTCGACCAGCCGGTCGGGGTAGAAGTTGGACACCCCGATGGCGCGGATCTTGCCCTCGTCATAGAGGTCGACCAGCGCCCTCCACGCCCCGTAGTAGTCCGAGAAGGGCTGGTGGAGCAGGCAGAGGTCGAGGTAGTCGGTCTGCAGCTTGCGCAGGGATTCCTCCACGGAGGCCTTGGCCTGCTCGTAGCCGTAGTGCTCGACCCACACCTTGGTGGTCAGGAAGATGTCGTCGCGGGCGATCCCGCTCTTCTTGATCGCGTTTCCGACCTCCTCCTCGTTGTAGTAGGACTGGGCGGTGTCGATCGCCCGGTACCCTGCTTTGAGCGCGTCGAGGACGCACCTCTCGCACTCCGCCTGCGTCACCTGGTAGACCCCGTAGCCCACCATCGGCATCTTCACTCCGTTGCTCAGTGTTGCGTATTCCATCTTCGCATCTCCTTTGAAATTGATATCAGACTGATTTTCCCATCTCGTACGCCTGGGTCATCGCTTCCGACCCGGCGATCTCGCCCTTCTCGTAGACGCCCGTCCCGCGGATGACGCCCTTCTCGACGGCGCCGTTCACGCAGTCGGCGTACCCGCGGAAGCACTCGAGTGTCCTCTCCGTGGAGGACTCGTCCCCGTCGGCGCAGGTGACGATGTAGTAGAACTCCTTGCCCTTCACCTCGGTCCAGCGGGCCACGGTGCGGTCGATGACGGCTTTCAATTGAGCGTCGATGGAGTAGAAGTACACCGGGCTGGCCAGGACGATGACGTCGGCGTCGATCATCTTCTGCAGGACCTCCGCCATGTCGTCCTTGATGGCGCACTTCCCCTGGTGGTCCCTGCAATAATAGCAGGCCCGGCAGTAGCCAATCTTCCTCTCGGCCACGCGGATCTTCTCGACCTCGTTGCCGGCCTCCTCGGCCCCGCGCTTGAACTCGTCGCACAGCATGTCGGAGTTGCCGCCCTTGCGCGGGCTCCCGGACAGTATGAGGACCTTCTTCGCCATGTAAAAATCTCCTAGCTAACACTGTGTATCTTATCATACTATATAAAATCGCCCAAGTGACATTATGTAACCGACTTTATGCGGAAGATGTCGTTGCACCGAATGTGCCAGTATCAATATGGGGAATCGATATAAGACGTAAGCCGACTCCGTTCCCCCGTCCTGCGCCCGTATGGTTTATTATAATGGTCGGGATTTCCGACAGGCATGGAGAAGATGGGCAAGGCCGACACCCATGTGCACACCATCTACTCGGGCTTCAACACCCTCGGGCTGATGAGCTTCCCCGAATCGGTGATCGAGCCGGAGAAGCAGGTGGACGACGCCCGCCGCCGCGGGCTGAGCGTCCTCTGCATCACCGACCACAACGAGGTCGAAGGGGGATTCCGCGCCCAGAAGTACGCCAGGCAGTTCGACGACATCGAGGTCGTCGTGGGCGACGAGGTCATGTGCGACGAGGGCGAGGTCATCGGCCTATGGCTCACCGAGAAGCCGAAGAAGTACCTCTCGCCCGAGGAGGCCGTCGACATCATCCACGAGCAGGGCGGCGTCGCCATCGCCCCGCACCCCTTCAGCGTCCATGTGGACGGCCTGCAGGAGCGGATCCTCGACCTCCCGCTGGAGGGCATCGAGGTCATGAACGGGGGCCATCCCGACGCGTACTCCAACTAGTTCGCGAAGTGCGTGGCGGACCTCTTCCCCGGGAAGTGGGCGCTGACCTCCGGCTCGGACGCACACTCCCTTTTCACCGCCGGCTACAACTGGACGGAGTTCCCGGGATCGACCGCGGACGACTTCAGGAAGGCCATCCTGGACAAGACCACCGTCCCCATGGGCGAGCCCGCCCCCGTATTGGGGCAGGTGCAGTGGAGCATGGAGGTCGTGTGGGGCGGCCAGAAGCTGATGTACAAATCCTTGAGGCATCAGATCAAGGACCCCAACGAGAACGCGCTCGTCCGCAAGATCGAGTCCATCAACGACCTCAAGAAGGCCACCGGCATCGTGGCGGGCTTCGCCTACGAGTTCCCGCTGACGGTCATGCTCGCGACCACCCTGAGCACGCAGTTCCTCAAGAAGAAGGCGAAGATCGCGATGACCCAGATCGACGAGAGATTGGCATCGATAAAGGAGCTGGGAGAGAAGCATGGCTTCAGAACCGCCGACTAAGGTCTACGGCATCGGGGTCGACGTGCCCGTCGGGTACCTCGACAGGATCATGGACGCCATCGACGCGGCGATGGAGCCGGTGTACCCCGGCTACCGCCGCTGCTTCCGCTATTATGAAGTGACGGGAACGTGGAAGTGCGAGCCGGGCTCGCACCCGTTCCTGGGCACTCCCGGGGAGATCTCCGTCGAGAAGGAGTACCGCCTCGAGTGCCTCGTGAGGGAGGAGGACCTCAGGGCGGTCATCGGGGCCATCGAGAAGGCGCACCCCTTCGAGGAGCCCGCCGTCGACGTCTACCCCGAGATCCCCTGGCGGTCGCTCATTCCTCCTTCTCTTTGACGTTGAAGACGTTGTCGAAGGTCCGCTGCATGCGGAAGTTGCGGACGGCGTCCTTGCGGAAGCGGACGTCCTCCATGGGGATGAGGCCCTGCTCCCCGTAGAAGTCCAGGAGCTTGTCGGCGTTGTCGTAATCGTAGTACACGCAGACCAGCAGGTTGAGCTTGTAGTTGCGGCAGGGGACCCTCTCGGGGAAGTCCTTCCCGTTCCCGCGGGCCATCTCAGAGGCCCTGACCCCGTCGTCGTTCAGGAGGATCTCCATGTCCTCGTCGCAGAACTTCTCGCAGAGCTTGTACTCCTCCGCCTGGTAGAGCCCCTCGATGGCGCTCTCCCTCAGGAAATAGGCCTCGGCGTCGGGGAGGCCCAGCGCATCGAAGGTGGGGGCCACCTCGGCGATGAAGCGCCAGTTGTGGTCGTCGAAGGCGGCGAGGCAGACCGAGCCGAGGAGCTTCCCCGCGGTCTCGCCCTCCGCCTTGTCGAGGTACCTGCCCATCCTGACCTTGTTCTGGTCGGAGAGGCCGCCGTACCATTCGGCGAGCTGCGCCTTGCGGACCTTCTCCGGGACGTCCTTATCCGAGCGGAATCCGAACATGCCGTGAAGTATCGGGACTGGCGATATAAAATCTGGCTCAGTTCTCCCCGTCCTTGGGTGCCGAGTCCTTCTTTTCGCCCTTCTTGCGGAACGCCCGCAGGTAGTGGGTGTCGTTCTTGGTGATGGCGTCCCGGCCGAGGTACCTGATCGAGACGAAGGGCGCGGAGCGGCCCTTGCAGTCCTCTTTCTGGCACCACTTGCAGAAGAGCGGGTCGCAGGGCTCCGGCATGATGGTGATGTCGGTGTCGTCCCCGAGCTCGCCCCTGATACTGTCGCAGACGCTGTCCACCAGGTCCTGGGCGTCCTCCACGGTCATGTCCCCGGGGACGGTCATGTGGGCGTCGACGTGCATGGTGACGCCGTACTTGGTCACCCGCAGGTGGTGGACGTCGATGACGTCGGGGGTCCGCGCGTGGTTGATGCAGCGGATGGTGCGGGTGAGCGCTTCCTCGTCGACGGTGTCCATGATCTCGAACATGGAGCGGCGGAGCACGCGGACGCCGGTGGTGATGATGAAGGCGCCGAACAGCAGGGCGGTGATGGGGTCGAGGACGTACCAGTCGTAGCCGAGAGCGTCGCCGACGTAGACCAGGGAGAGGCCGATGAGGATCCCGACCGAATCGAAGGTGTCGGTGCAGAGGTGCTTCCCGCTCGCCTCGAGGGCGATGGAGCCGCTCTTCTGGCCCATCTTGATCGCGCGGTAACCCATGAGGAAGTTGACGGCGGCCGCGAAGGCGACGATGATCAGGCCGATATCGAGGTCGCGGACCTCGGCGGGGTTGAGCAGCCTCTCCACCGACTGGATGATGATCAGGACGCCGGCCAGCAGGATCATGCTGCCCTCCATCGAGGAGGAGATCAGCTCGACCTTCCCGTGGCCGTAGGGGTGGTTGGCGTCGGCCGGCTGCATGGTCAGGTAGAGCGCGTACACCCCGACCACGCCGGCGATGACGTTGACGATGCTCTCCAGGGCATCCGTCAATATGGAGACGGAGTCCGTGAGCAGCCAGGCCGCGAACTTCATGATCATGAGCACGGCGCCCACGCTCGCGATGATCTTCTGGAACCGGTAGTTCTGCTTCTCGGCCTCCAGTTTCGCGCTGTCCATGCATCTTTTCTTGGAAAAGACGGTATAAATTCCTTGCTGGGGTTTAAGTTGTCCTCACAGCGAATTTAAGGTGTCCTCATCCGTCTTCCCGCGGAACCAGGAGAGGACGGTGCCGACCAGGCACATCACCAGGCAGATGGTGAAGACGACGTGGATGGTGTCCACGAACTCCCCCCAGCGGTCCGGCGTGAGGTTGTCCGCCGAGCCCATGATGATGGAGATGCAGGCCATGGCGATGCCCATGGAGACCATCATCCCGCTCTGGCGCATGACAGCGACGACCCCCGAGGCCTCCCCGCGGAAGCGGTCGGGGGCGGAGGACATGATGGCGGTGGTGTTGGGCGACGAGAACACCCCCATGGCGGAGCCGATGACGATCATGATGAGCAGGATGTACCACATCGAGAAGTCGGTGCCCAGGAACAGGAACAGGGAGATGCCTACGGCCATCATGGCCATCCCCAGGGTGGGGAGGATCCTCTTGTCCTCCATGCCGTCGTAGACCTCCCCCATCTTCGCCGTCAGCAGCACCTGGATGGCCGGCTGCACCAGCAGGAACAGCCCCGCCTCGGTGGCGGTCATCTCCCCGATGCTCTGCAAATAGAGAGAAAGGAAGAACATCACGCTGTACGAGGCCCCGTAGTTCAGGAAGGCGGCGCCCCCCGCGCGGCTGAAGGTCTTGATCTTGAAGAGGCGGAGGTTGAGCACCGGGAAGGACGCCCCCTTGAGGTAATGGATGGTGATCAGGAGGAGGATGGAGCCGACGATGACGGCCGGGATGGCCCAGGACTCGGTGATGCTCATCACGCCGTTCATCAGCACGAAGATCGAGACCCCCCAGAGGACGGAGCCCTTCCAGTCCATCTGCTCGCCCTCGTTGGGCCTGATCTCGTACCGCATGCCCTTGATGAAGAAGGCGACGATGATGCACAGGATCAAAACAAGCATGAAGCAGCCGCGCCAGCCGACGGCGCTGTCGGAGATGAAGCCGCCCAGGGTGGGGCCGAGGGTGAGGCCCAGGTAGACCGCGGTGCTGTTCATCCCCAGCGCCCAGCCGCGGCGGTTCGCGGGATAGACGTAGGTGAGCATGGCGACCGAGGTGACAATCATCATGGCCGCGCCCATGCCGATGAAGAAGCGGCAGGCCACCAGGAACCAGTAATTAGGGCTCAATGAAGCAGCCAAAGCGGAGATGAACGTGACCGCCAGCCCCGTGGCGAACGTCTTCCGCATGCCGACGATGCCGGACAGGCGCCCCGCCGGCACCATGGCGATCACCGAGCCCAGCAGGAAGATGGAGTTGATGTAGCCGAGGTCGTGGGACCCGACCTCGAAGTCCTCGCCGATGGCGACCAGGGCGAGGTTGAGCATGGTGCTCATCAGAGGGGTGACGAACGAGCCCAGGAACGTGCATACCATCACCTTGGTGCGGTCCCTGTCGGTGTACTCCTCTGACATAGCGGACTGGAATTATTATTTCGCGATTATAAATGATTGGAATGTAAGATGCAGCATAGCGATGCTGGGTCATCGTTTTTCTATGCTCATAGGAATAATTTATATCGATTTTGTATGCATTAAATTATATAGTCAATTGTTAATTCCTCAAAACATGACTCTGTATAACTCCGTCACGGAGGCAATCGGGCACACACCGTTGATCAGACTGAACAAGCTCGCCCCGGCCGGCGCCGAGGTGTACGTGAAGATGGAGGGCAAGAACCCCGGCGGGTCCGTGAAGGACCGCGCCGTCCTCTCCATGATCAACGATGCCGAGGCGCGCGGGCAGCTCAAGAAAGGCGGCACCATCATCGAGCCGACCTCGGGGAACACCGGGATCGCCATCGCGATGATCGCCGCGGCCCGCGGCTACAAGGCCATCCTCGTGATGCCGGAGACGATGTCCAAGGAGAGGCAGGCGTACCTCAAGGCGTACGGCGCGCAGCTCGTGCTCACCCCCGGGAAGCTCGGGATGCAGGGCACCCTCGACAAGACCCAGGAGCTGCTCAAGAGCACCCCCGGGGCCATCACCCTGGGGCAGTTCGACAACCCCGCCAACATCCTCGCGCACCGCGCCGGCACCGGCAAGGAGATCCTCGAGGACCTCCCCGACGTCGACTACGTCGTGGCCGGCTTCGGGACCGGCGGGACCATCTCCGGGATCGCCTGGGCCATCAAGGACGCCGGCTCCGATGCGAAGACCATCGCCGTCGAGCCCGCCGAGAGCCCCCTCATCACCGAGGGCCATGCCGGCCCCCACAAGATCCAGGGGATCGGCGCCAACTTCGTCCCCGGCAACCTTGACCGCTCGGTCATCTCCGAGGTCGTCACCGTCAAGGGCCAGGACGCCATCGACACCGCGAGGGCGCTCGCCCGCGAGGAGGGCATCTTCGCCGGCATCTCCTCCGGCGGCAACGTCTTCGAGGCCATCGAGATCGCCAAGAAGAACCCCGGCAAGAAGGTCGTCGCCATCCTCCCCGACGGCGGCGACAAGTACATCAGCACCGGCATCTACGAGTGATGTGCCAGTTCCCCGGGTAAACCCGGGTTAAACCCTTTTATAAACCCCTTAGGTATACCTGCTGAGAAGTGAAAGTGAGATGCCGATAAAAGTACCGGACGACCTCCCGGCCGCCTCCGTCCTCGAGAACGAGAACATGTTCGTGATGACGGAGAACCGGGCGGTCACCCAGGACATCCGCGCATTGGACATCCTGATCCTCAACCTCATGCCCACCAAGGTGGAGACCGAGATCCAGATCATGAGGCTGCTCTCGAACAGCCCGCTCCAGGTCAACATCACCCTCATGCAGATGTCCACCCACGTCTCCAAGAACACCTCCCAGCAGTACCTCGACCGCTTCTACGACCGCTTCGAGAACGTCAAGAACCGGAA
>JBMNQO010000008.1:0-42998 GCA_050944195.1 Methanomethylophilus sp. | reverse complement strand
CGATGGGGAGGGAGACGGAGTTCCCGATCAGCGAGACCGTGTTGCCGTAGACGCTCATGTAGACGTCGGCGAGCTCCTCGATGAGCTCCCGGGTGCGGCCCTTGCGGCCGATGAGGCGGCCCCGGGCACGCGCCACCTGGTTGTCGCGGTCGCCCACGGCCTCCTTGATGTCGATGGTCTGGAGGTACATGTCGTCGTCATCGAGGATCTTCATCGCCTTGTCGGGGTTGAAGCCCCGGCCGATGGCGCGGATGACGTCCAGGATCTTGACGGCGTTGATGGGCTCGACGCCCTCGGCCTCGTCGTGGATGACGACGTCGCCGTCGGCGCTCACGTCGATCTTGATCCCGGTCCTCTCCTCGAGCATCTTCTTCGATGCCCCTCCCTTCCCCACCAGCGCGCCCACGCGGTCCGCGGGGATCTTCATTTCCCTCATTCGTCTTCCTCCTCTCCGTCCGCGTCCTCCGCGGCCTTCTCGCATTCCCTCTCGATCTCCTCGGGGGGAGTCACTTCCGCCCCCCTGTTCGCGAAGAACCGGTTCACGTTGCCGATGTCCCGGCGGAGCAGCTCCTTCGCGTTGTACCAGTCCGCCGTCATGGCCTGGCCGACGTCGATGACCACGGGCTCCCCGTCCCTCATCAGGACGTTGTACTCGCTGAGGTCCCCGTGGACCAGCCCGGCCTCGGCCCAGCCCCGGACGATGAAATCGACTATTTCCTCGTACGTTTCCTGGGGGTCTTCCAGCTCCGCGTTCCGGAGCTGGGGGCAGGGGCCGGTCTCGTCCCCGATGTACTCCATCAGCAGGCAGTTCTGCTGGCAGGTGACGGGCTCCGGCACCGGGAGCTCGGCCTCCCAGTACCTCTCGAGGTTCTTGTACTCCTTCGAGGCCCAGGCGTAGATGAACTTCCAGCGGTTGCCGGTGGTCCCCCGGAACCGCGGGTCGCCCTCGACGTACTTGGCGACCTTCTTGAAGGTGGAGGTGGAGGTGCGGTAGATCTTCAGCGCGACCGGCGACCCTTCCGAGTCGGTCGCGTAGAAGACGTTCCCCTCCTTGCCGGTGGAGATCGGGAACTGCACCCGGTCCAGCAGGCCCCTCTTCATGAACCCGTAGATGGTCATGAGGGTCTTGCGGTCGAAGACCTCGGCCTCCGTCTGCCGCTCGTCGCCGGTGCGGTCGGTCTTGAGGGCGTCGATGCGCTTCTCGAGGTAGGCGTACTCCTCCTCGTAGGATTCCTTCATCCTTCACCTCGCGCGGACGGGCCTCCCGGCCCCCCTCCGCTCAGAAGATGTCCAGGTTCTTCGGGATCTTGTTCCTCTTGCTGAGGTTGACCGCCTGGGTCTTGGTGTAGCGGAACCTGACGTCGCACTTCGACGGCTCGAAGTCCCACACCGAGACGATCAGCAGGTCGCCCTCGCGGATCCACATCCTCTTCTTGATCTTGCCGGGGATGCGGCCCACGCGCGACTGGCCGTCCTCGCACATCACCTTGATCTTGCTCGCCCCGAGGAGCTGGTCGGCGATGCCGAACATCTCCCCCTCTTTGATATTCGGGAGGCGGACGCGGGTCACGTCCTCTTCCGTAGATTCGAAGGGTCCTTCTGCCATGGTAATCGTTCCTGGCGAGATACCCGCAGTTTATTAAGCATTGCTCTTGATTTTTATCATTCCAATTAAGGGAATGGAACTCCCCCAAACTTTTTTAATGGGGTCCATAATGGCGATGGCACTGCTCCAGTAGTGTAGCGGCCAATCATCCGGCCCTTTCGAGGCCGGGACTCGGGTTCGAATCCCGCCTGGAGCACCATGCCTGTTATTCCTTAAAATCGACGCAAATAGCAGGTCTGCACAGCTCGATTTTAAGGAATAACTTGAATAAATTATTTTATTAAAATTAAACAGTGTTTAAAAAGATGCTCGATCGGCCCTTTCAATAAACTGAAAAATCGCTATTAAAAAGAACGTATTCTTTCGGAGTTTGCATATAATCATGATACAAATTACTCGTCTTTCTATGAACTTTTATAAACTGCCATTTAGTCCTTAAATCAGGCGTAAGAGTAAGCAAGCGATATGCCTACTATTAGGAGGATGATGCCTATTATCCGGACGACCGTCTGAGTGTTTTTCGCGCCTATCGAATCGACTGTTTCTGTAGTTCCTAAAGGTAAAATAACCAATACGGCGCCGATTATTGATGCAGTGTAACCCAGGTACTGCATTATATTTCCCACTATTATCCCTACTAGTATAAGGATCAAAGGCAGGAAACACCCTGCAATCATGATGCTTCCATACTTCTCAACTCTCATTTCGTAACGATCATATGCGTTGCGGCACGAATCATCACAAAAATTCGAATGAGAGGGCCTATTGCACCATCTGCATCTTGAAACTTTATTTGCTGACATTTGAGAAAGAGAATTTGGTAAAGACCAATTTTATTGAGTCTTTACCAAAAAGTTTCAACTTTCGTTCACGGCGACGACGGTTTCATAAACCGCGTTCGCTGCCAGGATAGCTGCCACCCATGCACCAACGAATCCGGGATCGTTGGCAGTGCCCAAATCCCCGATAGTGGGGCTACTGTAACCGCTCATATGAATTATATCTATGATTGATTACTAAAATGTTTTAGTTTAAAATATATAATGATACATTATTATAAATTGTTAAAATAAATATCAACATCATAAATGATGTTTTTCATAAATGAAGTTAATGTTTGATTATTATCAATTTTGTAAAGAATTGAAATCTTCGTTAATTCTTACGTCTGGAACATATCTACGTTTTCAAGATTCTGCTTTTTTTTAGATGGAAGTGTCCGTTTGGAGAATCGGATTTAAATAACGAATTCGGTTGACTGCATTTCCATGTCCGCGAGACATGGGCCTGCCGATTTCAGGCCCAACGTATGGTCGAGGTACGCAATCCTCACCGCCTCCATGCTCATCATCATGGGGGCGGCGGCGGTGGCCCCGGCGCTGAACGGGATCGAGGAGGAGTTCGGAGCGGGCAAGCTCATGACCTCCCTTGTCGTCACCCTCCCGGCGCTGGCCGTCGCCTGCTTCGGGTTCCCGATGGGAGCCATGGCCGACCGGCTGGGGATGAGGTTCACCCTCATCCTCTCGCTGGTTCTCTTCACCGTCTTCGGGGTCGCCGGTTACTTCGCGACGTCAATCGGGACCCTTCTCGTCACGAGGTTCATCGTGGGGATCGGCATCGCGGGGGTCGCCACCTTCGACAACGCCCTCATCACCCTGTACTACCGCGGGCCGGAGCGGGCGAAAATCATCACCCAGCAGTCGGTGTTCATGGGCATCGGGGTCATCGTCCTCGAGCTCGCGGGAGGTCTCCTCGCCGACATCGACTGGAAGTCCCCGTTCCTGGTGTACGCCATCGGCGTGCCCATCCTGATTCTGGCGGTCATGGGCATCTACGACATGGTCCCCGCCGAGCAGGGCCCCGCCCTGGAGGAGCGGAAGGTCAACCGCCGCAAGGCGAAGATCGGCATCTGCTACGTCTCGATCTTCATGGTCATGTTCTGCCTCTACATCGTGACCGTGAACATGTCGGACTACCTCGCCGACATGGGCGAGGACATGACCCTCTGCGGCTGCATCCTGGCACTTCTCGGGGCGATGAACTCCGTCGTGCCCTTTGTGATGAACAGGATGGGCCGCCGGCCTCCCCTGTGGAAAGCGCTCCTGACGGCCTTCCTGCTGCAGGCGGTCTGCCTGCTCCTGCTGGTGCCGTCCGACATCATCCTCACGGTCATCGCGGCGCTCTGCATCGGCATCGGGATGGGCATCGCCACCCCCTCGCTGGTCGGCAGCATGTCGGGGCTGGCCCCCCGCGGGAAGGAGGGCGTGGTCATGGGCGCCTACTCGGTGTTCATGAACCTCGGCAGCTTCACCTCGGCGCTCGTCGTCGGGGCGATCATCGAGGACTTCGGGTTCAGCGACGCCTTCCTGTGGATCGGCGTCTTCATGATCTGCTTCGCAGCGGTCCTCGCGACCGTGGCGAGGTCGGTTTTCAGGGACTGAGCCCCTTCATTCCCGGTGTCGGGAGACGGACGGCCCCTTCCCCCTCGGGGGACGGGGCCTCCCCTCCCGTGTAGTGCCATATATCAATGTCTGGCACTTTGCGTTTCATTTCCGTACTAGGCTAGTAAACCGGGTAATATCTTTTACAAAATTGGTGCCCTGTAACGTTTAATAACAATTACCGATGGATGCAGTTCATGTCAGAATCGGGAAGGGTGCGCAAAGATTTCACCCCAAACGCATGGTCAAAGTACGGTATCCTCCTGGCCTCGATGGTCGTCATCATGGGGGCGGCCACCGTGGCCGCCTCGCTGGGCGGGATGGAGGACGAGTTCGGCGAAGGGAAGTTCAAGACCTCCTTCGTGGTCACGCTGCCGGCCCTCGCGGTGGCATTGTTCGGGTTCCCCATGGGGATCCTCGCCGACAAGGCGGGGAACCGCTTCACCCTCTCCCTCTCATTATTGATATTCGCCGTTTTCGGATGCGCCGGCGGGATGCTGGACGACCTCAACCTGATCCTCGTCTGCCGCTTCATGGTGGGCATCGGCATCGCCGGCATCGCCACCTCCACCAATGCGCTCATCTCCATCTACTACTCCGGCCCCGAGCGCGGGAAGGTCATCGCCCTGCAGGCGGTGTTCATGGGCATCGGGTGCGTCGTCCTCGAGTTCCTGGGCGGATTCCTCGCCGATTACAGCTGGCGGTACCCGTTCTACATCTACGCCATCGGCGTTCCCATCCTCATCGTGGTGCTCATCGGCGTCCACGACATGGCGCCCAAGTACGCCAAGGGGGAGCTGGCCTCCCTGCCGGAGCGCACCGTCGAGCGGAGGAAGGCGAAGATCGTCCTCTGCTACGTCGCGGTCTTCATGGCGATGTTCGCGCTGTACATCATCCCCACCAACATGTCGGACTACTTCACCGACGCCCTGGACGGGATGAGCATGACCGTCTGCGGGCTCACCCTCGGCTTCCTGGGGGTCTCCCAGGCGGTGGTGGCCGCGGTCATGCCGAGAATCCAGAGGCTCCACTCGGTGTCCGCCGCCTTCGTGCTCGGGTTCCTCATGCAGGCCGTCGGCCTGCTCCTGATGGTCCCCTACAGCTTCCCGCTCACCTTCATCGGCGTCTGCCTGATCGGCGGGGCGATGGGGCTCATCGTGCCCAACTGCGTCGCCAACCTCTCTGTGCTCGCGCCGCGCGGGAAGGAGGGCGTGGTCATGGGCGGGAACGCCCTGCTCATGAACTTCGGGGCCTTCGTCTCGGCCATCGTGGTCGGGGCCTACCTCGAGTCGCACGCCTTCGACGAGATGTTCCTGCTCTTCGGGATCGTCTTCGTGGTCTTCGCGGTGCTGCACTTCGCGGCCGTGAGAGGGGTCTTCAAGAATTGAAAAAGGGGATGACCCAGACATCTGATTCTCTCAGATGCTCTGGGTGTACCCCATGAACTTCCTGCGGTACTCGCCGCTGAGGGCGGCGACCTCGTCGACGTTGTCGCGGGTGACCTCGCGGACGTAGGGCAGCTCCGGCTCCCGGAGCATGGCCTCCATCAGCCCCGGGTCGGGGTAGCGGTACGTTCTCAGATCATCGCGGTTCCAGTGCGCGACGAGGTCCAGGACGCCCTCGATGCCGGTGTCGTAGAACTGCTCGGCGAGCACCGCGCCCGCCAGGCTGCTCTCCGAGATGACCGCCACGTTCGCCCCGCGGACGGCGAAGTCGGAACCGTTGTAAGACAGCGCCAGGCCCCCTCCGTCCTTGATGAGGTCGAGCACCTGGTAGTCGATGCTCTCGCCGCCGATGTAGGCGGTCCCGTCGAGGTCCACCTGCGTGGACTTCCGGATGTCGAGGAGGGTGTACGCCTTCTCGTTGGCCCCCACCGCCGGCATCTCGCTGATCATCTCGTAGGCGGAGGTGCCCTGGAGCTTCTTGATGTAGACGTCGTCGAGGACCTCCACCGCCTTCACCTCGTCCTCCGAGAGGGTCACCGGCACGTTCAGCTGGTATTTGGTGTCCGGCAGGCGGAGCTTCACGACCTCGGCCGTCGTCTCCCGCAGCATCCGCGCCTCGTCGCGCGACATGCGGTAGGCGGCCTCGTCGAGCTCCAGCTGGGTGCAGCCGATGCACTCCCGGCCGAGCCCGGTCTTGCGGCAGAAGGCGTCCGCCGCGTGCTCGTACATGCATGAATCGTAGAAGGCGGGGAGCACGTCGCGGAAGTAGTCGATGACCTGCTTCGCCCCGTCCGCGATGACCAGGTTCTCGTCGTAGAACCGCTCGGCCTGGTAGTCGGTGGCCCCGAAGGCCACCAGGAACGGCGCCACCAGTCTCGCGGCGTCGGCGCTGTGGCTGATGTCGGTGCGGTTGAGCACGTAGGAGGTGACGTTGTCGTAGCGGTTGACGAGGTCGTAGAACTTCTCGCCCTGCGGGATGAAGTGGCCGCAGAGCATCCTGACCGAGTCGTTCCTGGTGAGGAATCCCTGGGGTTCGCAGATGATCTGCTTGTCGTGGATGAACCCCATGTCCTGCATGGGGTTGATCTCGTCAGGCATTCTTTATCGCCCCGTCGACCTCCTCGGTGAGGTCGTACGGGCCGTCCAGGGCTCTGCCGTCCCGGTACAGCCTCTTGTTTTTCATCTCCACCTTGCCGTCGGCGAAGAGTTTGATGGTCTCGGTGATGAGCGGGAGTTCGCGCATGGCGCCCTTCTCGCGGATCCTGCGGAAGAGCGGTTCGTTGATGCCCTCTTCCTCCTTGATCTGCTCCAGGGACTTGGTCTTCATTTTCTCATGAAGCTGGTCCCAGAGGGCGTCCCACTCCCCTCCCCGGATGGGGAAGCGGCAGAAGGTGAGCGCTTCGCCGCGGTCGTGCTCCTTGGTGCAGATGTGGATCATCACGCCCTGGTCTTTTGCTTCCGAAGCGATGAGCTGCCAGATGACCTCCTGCCAGGTCCCCTTGGGGCCGTCCGGGAGGGCGGGGTGGAGGTTGAGCATGTCGTAGGCGTCGCAGGTGTCGTCGTCCATCCACAGCATGTAGCCGGCGAGGATCCCGAGGTCCATCCCGTACGGCTGGGTCTTCTGCCGGAGCACCTTCCCGTACTCCAGCCCCCAGGCCTTCTCGTCGGACTTCCGGAGTTCCGGCTTGAATTTCTTCCAGGACTCGGTCACCAGAGGGATCCCGTAGGATTTCACCTGGTCGAAGAAGATCTGCCTCTGCTCCCTCTTCGGGTTGTCCTCCTCCGTGTTGTCCCAATTGCAGAACACGAAGGAGATCTCGGCGTCCAGGTAGCCGCTGTCGATGGCCTCCTTCACGGATTTCAGGAGGTTGCGGGAGCCGGGGCCCCGGCCCGTTGAGAACCAGCCCAGTTTCAGCATGATTTCGGATAAGGGCTTCAACGATATTAGATTTCCATCGCCGGATCGGCCGTCAATATATTGACAGCATCAAATCTAACAGATTGGGATCGTTCTCAAAAAACGGATGCTGGCACATTCTCCACTCAGACGTCGAAGAGCACGGTCGCTTCATGCTTCGCGGGGTCGATCTCCATCATGTGGAAGGTCACCGCCTTGATCTCCGTGCGGAGGTGCATCCTCGAACGGTCGAGCTTCTCCCCCGCGCATTCGCAGGAGATCTTCAGCAGATCGTCCGAGACCTTGACCTCGAACTCTTTGAAGATGAGGCCGTCGTAGTCCTCCATGAACAGGAGCTCCGAGAGGAAGGAGTAGAGGGCGTCCTCGGGGTCCTCCCCCGCGACCTCGACGCTCCGCTTCTCCTCGGACTTCACGCCGGCGAGGTCCACCATCTGGTCGAACATCCCGTAGGCCAGGTTGGCGTAGCACTCCCCCATGTCCGTCCCGCGGGCGCGGACCATCAGGTCGGCGGTGTGGTCGAGGACCTCGTACCTCTGCATGCGGAGGCCATCGGCGCCCCCCGAATTATATGTTCTGCCCCTCAGCGATACTGCCGATTTCGTGGAAAACCGCATCGGAAACTGACGATTTCCGATTCTAGTTTATGGTAATTCGTATGAAATCCATCGTTTTCCAGGTAGGATTTAATAATATCCAGTCTTTACGCCCGCACCATGAGGATTACAATCGTCGGCTGCGGCTCCATCGGCTCGAGGCTCGCCAAGGCCGCGGACGAAATGGAGGAGGTCAAGAGGATCTACCTCGTCGACATCAAGAAGGAGATCGCGGACAGGGTCGCCGCCGGCCTCAAGAAGGCCATCGTGGTGGATTCCGTCGAGGACGAGCTGTACCACTGCGACCTGGTCATCGAGTCCTCCACCCAGAGCGCCGCCAAGCAGATCGCCCCGGTGGTGGTGGCCAGGGGCGTGGACATCATGATCATGTCCGTCGGGTCCCTGGTGGACGATGAGTACCGCGCCGCCCTCTACCAGAACGCGAGGGAGCACGAGGCGAAGATCTTCATCCCCACCGGCGCCCTCTGCGGCGTCGACGGGCTGCGGTCCGCCAGCCAGGACACCCTGGACTCCGTGGAGCTCATCACCACCAAGGGCCCCAAGTCCCTGGAGAACGTCCAGTACCTGCTCGACAAGGGCATCGTGGTGGACGACATCAAGGAGAAGACCACGGTCTACTCCGGGAGCGCCCGCGAGGCGGTCAAGTACTTCCCCAAGAACATCAACGTGGCGGCCACCGTCGCGCTGCTGGGCCTGGGCTTCGACCGCACCAAGGTCACCATCGTCTGCGACCCCGAAACCGAGTCCAACTCGCACGAACTGAGGTACGAAGGGAAGTTCGGAAAGGCGGTGGCGCACACCTTCAACGTTCCCGAAGAGGACAACCCCAAGACTTCCCACCTCGCCGCTCTGGCGGCCATTGCGGCCCTCAAGAGGATCTGCCGCAACGAGTGGGTTGGAATCTGATTCAATCCGCGAAGGCGCGGGCCTCCCCGCGCCTTCATCTTTTTCTTTACTTTTCAATCAATCCGGGTTCGGATCGTTTTTCTCAGAAAATAGAAAGAATCAGCACTCTCTGGGACATTGATATCAAGGATACCGTGTCCCTTCAAAGAGTGCTTTGGTTTTGACGGGAATCAGTTCTTCGGCTTGTTTTCGAAGAAGCCCTGCTTGGCCATCAGCACGATGACCGCGGCAGCGATGATGTCGATTGCTATCACAATAACGGCCAGCATCAGGTCGAAACTGTGGGTGAGGATGTACATCTGCCCGCCGAAAATGATAATCAGGAATACAATAAAAGTAACCCATCAGGTTTTGTTCTTCCAGATTCCTTCCATTAAACCACTATCACAGTCGTATCGATTTGTCCATATTTTCTCTACTTCTGCCGTTCATAATACTGAGCGGTTGGATACAAAAATACCGAGAGGTCTTTACGATATTGGATGAGATTAATGTCATATTTTGTATATATATGTAAACTCCTGAATTGAAGGTCGGAGAATACCAGAGATCCTTCAAACAATTCCGATTCACGGTCTTTCCGGTCTGCCGGGGCGGAATCCGAAATCGGATTGGATACTTCCGCAGTTGTCAGTCTGGCACATGTTGTAAATAGGCTGTTTCCTTAGCCCTCATCATGGCAACCAGAGCGGAGAGGCTGATGGCGAACGCGCCCGCGGACATGGACGCGATCGTGATCGCCAACGGCGGGGAGAACTTCATCGATTCGATGTACAAGTACCTCCTGAACCCCAAAGGCGGGGTCTTCGAGGACTGCTTCATGGTGATCAGGAAGGACGGGACGCAGGACGTCATTGTCAACATCCTCGAAGAGGAGGCCGCCCGCTCCGGCACCGGGAACGTATGTGTCTTCCACGACCGCGCCGAGCTGCAGGAGATCCTCAAGAATTCCCTGAAGGACTGCAAGAAAGTGGGGTTCAACGTTGATTCCGTCCCCTACAACACCGTGCAGGCGATCAAGAAACTCTCCGGCTACGATTTCGAAGTAGCCGACGCCCGGAAGGCCGTCGCCGACACGGTTGCAATCAAGGACGCAGAGGAAATCGCGGCGATTCAGAAGGCCTGCGATATCTCCTCGCAGGTGGCCAGAGAACTTCCGGACTACCTTTCCGAAGGAATCTCCGAGACCGAGGTCGCCACGAAGATGGAGATCAGGATGCAGGAGCTCGGCGGGAGGGGGCTGGCCTTCGACACCATCGCCGCCTTCGGCCCCAACTCGAGCATGCCCCACTACATGCCCGGCTCCTACAAACTCAAGAAGGGCGACGCCGCCCTCTTCGACTTCGGCTGCAAGTGGGGAGGCTACTGCTCGGACATGACCCGCACCGTCTTCTACGGCGAGCCCCCGGACGTCCTCAAGCGGGCGTACGAGGTCGTGAGGGAGGCCCAGCAGGCCGGCATCGACACCTACCGCGACGGCGCCCCCGCCAAGGACGCCGACCTCGCGGCCAGGAAGATCATCGATGGCTCGGAGTTCAAGGGCAAGTTCATCCACTCCTTCGGCCACGGCATCGGCATGGACGTCCACCAGCCCATCTACGTCAGCTACCGCTCGGAGCAGACGCTGCGGGCCGGGAACGTGGTCTCGGCGGAGCCCGGGGTGTACATTCCCGGCGTCGGCGGGATCAGGATCGAGGACACCGTCCTCATCGAGAAGGACGGCTGCCGCCGCCTCTCCGACTTCCCGAAGGAGCTCACCATCGTTTCGTGAAAAGGGATGGGGCCCGTCCTTTCTGGGGCGGGTTTTTATCCTTCCTTCCCATTCCGTGGCTGGGGACACTCTCTTGGTCAGGTTCTATAAGTGCAGCAGCTGCGGCAACATCTTCATCAGCGACGAGTGGCACTCGTACTGCCCGCACTGCGCCGCCCATGGCTGGGAGACCGACAAGGTGTTCTTCTTCAAGTGCTCCGGCTGCGGGAGGATCTTCCTGGGCGACGACATCTCCCAGAGCTGCCCGTTCTGCGGTTCCTCCGGGTGGAGGGCCGAGGAGTTCGCGTTCTTCCGCTGCGGGCGCTGCGGGAAGTACTTCGTCGCCGACAGCTCGGACGAGACCTGCTCGTTCTGCGGCGGGCCCGGCTGGAGACAGTGACCTGTTACCTGTTGTAAAAATCGATTTTACGGGAGCGGAAGCGGTCTCAGGCCTTCTGCACCAGGGTCATGTTCTGGCGGTCGCCCGCCTCGTCGAGCGAGGCGCATTCGCCCTCGATGTGCCCGATCTTGACCAGGGGGTACTTCCATACCGGCTTCTGGTCGTCGCCGCTGAGGGGCGTGGGCCCGTAGAAGATGACGAGGGCGTTGACCTTGGGCCACCAGCAGATGTCGCCTGCCTCGAACTTGGTGGCCCTCTCCCCCTTGACCTCGGGGTCGATGGGAAGCTCGAAATAATACAGGCCGGAGACCTGGTTGGCCTCCGCCTTGTACTCGGGCGAGGAAAGGAACCAGACCGCGCTGCTGATGTCGCTCTCGTCGAGCAGGGCGTTGTAGTCGCCGCTCCTCGCCCGTATCAGCAGTTTGAGCATGCGGTCCGGTCCCCTTGGGGTTTCAGTTCTTCGCGGCCTTGCGCTGGAAGAGGGACCGGACCATGGCGCCGGTCTTCTCGATGTCCTTCTTGGACTCCTCGTCCATCATCTTGTGGAGGTTGACGAGGTTGTTGGCCCACTCCTGCCTCCACTCTGTCTTGAACTCGCCGGAGTCGATCTCGCGGTAGATCTCCTTCATGCCCTCGATGGACTTGTCGTTGATGACCTTGTCCCTGCGGGTCAGGCCGCCGTACTTGGCGGTGTTGGAGCAGACGTTCCACATGTAGGTGAAGCCGCCGGAGGTGATGAGGTCGATGATGAGCTTGCACTCGTGGTCGCACTCGAAGTAAGCGACGATGGGCGGGAAGCCGTTGTCGACGAGGGTCTGGTAACCGCTCTGGATCAGCTTGGAGAGGCCGCCGCACTCGACCGCCTGCTCGCCGAAGAGGTCGGATTTGGTCTCGTAGTCGAAGTTGTCGACCTCGAAGGTGCCGGCGCGGGTCGCGCCCAGTCCCTTCGCGAGGGCGAGGGCGATCTTCTTGGCGTTGCCGGTGTAGTCCTGGTGGACGACGATGAGGGCGGGAACCCCGAAGCCCTCGACGAACTGCTGCCTCTCGGCGTCCCCGGGGGCTTTGGGCGCCATCATGATGACGTCGACGTCCTTCGGGGGGACGATCAGCTTGTAGGTGATGGCGAAACCGTGGGCGAAGTCGAGCGCCGCGCCCTTCTTCAGGTTGGGCTCGATGTACTGCTTGTAGACGTCGGGCTGGGTCTCGTCGGGGGTGAGCATCAGGACGACATCGGCGTCCTTGGCCGCCTTGTCCATGGTGGTGACGGTCATGCCGCCGTCCTCCTTGGCCTTCTTCCAGGAAGGCCCGTTCTCCCTGACGCCGACGGTCACGTCGAGGCCGGAGTCCCTGAAGCAGAGGGCCTGCGCGCGGCCCTGGGCGCCGTATCCGATGACGGCGATCTTCTTTCCCTTGAGGACGTTGAGGTCGGCGTCCTCATCGTGGTAGATTTTGGTTTCCATGAATGGTTCCTCTGGCCTCCCTTTATACTTCGCTTTATAAGTATGTTTGCGGAACGCCTAGGGAAGTGGTATGAGAGGAGCCTATTAGGTGCCGTTTCGGAACGCAAGATAACGGGATTCCCAAGCCACGAAAAACCGAGAAGAGGGGAAAGCGGGCCTTCCGGCCCGCTGAACAGTTTCAGAACTTGCAGCGTCCCTTGACCGGGGGCAGGCTGGGGTTAGGCGGCAGCATCGGGAGGGCGTCCTCCTCGGGGTCGCAGCGGATGTCGACCACGCAGGTCTCGCCGCAGTCGAAGGCCTCCTTGAGGGCGTCGTGCACCTCGCCGGCGCGCTCGACGGTGATGCCCTTGGCGCGGTACGCCTTGGCGATCAGCGCGAAGTCGGGGTCGTCGCCGAGCTCGGTCTCGGAGTAGCGCTTGTCCCAGAACAGCTTCTGCCACTGCCTGACCATCCCGAGCCAGCCGTTGTTCAGGAGGACGACGACCACCGGGAGCTTCTCGGCGACCGAGGTCGCGAGCTCCTGGATGACCATCTGCAGCCCCCCGTCGCCGACGACGGCCGCCACTTTGCAGTCGGGGCGGGCGGCCTTGGCGCCGATGGCCGCCGGCAGGCCGAAGCCCATGGTCCCGAAGGAGCCGGAGGACAGGAACTGGCGGGGCCTCTTGATGTCCAGGAAGTGCATCGCCCACATCTGGTTCTGCCCGACGTCGGTGGTGATGATGGTGTCGTCGTCGATGAAGGAGTTGAGCTCCTTCATGACCTTCTGGGGGACGATCGGCGAGGTGAAGTAGTCGTAGTCGCAGGTGCAGCGCTGCTTCCACTCGGTGTTCATCCTCCTCCACTGGTCGCGTTTGATCTTCTTGTCCCCGAGGGCGTCCAGGAGGGCGTCCAGCGCCTTCTTGGCGTCGGCCTTGATGTTGACGGCCTCCCTGTTGGCCTTGCCGAACTGGGTGGCGTCGATGTCGATCTGGATGACCTTGCACTTCTCCGACGGCGCGGTGTGCGGGGAGTAGGTGCGGTCGGAGAACTTGGTCCCCACGGCGATGATGAGGTCGGCGGAGCTGAAGGACTCCTGCGCGCACATCCTCCCGTGCATGCCCAGGGAGCCCATGTTGTAGGGGTCGGAGCTGGGGATGATGCCGATGCCCATCAGCGGGGTGACGACGGGGGCGGCGATGGCGCGGGAAAGTTTGTAAACTTCCTCGGAAGCGCCCGCTCCGACGGCCCCTCCGCCGGCCATGATGACGGGGCGCTGGCACTCCTCGATCAGCTTGACCGCGGCGGGGATCCCGGAGAGGTCCTCGGAGGGCTCCTTGATGCCGTAGTGCTGGTCGGTGAGCGACTCGTCGATCTCGGCGTTGATCTGGTCGACGGGGAGGTCGATGTGGACAGGCCCCGGCCTCCCGGACCGGGCGATCTGCCACGCCTCGTCGACCGCGTGCGGGAGGCGGTTGACATCGGTGACGCGGAAGTTGTGCTTGGTGACCGACATCATCAGCGAGTAGGCGTCGACCTCCTGGAAGGCCTCCGAGCCGAGGACCTTGGAGCCGACCTGGCCGGTGAGGGCGATCATGGGCACCGAGTCCGCGTAGGCGGTGGCGATCCCGGTCAGCATGTTGGTGGCGCCCGGCCCGGAGGTCGACAGGCACACGCCGGTCTGCCCGGAAGCGCGGGCGAAGCCGTCGGCGGCGTGGCCGGCGCACTGCTCGTGCCTGACCAGGATATGCCTGATCGAAGATTCCCTGATTTCGTCGTAGATGGGGATGACGGACCCTCCCGGGTACCCGAACATCGTCTCGACGCCCCTGTCCTCCAGCATTTTCAGCAAAGCCCTGGAGCCTTTCATACAAATCGGGACAGAATCCGTTAAGGCGTATAAATATTGAAAGAAACAGCAGTCAATCGATGCGTGGTGTATCATCTGTCTATCAATAAATAAGAGAAATGCATCATAACTGGGCAGAATGGCCGTCTAATTGTTATTGCCCCTTGGTCTTTTTATCCCAGTAATCCACAGCCGGGAAGCAGATGAGGTCTACGCGATAATCACGGGCGTCATTATGGAATTCAAAATGTACATAGATTCAAAGGAAACAGAGGACGCACGTAGCGGGCCCATCGATGATTCGTAACGGTTCAACGCCATTGTCTAGGATGATCGCTTTTTTAATGACGGCATTATGAAAAACTCGTTTCCGCAATCCCCGTTCGAACCTCTTCTTCTCGACGTACCATCTGGTCAGCACGACGATGGAGAACGCCGCCATGATGACATAGGCGAGCATCTTCCCTCTTGTATCGAGGTCATCGAAGAGATAGCCGCTCGCCGCTCCCCAGGCCGCGAAGAAGACGATCGCCGCGGAGTAGATGACGAGCTCCTCTGTCTTCCATTTCATCGGATCACCGTGCAGATGCATGACAATCGGCTTCCGATTATTTATATCGGCAATTCCCGCAGGCGGACGCTCCGCTGACGGAATCTTCAGTCGAGGTAGCCGAACGCCGAGAGGGCGAACACGAAGTCGATCGCCATCCCCACCAGCCATCCCAGCGAGGCGCCGACCAGCGCGGAGGCGGCGTTGCTCGGGTGCCCGTCCCCGCCGATGAACACGAAGGGGAAGAACAGGATGCCCCAGATCCCCAGCAGGAAGCCCATCGCGATGCCCAGCAGGAAGGCGGCCCAGAAGGCCTTGCCGAAGGTGACGGGATGCGAACCCTTGCCGTCCTGGGTATATTGCGGGGGCACGTCCCCGGGGCCTCCGGGAGGCACGTCGGTGGAGCTTCCGCTGGCGCCGCTGTCGCGGATGATCGCCCCGCAGTAGGGGCAGAACGAATAGGTGTCGTCGATCTGCTTCCCGCATTCCGTGCAGTACCTCATGCCGGCCCTCCTTTTATGGCGCGAACAATTCCCTGTTGATAAATCAATTCATTACAAAGATCCGGAGATGACATTATCAATACATCATTCCGACCATCATGCCGTAGGGCATGCCCAGGTAGACCAGCTCGGCGATACCGAAGGCCGCGGCAATCCAGAGAGTTACTGCGTAGAGGTACGGGTGCCGGGACTTCTTCATCACGATCATGGCGGCGCCGATGAGGACCAGCAGGGCACCGACGGGGATCCCGGTGAACAAGACGAGCACGGCGAACCAGAAGCACAGGACCACGGCGGCGGTGAGCGTTTTGGTGGTGATGTCGCCCTCGTAACGGACCCGCGCCCCGCAGTGGGGGCAGTAGCGCGGCTTCCCCTCGAAGGTGCCGTAGCAGACGGAGCAGGAATGGAGTTCGGGCTGCTGGGTCTTCTCTTCGGGGACCTCGTCCTGAGTGCCCAGCGGGGTCTCCCTCGTGGATTCCTCATAAGGGACGTACTCATTGCCGGAGCTCGAGGTGACCGTATCGGTGGAATCCTGCCTGAAGGGCCTGCCGCACCTGGGGCAGTACTGGACGTAATCGTCCGCGTGGTTGCCGCAATACTGGCAGATCTTCATACCGCATCTCCGTTCATGGGCCGTCAGGATAAAACGGTGGCGCTGCAACCATCAGAGGCACAGGTAGTGGACGATGATGTCCTCGTAGCTCCCGTCCTTCATGCGGAAGCCGCCGGGGATGGTCCCGAGCTGTCTGAACCCCATCTTCCGGTAAAGTGCCAGCGCGGGATAGTTGGTGGCCACCACGGCGTTGAACTGGATGATCCTGAATCTGGCTTTCCTTGCCTGCTCGATGGAATCTTTGACGAGGACCTCGCCGACGTGCATCCCGCGGGCGTTCCTCTCGACGGCGTAACTGCAGTTGGCGATGTGCCCGCAGCGCCCGACGTTGTTCGGGTGCAGGATGTAGAGCCCGACGGCCTTCCCGGTCTCGGTGTCGCGGGCGATGCCCGTGTGCGTCTGCGAGGAGAAGAATTTCTCCGCCTCCGCGGGGGTGAGGTCGTCCTCCTGCGGGTAGGCGATCCCGTCGTCCACGACCTCGTTCCAGATGCGCGCCGCTTCCTCGGAATCTTTCGCGGCGAACCCCGCCATCTCCACCGACATGGTTCGGGCGATTGCTCAGCAGGTATTTAGCCGAAATTCCCGACCGCCATCTGTATAACGGCGCTTGACGTTGCGCCGTGCATGGAAAAGCCGATCCGCGGCCGCTATTCTTGGCCCCTTGCCTCTCCCGGATACGAGGTGTCCCTGGCGGACGCCGTCCTCGAGGAGGAGGGCCCGCGGTCGGTGCTCGACCCCTACGTGACCGACGGCGCGGTCAGCCTGGCCTGCGCCTACAGGGGGATTTCGGGCACCGGGGTGTGCCCCGACCCGTTCCTGCTGAAGACGGCGCAGGCGAAGACGGGGATCTACGGGAGCAAGGTCCCGGAGACTTTGGGATACTCCTGCGCCGTCAACACCGACGAGGTCTTCTGGGAATCCGACACGGACCCCCTGCCGGAGATCGCCGGGACCTACAACTACCCGAGGGTCAGGGGCGAGTTCCTCGGCCGCTGGCTGCACCAGCTTCCCAATGAGACCCGGGATGAAATCAGAGATTTGCTGTTCGTCTCCTACCTGCGGGCGGCGGAGCTCCTGCAGGGGACCGGCGACTTCGACGAGTCCGTCGGGATGGAGCTGTTCTGGGAGGGCGTTTCTCAGGTAAGGGACGCCGTCCCCGACAACCCCGATGTGCCTTCGTCCCTCTTTGAGGGCGGGGCGGACGGGATCCCCTGCCCCCTGCGGAAGAGCTACAGTCTGGTGCTCTCCTTCCTGCCCTCGCCGTCGATGTCCTACGATACCGGATACCGGACGCTGGCACAGCGGTCCGGGTACTTCGCGGACCCCGCCGCCATGAGGCGCCGGGACGCCCAGTGCATCGGCATGCCGCTGGAGCCGATGGCGGATTACATGAGGGATTGGAGACCGTCGGAGAAGGACCCGGAATCGCTCCGGGAAGCGCTCGCGGAGCTCGGGGATTCCCAGGAATCGATGTTCGTCCGCCGCTACGCGGAGGAGACCGGCTCGCTCATCCGCTCCGTCGGGGAGATCCTCGGGAAGTCGAAGGCCGTGCTCTTCGCCGGGAACGCCGTGATCAAGGGGACGGAGGTCCCCGTTGAAGCGTTGATCCCGGAGCTCGCGGAGCGCGCGGGGCTGAAGTGCCAGGAGCCCGAGAAGGTCCACGTGCGGGACAATGTCCGCGGGCTCGCCGACTGGCGCTTCGACCTCTCGAAGTGAGGACCCTCACACCTTGTACGGGCACCGGCCCATGACGATGGGGACCTTGGGGTCCTGCAGGATCATCGGGGTGATGTCGGCCTCGGGGTCGACCTTGATGTCGATGAGGCAGGTGGTGTCCGACTTGATGCCGCGCTTGAGGGCCTCGCGGATCTCCGACGTCTTGTCGACGTGGATGCCCCACGCCCCGTAGCTCTCGGCGATCTTCACGAAGTCCGGGTCGGCGTCCAGCTTGGTGCCGCTGTACCTCTTGTTCCAGAACAGCTTCTGCCACTGCCGGACCATCCCGAGCCAGCCGTTGTTGAGCAGGACGATGGTGACGGGGATGTCCTCGGCGACCGAGGTCGCGAGCTCCTGGATGACCATCTGCAGCCCGCCGTCCCCGACGATGGTGAGGACCTTGGCGTCCGGCCGGGCGACCTTGGCGCCCATGGCGGACGGGAGCCCGAAGCCCATGGTGCCGAAGGACCCGGAGGTGATGAACTGCCGCGGGTACCTGACGTCGAGGCAGTGCATCGCCCACATCTGGTTCTGGCCGACGTCGGTGGTGACGATGGTGTTCTTGTCCTTCAGCAGGCGGTTGATCTCGAACATGACCTTCTGCGGGAGGATGGGGTCCGCATCGTAATCGAAGTCGCACTGGCACAGCTTCCGGAGCTTCTTGTAGCGGCCGTCCCACTCGGAGTGGACGTCCTTGTAGCCCTTGAGCTTGTCCAGGAGCAGCTTGGTCCCCTTCTTGGCGTCGCACTGGATGTTGACGCTCGGCAGCTTGGACTTCCCGAACTGGGTGGCGTCGACGTCAATCTGGATGACCCTGCAGGTCTCCGCCGGCATGGTGTGCGGGTTGTAGGTGCGGTCGGACATCTTGGTCCCGATGGCGACGACCAGGTCGGCCGACTGGAAGGCGTCGAGCGCGCCCATCCTGCCGTGCATCCCGAGGGGCCCGAGGTTGAGCGGGTGCTCCGAGGGGACGATGCCCAGGGACATCAGGGTGGTGACGACCGGCATGTTGGTGAACTCGGCCAGCTTGATGACCTCCTCCGAGGCGTTGATCGCCCCGCCCCCGACCAGCATAATGGGGCGCTCGGCGCTCCGGATGAGGTTGGCGGCGTCGCGGATCCCCGAGATGTCCTCGTGCGGGGGCTTGACGCCCCAGCTCTTGGTGAGGAGCTCGGAGTCGATGTCGGAGTTGATCTGGTCGACCGGCATGTCGATGTGGACCGGTCCCGGCCTCCCCATCTGGCAGATCTTCCAGCCCTCGTCGATGGCGTGCGGGAGGCGCTCGGGGTCGAGGACCCGGAAGTTGTGCTTGGTGACCGGCATCATCAGCGAGTAGGAGTCGACCTCCTGGAAGGCCTCGGCCCCCAGGAAGCTGGTCCCGACCTGCCCAGTGAGGGCGATCATGGGGATGGAGTCCGCGTAGGCGGTGGCGATGCCGGTGACCAGGTTGGTGGTCCCCGGGCCGGAGGTGGCCAGGCAGACGCCGGGCTGCCCGCAGGCGCGGGCGTAGCCGTCCGCCATGTGGGCGGCGCACTGCTCGTGCCTCACGAGGATGTGCCGCACGTCGGACTCGAGGAACTCATCGTAGATCGGTATGACGGTGGCCCCCGGGTAGCCGAAGACGTTCTTGACGCCGCGGTCCTCGAGCATCTTGAGAAGTGCCTTTGATCCTTTCATCTGCCTTGCCTTCTTCCTCCCCGTTATTGACGCGCGATAATAAAACCAAGCGGTCGCGGACAGTGTTTTCTAGGCGCACCGCCATACAGGCTGAGTATGAACGAGATTACCGCGAGGGCCCTCGGATACCTCGCCGTCATCATCCTGATCCTGGGCATCATCTGTGCGGTGTCCTGGGTGGACATCTGGTTCCTGGCCGCCTCGGCGGCGCTGGCCGCGGTGCTCGGGCTGGTCTCCTACTGGGAGGTCAGGAAGGCCCGCAAAGATTGACGCTGGCACATTGACAGTTCGATTGCTATCGTGACATATGCGCCCACGCGCGCAATATTATATGGTTGAACTCAATCCCGCAGTCAGTGAGAAATCCCATGGCAAAGATCAAGGTCGGAGTAAACGGCTACGGGACCATCGGAAAGAGGGTCGCCACCGCCGTCCAGGCGCAGGACGACATGGAGCTCGTCGGAGTCTCCAAGACCAGGCCCACCTTCGAGGCCTTCACCGCGACGGCGGCGGGCATCCCGCTCTATGTGCCGCCGGAGAGCATCCCCTCCTTCGAGAAAGCGGGGATCAAGGTCGCCGGCACCATCGACGACATGATCGCGGCCGCGGACGTCATCGTCGACTGCACCCCCGGGACCGTCGGCCCCGAGGACAAGGCGAAGTACGAGAAGGCCGGCAAGAAAGCGGTCTTCCAGGGCGGGGAGGAGCACGGCCTGACCGGCGTCTCCTTCAACTCCACGGCGAACTACAAGGACTCCTGGGGGATGCAGTTCTCCCGCGTCGTGAGCTGCAACACCACCGCCCTCCTGCGGTCGCTCAGCGTCCTCGACCGGGAGTACAAGATCAAGAACGCCTACGTCACCATCGTCCGCCGCGCCGCGGACCCCGGCGACAGCAAGTCCGGCCCCGTCAACGCCCTCGAGCCCTCGGTGTCCCTCCCGACCCACCACGGGCTCGACGTCAAGTCGGTGCTCCCCTGGCTGGACATCACCACCATGGCCATCAAGGCCTCCACCACCCTGATGCACATCCAGGCGGTGGTCGTGCGCCTCGGCCGCGAGATCACCACCGATGAGGCGCTGGCGCTCTTCGCCAAGATGCCCCGCGTGAGGCTCATTTCTTCCAAAGACGGCCTCAAGAGCACCGCGCAGATCATGGAGCTGGCGCGTGAGCTCGGGCGGAGCCGCTCCGACATGTACGAGATCTGCGTCTGGTCCGACGGCGTCAAGGCCGTGGGGGACACCCTCTACTACTACCAGGCGGTCCACCAGGAGGCGGACGTGGTGCCCGAGAACATCGACTGCATCCGCTCCATGTTCAAGATGATGGAGGGGCCCGAGTCGGTCGCCAAGACCAATAAGGCCCTCGGCATCGACCACTGAGGCGACGGACATGGAGGACACGTACAACACGCTCGGCGACATGAACTTCCGCGGGAAGCGGGTCCTCCTGCGGGTGGACATCAACTGCCCGCTCGACCGCAAGACCCTCAAGATCATCAACGACTCGAGGATCCGCGCGGTCATCCCGACCATCCGCGAGCTCATGGGGAAGAGGGCGAAAGTGGTCATCCTGGCACATCAGAGCCGGAAGGGCAAGTGGGACTTCACCGACCTGTCCCAGCACGCCGAGATCCTCGCCCGCGACCTGAACGCCCCCGTGAAGTACGTCGACGACGTCATCGGCGAGAAGGCCATCGCCGCCATCAAGGAAGTGAAGGAGGGCGAGGTGCTCCTGCTCGGCAACGTCCGGGCCATCGACTCCGAGACCGCCGACCTCGATTCCGTGGGGCACTCCAAGGGCGAGATCGTGAAGACCCTCGCGCCCCTCTTCGACCTGTACGTCTGCGACGCCTTCGGCGCCGCCCACCGCTCCCAGTGCTCCCTGGTCGGCTTCGAGGAGGTCCTCCCTTCCGCCTCCGGGAGGCTGATGGCCAAGGAGATGTACGCGCTCCGGACCATCTTCAACAGCCCCCGCCGCCCCTCGGTCTTCATCCTCGGCGGCGCCAAGTTCGGGGACATCCCCCACATGATCGACCGCGTGCTCGGGAACAACACCGCGGACACCGTGATCGTGGTCGGCCTCGCCGGCAACGCCTTCCTCATGGCGAGGGGCGTGGACATCGGCGGGCCCTCCCGCGTGCCGCTGGCCGAGGAGCTCACCCCCGAGAACTTCGCCCGCGCGAAGGACGTCATGGCCAGGTACGGCCAGCGGATCCTCCTGCCGGTCGACGTGGCGGTCGAGAAAGATGGGCAGAGAGTTTCTGTGCTGACCGGCGACATGGCCGACGCGGGCGCGGCCCTGGACATCGGCGACAAGTCCATCGAGATCTTCCGCAAGGTCATCGAGCAGGCCAAGACCTCCTTCATGAGCGGCCCCGCGGGGATGTTCGAGAAGCCCGGCTTCGAGAACGGCACCAAGGCCATCATGAACGCCATGGTCGACAGCAAGGGCCTGTCAGTGCTGGGCGGAGGGCACACCTCGGCCGCCGCCGAGCGGTTCGACCTCGCCGACTCGATGTCCTACGTGAGCACCGGCGGAGGGGCGCTGGAGACGTTCCTCCTGCAGGAGCCCCTGCCGGTCATCGAGGCCCTGGAGAAGTCCAGGGAGAAGTTCGGGAACGGTCAGTGATCCTTCGAGAAGCCGTCCAGCCAGTCCGTGGTGGCGGTGATCAGCTCCCGGAGGTAGCGCCTCTGGGTCAGGTCGTAGGGGTCGCACAGCTCGAGCTGCAGGTTGAGCTTCTCGACGTTCCGCCGGCCCCAGTCGATCATCTTGGCGTTCTCCGCCACGTACCTCGCGTTCCTCTCTTCCTGGAGGGCGTCGAGGGCGGGGTCCGACTCGATCTTCGACACTGTTTCCTTCAGGCGGGACAATTGTTCTTCGAAGGGTGCGTACCCGCCGTCGTAGAGGATGTACTTCGCGACGCCTTCGCACTTCGCCCCGGTCTTGGAGCTCCAATCGCGGTACTGCGAGGGGAAGGTCTCCGAGGTGAGGGACAGGTGCATGGCCCCGTAGCTGAGGAGGTCGGTGATAAGTGCCAGCAGGCCCGTTGCTACCTTTCTGTTATCGTCCGTGGGGTCGTTGAAGCACTTCGCTCCCGCGTCGCGGAGGTCGGTGAAGACGATGTCCGCGAGTTCTAGGTAAAGCCTCGAGACGCTGCGGAAATTGACATCCTCGGGAACGTCGCGCCCCATCTCCTTCAGCCTCCGCTCGGTCTCCGCCGCGTAGAAGTCGAGGGCGATCATCTTCCGCGCGTCGCGGAGGTAGAGGTTCTCCACCACCATGTCCTCGTAGCTGAAGGCCGCGCAGGCCCCCCTGAGCTTGCTCAGCAGGACCAGGAGGTCCTCCTTCGAGGCGTCCCCGACGGCCTCGGAGAAGGTCTCCCCGGGGCTCTTCCCCCAGTCGCCTGCCAGCAGCGTGTCCGCGTTCATCTCCGTGAGTATCCTGATGCCTTGGATTTAACCGATGCGCTCTTACCATCGCCTGACGGTCCCGAAGGAGGCGAACTCCTCGCGGGAGAGCTTCTCCTTGGGAGAACCTTCATCAGCCGCGTAGCCGACCGGCATGATGGCCGTCAATATGGCATCCTCGGGGATGTTGAGGACCTTCTTCACGCGGGGGGCGTCGAAGTGCCCCATCCACACCGTGCCGAGGCCCAATGAAACGGCTTCCAGCATCATCGAGGTGAGGGCGATGCAGCAGTCCTCGACCTTGGAGCTGATCCCGCACATCATGGTGCGGTCGTGATCTGCATAGACGGCGATAACGCAGGGCGCGGTGGAGACCCAGGGGTAAGAGGCGGCGGCGATCTCGTCGATCTCCTCCTTCCCGTCGGCGATGACCACCCTTACGCGCTGCTCGTTGCGGGCGGTGGGGGCCAGCCTCCCCGCGTCGATGATGAGGTCCAATTTCTCCCTCTCGACGGGCCTGCCGTCGTATTCCCTGACGCTCCTGCGCGCCTTCACGGCATCGAGAACTTCCATGGTGAGGGGTGATGACCCAGACCGATAAAAACAATATGAGAAGGGGGTTCCTCCGGAGGGGCTCCGGAGAAGGGGTTTCAGTTCTTCGTCTTCTTGTTCCTGGTGGTGACAAGAGCGATGAGGATGCTGGCGATGATGACGGCGGCGATCACCGCGGCGAACTCGTAGAGGTCGAAGGTCTCGTCGTCATCGCTGGTGTCCGCGTCGGCCATGTAGACGGCCGACCCGGTGGTCGCGACGGCTTCGTCGGCGGCATCGGCCTCGGTGTCATCGGCGGCGATGAAGCCGAAGGCGCAGACGGCCAGGACCGCCGCGGCGGCGAGGGCGATGAGCTCGTTCCTGTGTGCTTTGAGAGTGCTCTCCATGGGAATCACGGTTCCGATGTTGGGTAATCCAGGTGCAATTAGAAAAGGTTTGGCTGGGAAAAGGCCGAGCTCCCGTCGCTTTCCCATGTTATCCTGACAGGATGTGCCAGGAGGGAAAGGGGGCGGTCCCCCGCCCCCGTGAATGCTTCAGTCGTTCTTCTTGCCCATGCGCCTGAGCGCGATCTGGATCTGGTCGATGGGCTTGGTGGCGGCCATCCTGATGTAGCCCTTCTCCCCGCCGAAGCCGGAGCCGGGGGTCACGATGACGCCGCGGTCGATCATCTCCTTGGTGAACTCGCCGTCGTCCATCCCGCAGTCGAACCAGACGTAGAAGGTCCCCTTCGGCATGTCGCACTCGAAGCCGAGGTCCCGGAGGCCCTCGACGATGACCTTCCTGCGCTCGCCGTACTCACGGATGTTGCGCATGGCGGCCTCCTTGAGCTCGCCCTTGTCGTTGTACATGTCGAGGGCGGCGATGGCGGCCTTCTGGATGAAGATGGGCGCGCCGGAGTCGATCTGCCCCTTGCACTTGGTCAATCCTGCAACCAAATCCTCGTGCCCCACCGCGAAGCCCAGCCGGAAGCCGGTCATGCAGAAGGTCTTGGACAGCGACATGAACTCGATGGCGTTCTTGCCGGCCTGCAGCACCGAGGGGGCGCGGTAGCCGTCGAAGGCCATCTCGCAGTAGGCGTTGTCGTAGGCGAGGATGGTCTTGTGGCGGTTGGTCCACTTCATGACCTCCTTCAGGTAGTCGGCGTTGGCGACCGCGCCGGTGGGGTTGTTCGGGTAGTTGAGGTACATCAGGCGGGCGTCCTCGGGGCACTCCTTGACGTCGAGCAGCCAGTCCTTCTCGTGGTGGAGGGGGACCTTCTGGCACACCGCGTTGTTGAAGATGGTGGCCGCTCCCGAGTACACGGGGTAGCCGGGCGCGGGGGCGATGATCTTCTCGCCGTCGTTGACGAAGGCCTGCGCGATGTTGAAGATGCCCTCCTTGGAGCCGATGGTCACGCAGACGTTGGCGTCGGGGTCGACCTTCACGTTGAACCTCTTCTTGTAGAACTCGGCCACGGCCTGCCGGAGGTCCTTCTCGCCCTGCGACGAGGAGTACTTCTGGTTCTCGTTGACGTCGGCCGCCTTCTTCATGGCCCGGACGATCTCGCCGGGGCAGGGGAGGTCGGGGTCGCCGATCCCGAAGTCGATCATCTTCACGCCCTCCGCCCTCTTGGCGGCGGCGAGCTTCTCGAGCCTCACGAACAGATAGGGAGGCAGCTTCTGGAGCCTTTCGGCCTGCTTGTACTTCACTGGCATTCTTTCTTCACCTGAGGTAATCGGTTTCGCCTACGAACACGAGCTCGGCCGGGCCCTCCATGAGGACGCGGTCCAGCTTCGAGGAGGCGGTGATCTTGAGCCATCCGCCGGGGAGGCGGACGTCGACGGGCCGGTCGAACGGCACCAGGCCGTTCAGCGCGGCGGCCACCGTGGTGGCGCAGGCGCCCGTCCCGCATGCGAGGGTCCAGCCGGCGCCCCTTTCGTACACCCTGATCCAGATCTTCCCGTCCTTGATCTGGGCGAACTCCACGTTGGTCTTCCGCGGGAAGAACTTATCCTTCTCCAGCAGCGGCCCCAGGCGGTCGATCTCGGCGTCCGGGAGGGGGGTGAAGGTGATGAAGTGGGGGTTGCCCATGGAGACGGCGCTGGCGCGGATCTCCGTGCCGTAGGCGTCGAAGGGCTGGTCGATGAACCTCCCGTCGTGGTCGATCGGCACGTCCCGCCCCTCGAGGATGGGGGCGCCCATGTCGATCTGCACCTGGGAGACCCAGTCGTCGGGGTCCTCGGTCACCTTGGCGGTGAGGATGCCCCGGCCGGTCATGATCTTGATGCTGTTGGACTTCACAAGCCCGGTGTCGTAGGCGTGCTTGGCGACGCAGCGGATGCCGTTGCCGCACATCTCGGGGATGGAGGAGTCGGAGTTCACCACCGTCATGGTGATGTCCGAGCCGTCCTTGCCGGGCTGGATGTAGAGCACCCCGTCGGCGCCGATCCCGAAGTGGCGGTCGCAGACCTGCTCGCACCAGGCCGGGTCCACCGGGATGGGGTCGTGGATGCAGTCGAGGACGATGAAGTCGTTCCCGATGCCGTGGTACTTCCAGAACTTCATGGGCGCAGCCTCTCCGGGACGGTCTGGTGCTTCAGCTGCTCGTCGGGCTCCTCGCGGGCGCGGATGAGCTCCGCCTTGCCGTCGTTGACGAGGACCTCGGCGGGGAGCTGGCGGGAGTTGTACCTGCTGCTCATGCTGTAGCCGTAGGCGCCCGCGTCGTACACGACCATGACGTCGCCCTCCTCCACGTCGGGGAGGACGCGGTCATGTCCCAGATAGTCGCCGCTCTCGCAGAGCGGGCCGGCGATGTCGTACCTCGAGGTGCACGCCTTCCCGAACTTGCTGCCGTCGGCGATGTAGTGGAACGACCCGTACATGGCGGGGCGGATGAGGGTGTTGAACCCGGCGTCCACGCCGACGTACTTCTTGGTCTCGGCGTCCTTGACGTCGGTGCACCTGGTCAGGAGCACCGTCGAGTCGGCGACGATGTACCTCCCGGGCTCCACGATGATCTTCCTGATGTCGGTGTTCTGCTCGAACACGTCGGTGACCTCGGAGGCCATGTTGTCAAGGTCCATCTCCTCCTCGTTGGGCTTGTAGGGCACGCCGATCCCGCCGCCGATGTCGACGAACTTCAGCTTGATGCCCGCCTCGTCGATCTGGTTGATGAGCTCGGAGAGCACCTCGGCCTCGTCGATGAAGGGCTCCACGGACTGCCCGCCGGAGCCGATGTGGGCGTGGATCCCGACGGGGTTCAGCCCGATGTCGAGGGCGTGCAGGTAGGTCTCCACGACCTTGTCCCTGGGTATTCCGAACTTGGCGCCCTTGTTGCCGGTAATCACCTTATCGCCGTGGCCGGAGCCGACCCCGGGCGTGATGCGGAACGATACTTCCGCGCCGGGGGCGATGCGGGCCATCTTCTCCGCCTCCGAGGGGGAGTCGAGGTTGACGCGCACGCCGGTGGCGACCACCTGCTTCAGCTCCTCCTCGCTGACGAACACCCCGGTGTACATGATCTTCGAGGGGTCGAAGCCGGCCTTCAGGCATGTTCTCACCTCGCCGATGGAGACGGCGTCGATGCCGGAGCCCTCCTGGCGGAGGATGCTGAGGATGGCCATGTTGGTGTTCGCCTTGGCGGCGTAGTGGACCTCGGTCTCCATGTACTTGGAGAACGCGGAGTACACTGCGCGGTAGTTCTCCCGCACCCGCTGCTCGTCGGTGACGTAGACGGGGGTGCCGAACTCGTCGGCGATGTCCTCGACGCTGAGGCCGGCGAAGAGCATCTTGCCGTCCCGGCTGTCGTAGTCGCGCATCATTGCGCCGGCCCTCCCTCGACGAACTTCTTGTGGAGGGTCCTGATGGTGTCGAGCACGTTGGCCATCGGCACCACGAAGTTGAGGGACACGTCGGACGCGCCCTCGCTGATCATCTGGACGTTGGCCTTGGCCTCCTTCACGGCGCCGAAGATCTCCCCCGACACCCCGCAGGTGGTCAGGAGGTTGTCCCCGACGCAGCAGATGAGGGCCACGTCGGCGGTGACGTCGATGCGCTCGATGTCCTCGCTCTCCAGCTCGTTGAGCTTGCGGAGGGTGTCCTTGACGTCGTTGTTGTGGATGAGCAGCGCCACCGTCGAGAGGGTGGTGCTGATCGAGTAGATGGCGTCGTGGTTCTCCGAGATCTTGGCGAGGATGCGGGTGACGATCTCCGGGCGGTAGGCGATCTCCGGGGAGTTGATGCTGATGATGGACAGGTCGGTCTTGGCCGCCACCGAGCGCAGCAGCTCGTTCTTGGGCTTGCGGAACTGCGAGATGACCGTCCCCTTGTCCTCGGGGTTGAAGGAGTTCCTGACCCAGAGGGGGATGTGCTTGCGCCGGACGGGCTCGATGGTCCGCGGGTGCAGGACCTTGGCCCCGAAGTAGGCGAGCTCGGCCGCCTCCGTGTAGCTCATCTCGTCGATCTTCTTCGCGTGGGGGACGATGCGGGGGTCGGCGGACATGAAGCCGTCGACGTCCGTCCAGATCTCCAGGCGGTCGGCGTTGAGGGCGTTGGCCACCACGGCCGCGGCGTAGTCCGAGCCCCCGCGCCCGAAGGTCAGCGGGAGGCCGTCCTTCTTCACGCCGTAGAACCCGGTGATGACCGGCACGAAGCCGCGGTTGAGGTAGGGCACCACGTTGATGCCCATCGCCCTCTCTGTTTCCACCAGGTCGGCGTTGCCGTTGAGGGGGTTGCCGACCGCGCGGATCCCGCAGTCCTCCGAGGTCAGGGCGATGGAGTCTTGGCCCATGGCCCGCAGCTTGTGGCACAGCAGGAGGGAGGAGAACCTCTCCCCCTGGGAGGTCACGTTGTCCTTGTAGTAGGGGTCCTCCATGGCGTACTCGTCGAAGAGCAGCCGGCGGAAGGCCTCCATGCGGGGCCTGAACTCTTCCAGGAAGGCGGCGTACTGCTTGTCGTCGAGCATCGCCCGGGCCACGTCGAGGTGCTTCTTCTCGAAGGTCTTCAGGGCCTCGTCCCTCCTCCCCGGGATGTCCTCGCAGAGCCCCACGAGGAAGTTGGTGATCCCGGACATGGCGGAGGTCACGACGACCTTCGCCCCTTCCGTCTTCTGTACGATCTGGGCGGCCCTCTCGAGGGCCTCTATGGAACCTACGCTGGTCCCTCCGAACTTCATCACTGTCAGCATAATCCGAGCACCTCGTCCATCCCGTGGACGCGCCCGTCGCGGTGCGCGGCCACCCACTTAATGGTGGCGATGCACCCTCTCGCGAAGACCTCGCGGGAGATGGCGCGGTGGGTGAGCTCCAGCATCTCCCCGTTGGCGGCGAAGATGACGGTGTGGTCACCCACGATGTCCCCCGCGCGGACCGAGTGGACCCCGATCTCGCGCTGCCGGGGGCCGACCACGCCCTTCCTCCCGTACACCACCTTCTGGATGGCGGTCGCCGCCTGCAGCCGGCGGACGGCCTCCGCGGCCGTGCCGGAGGGGGCGTCCTTCTTGCGGTCGTGGTGCATCTCGATGACCTCGATGTCGTACCCGGGGAGCATCCGGGCCATGTCCCCGCAGAGCTTCCAGAAGACGTTGACGCCCACCGCGAAGTTCGCGGAGACGACGCCGCAGGAGCCCTTCCGGGAGATCTGCGCCTTCATGCTGTCGATGCTGTCGCGGGGCACCGCGGTGGTGCCCACCACAACGCAGCATCCCGCCGCGGCCGCCTTCACGACCGCCCGGCCGGCCGCCTCCGGGGAGGTGAGGTCGACGTACACGTCGCAGTCCTTCAGGACGCCGTCCAGCCCGTCGGGGCCGACTGCCTTCACTCCGTGCACGTCGGTGCCCACGTGGCCCCCGTTCGCCGAGACGACGGCGCCCGTCAGCTGCAGGTCGGGATCCTCCGCGACGAGGTCGCAGACGAGGCTCCCGAGCTTGCCGGTGGCGCCGCCCACCGCCACCCTGACCGCCAAACTATCACAGTCCGTAGGCGTCGATCAGGGGGTCCACCACCGCCATCCCCTTCTTGGAGAGCGGCGTCAGGGGCAGCCTGGGGTTGTTCAGGCCGTAGCCCATGCGGGACATCACGTACTTGATCGGGATGGGGTTCGACTCGCAGAACAGGCCCTTGAAGAGGGGCATGAGGGCGTCGCTGAGCTTCTCCGCCTTCTCGAAGTCGCCCGCCTGGCAGGCCTTCACCATCTCGGAGACGCGCTCGGGCGCGCAGTTCGAGGCGACGGAGAACACGCCCTCGCCGCCGGCCTTCATGATCTCGTAGGTGAGGTCGTCGTTGCCGGAGAGGATGACGAAGCCCTTCTTCCTGGCCGCGAGGGTGTTCCGGACCTGGTTGAGGTCGGCCGCGGCCTCCTTGATGCCGGCGATGTTGGGAATCTCGCTCAGCTTGATCTGGGTCTCGGTGCCGATGTTGATCCCGGTGCGGCTGGGCACGTTGTAGACGATGACCGGCACGCCCGATACCTCGGCGATCGACTTGTAGTGCAGGTAGATGCCCTCCTGCGTGGGCTTGTTGTAGTAGGGGCAGATGGAGAGGATGGCGTCCGCTCCCATGTCGGCCGCCTCCATCGAGAGGTCGATGGCCTCCCTGGTGCAGTTGCTGCCCGCGCCGGCCACGACCTTGGCGCGGCCGTTGGCCTGGTCGATGACGATCCTGATGACGTCCAGGTGCTCGTCCCTGCTGAGGGTGGCCGCCTCGCCGGTCGACCCGCAGGGCAGGAGCATGTCGACGCCGTTCTCGATCTGGAAGTCCACCAGCCTCCGCAGGGCCTCCTCGTCGACCGTCCCGTCCCTCTTGAAGGGGGTGATCATCGCGGTGCCCAGACCCGTGAATTCGCTGCTCTTTGCGTACATTTCAATTCTCTCCGAAGTGCTCCTTGAGGATCAGGCGGGTCCTGGTGCTCAGGACGTTGTCGTACTTGCGGACCTTCTCGATGATCTCGTTGAGGTTCTGCGTCGACTCCACATCGACGATGGCGATGATGTCCTGGTCGCCGGTGACCTCGAAGACCTCGGTCACCCCTTCGTACTCGGACATCCTCCTCGCGATCTCCTCCGTGTCGGTGTTGACGTCGATGCTGACCTCGACCAGCGCCTTGACGTTCTTCGAGCTGGTCCTGATGGTGAACCCGCGGATCACCCCGTCCTCGGTCATCTTGTGGACCCTGCTCCGCACGGTGCCCTCCGACACGCCGAGCTGCTCGGCGATGTCCACGTAGGGGCACCTGGAGTCCTTCTTCATGATCTCGAGGATGCGCTTGTCTAGGTCGTCAATCATCTTCATCCCGCCTGGAACCTGATGGGAGCGGGGTAGACGTCGTTGCTATATAATTATAATGAAAGGAATACGGGAATCCGCAGAATTCCCGATGCTCCGTTGAGGAAAACGGGAAGAAGTTTACGATTTCCGAGAACGGGGGTCCCGTTCCCGGAAACCTTCTCAGGAGGTCGCCGGCTTCGAGTCGTCCTTGCCGTCTGTCTCGGGCTTGGACTTCTTGTCCCCGCCCTCGTTGGGGAAGGCCCTGCCGCCGTCCTCCACCACGATGCGGCTGTAGTCGATGCTGATGCCGTTCTCCTGGAACGCCTTGTACAGCGCCTGGCGGATCTGGCCGCGGACGGTGTAGCTGGTGTTGAAGTCGTCGACGTACAGCCCCATCTTGACCTCGATGTTGTTGTCGCCGAACGACTCGACGCGGGTGTACGGCCTCCCGTAGGAGCCGTCGGTGATGACGTGCGGGTTGGCGGAGGCGACGTCCTGCATGACCTGCCGGACCTTGTTGAGGTCGGAGTCGTAGGACACGGTCATCGAGATGTAGCACTTGTAGACGTTGGTCTCGCCGGTGATGTTCCTGATCCTGGAGGTCTCGATGGTCGAGTTCGGCATGATGTTGATGTCGGTGTTGTCCCAGTTCTCCAGCTCGGTGTTCATGATGTTGACCTCGCGGACCCGGTAGACCGTCTCGTCGTTCCCGATCTGGATGAGGTCGCCCTTCTGGAAAGGCCGGGTGGCCAGGATGACGATCCCGGAGAAGAACTGCGAGAGCACGTCCTTGGCGCCCAGCGAGATCCCCAGCGAGACCAGCCCGGCGGAGGTGATGATGGCCGCCACGTCCACCCCGAACATGCTCATGGCGATGATGACGCCGACCACCGCGATGGTGATCTCGCCGAGGTACAGGAAGAGCGGCCGCAGGCTCTCGTAGTCCTTCTTGTGGCGGTCGTCCTTCTTGGCGATCCTGGTGATGAACACGTCGACGATGAGCTTGTACAGCCTCCAGCCCACGATACAGCCGACGATCAGGTAGCAGAGGTAGAAGATGCGGTTGATGATGTCGATGTACTCCTCCGCGGTCCCGAGGATGCGCAGCACCTGCCCGATGGCCCACAGGAGGATGATCACCTGGCAGAGCTCGTACAGGGTCTTCTTCATGTAGTCCCGGTCCGGGTCGTCCTTCTTCATGACGATCCTGACGCACAGGGGGACCGCGATGAACATCACGAGATAACCGATGGCCAGGAACCCGAAGAAGGAGACCAGGGCGGTGAACCAGGCTTCGCCCATGAACCCGTCGAGGTCGTTGTCGAAAACGCCCAGGAACTTGTTGTACTTGCTCTCGGAGGAGAGGTTCGAGTTCACCGACAGGCCGATGGTGAAAGATCCCGTCGACGGATCCTCCGCTGTGGAGGAGGTGAGCTCGTAAGCGCTCGCCGTGACGGTGACGGTGTAGTCGCCCTGGTGCGCGCATTTGTCCGCAGTCAGGGTCACCTCGATCAGGGTCAGCTCTCCCGCGGCGATCCTGTTGGTGGTATTCCCGTCCTCATTGGTGATGGTCAGGGATTTGAGCGTGACCTTGCTGTTGTCGGTTTCAACGTCGACGCTCACATGCGCATCGGTGTCTGACGCGTTATAGAGGGAGAACGCGAATGAGACCTCGCCGTTGGCAGACACGCTCAGATCTCTGGCGTCGTAGATGTATTGGATATCGATGTTGCCCGAGTTGATCAGATCTAGTTTAACTGCGGAACTATCGTCCGAATCTTCATAATAAGGGACGGCCGCCACCGCCAGCATGGCCAAAACCGCTACGGCTGCGAATAGTACTTTGGTCCTGCTCTTTTGCATCGGCTGACTGTAATCCTTCCCCTTTATTAATCAATCTCGCATAAAATGTTCATGGACCTCTCGGAGACATTGCAGATTACCGCCGCTATCATTACTGTCGCGGTGCTTTTGTCTGCCGCCGTCTCCGACGTCCGCTCGAGAGAGGTCAAAGATGTACATTGGGCGGTGCTGGGACTGTCGGGTGCACTTGTCTATCTTCTTCTCTGCATCGAGGAGGACGGCCCCGAATGGGAATGCTTCGCGGTGCCAGCAGGGCTGATCCTGGAGTTCATCGCGCTGGCCTTCCTGGACGGCACGCCGGCCGAGGCGGCCGGCACCGGAGCGGTCATCCTGTTCCTGCTGGCTTTCTTCGCGGGGGACAACTCCGCCCTGGTCACGCAGGGGCTGGTGGCGATGGCCGCGGTGGTCGCCTACGCGGGCCTCTACTACGCCGGGATCCTGCGCGGAGGGGCGGACGCGAAGTGCCTGATGTCGATAAGCCTGGCACTTCCGTATTATCCCGAGCTCGGGCCCTTCCCGCTGATTTCCGCGGACGTCCCCGCGGCCGAGTTCTTCCCGTTCTCGGTCTCCGTCCTCATCATCGGCGCGATAATCGCCGCCGTGTGGGCGCTCATTTGGTATTCCAAGAACGCCAAGCGCGGCCGGATGCCCCTTGAGAAGATTCAGAATTCTCCCGTCTGGCTCTATGAGGAAATCAATGAGGGCAGGGTGATCTCGAGGACCCTCGTCGAGGAGGGGAAGGAAGCGGAGGCGATCGACCGCCTCCGGGACGCGGGAGCGACGGACGCGAAGGTCGTCTACAAGATACCGTTCGTCGCCCCTCTGGCACTTGCGACGGTCATCGTCCTGCTGGTCGGCTGCCCGCTGTTCATCTGATGATGTTCAGCCGGTGCTTGCAGAAGGCGCAGCGGTCGCCGTCGAGCCCGAGGATGTCGACGCGGTAGCCCGTCCGCTTGATGACCGCCGCCCCGCACTCGGGGCAGTAGGTGTCCGAGGAGTCGTCGTAGATGATGTTCCCCGTGTACACGTAATTGAGGCCGTTGTCCTCCCCGAGCTTCTGGAAGCGCAGGAGGGTGTCGACGGGGGTCATGGGGACGTCCACCATGTTGTAGTCCGGGTGGAAGCGGGTGAAGTGAACGGGGACGTCCGGCGAGAGGTCGTCCCGCACCCACTGCAGGAACTTCTCCACCTCCCCGGTGCTGTCGTTGTAGCCGGGGACCACCAGGTAGGTGAGCTCGAGGTGGACGCCCTGCTCGTGGACCACCGAGCAGGCCTTCTTCACCGATTCGAGGTCGCCCCCGCAGATCTGGTGGTAGAAGCGCTCGTTGAACGACTTGACGTCGATGTTCATGGCGTCGCTCACCGCGCAGAGGTCCTTCAGCGGCTCCTCGTTGATGTAGCCGTTGGTGACCAGGGCGATGCGCAGGTCGGGGTCGGCCTCGTGGACGTCCATGATGTACTCGTACCAGATGCCCGGCTCGTTGTAGGTGAAGGCGATCTGGTCGAAGTTCTGCTGGCGGCAGAGCGCGGCGATGTCCTCGGCGGACTTGAAGGTGGTGCGCTTCTTGCCGAAGGACTCCATCGAGATGGAGTAGTTCTGGCAGAACTGGCAGCGGAGGTTGCAGCCGATGCCCCCGACGGAGAAGATCCGGGTCCCGGGGCGGTAGTGGTAGAAGGGCTTCTTCTCGATGGGGTCCACCGCGATGGAGGAGATCCGCCCGTAGTTGTAGGCGGTGAGCTTCCCGCCGACGTTCTTGCGGGAATTGCACATCCCGAACTCGCCCTCCTTCACCAGGCAGCGGTGCGGGCAGAGGTCGCAGCGCACCCCGTTCTCCTCGCTGTGCCAGTACTTGGCCTCGATGTTGGGGTTAATAAATGCCGTCCGGCATCGCCTCCCTCTTGTCCCCCTCCGACAGGTACGCCCCGTCGCCGTTGTCGACCGCCCCGATGATGGAGAACATCACGCCCGCCTTGTAGAGGGCGGAGATGTCCTCGGGGTCGAAGGTGAAGAGCAGCTCGTAGTCCCCTCCCCACCGCACGGCGGTCTCCTTCACGTCCTTCCGGCAGAGCCCGCAGACCTCCTCGACGTCCGCGCCCAGCGGGAGGAACTCCCACTCGACCTCCATCCCCGTGTGGGAGGCGGCGCAGATCGCGCGGCAGGCGTTGCCGAGGCCGTCGGAGAGGTCCATGCAGGAGGTGACGACCCCCGTCTTCGCCATCGCTATTCCCTCCTCCCAGCGGGGGACCGGGACGTGGAGGGCGAACTCCGCGTCGTCGTATCCGTCAAGATTATTTTGCTCAGCGAGGAAGCCGGCGGCGGCCTCCCCGATGACGCCGGTGACGGCGACCACGTCGCCCGGGCGGGCGCCCGAACGGGTTAGGGGCTTCCGCCCCTCGAGGCTCCCGAGGGCGGTGCAGGTCACAATCCCGGGGCCGGCCTTGGTGTCCCCTCCTATCACTTCGGTGCCGCAGAACTCGCAGCACTGGTCGATGCCGCTCGCGACGTCCAGGAAGTCGGCCTCCTCCATGTCCTCGGGCATGTTCATGGCCGCCACCAGCCCGACGGGGCGGGCGCCCATGGAGGCGATGTCGCTGAAATTGACGGCGGCGGCCATCCAGCCGAACTGCTCCCAGGTCATGCGGGGGGTCTTGTGCCGCTCGGCGGAGACGGAGTCCGCGGAGACCACAATCTTCCCGTCGGAGAGACCGCCGATGACGGCGGCGTCGTCGCCGGGGCCGAGGACGGTGGAGGCCGCGCCGTTGCGGAAGACCGAGCGCAGGCGCTCGACGAGCGGCCTTTCCCCGATATCCCTCAGCGCAGCCATATGCCTGCGTCATCTTCCCCGTCGGTTTTAAAGTTGGCCCTTTACGGCTGGATGAGTTCTTCGTCAGAGCCGGTTGCGGGACGGGATTTTCCGGAACGCTGTTCCCGTCAGGGTATGAAAATGTGATTTTTCCTGCATTTCAGGTACCTGAAAGTGTAGAAAATCTCGCATTTCAGGTACCTGATCTGCTGATGCAATCGAGAGGATTCTCAATGCTGGCACTATTGGAAACCCTCAGGCTCCGGGCCTCAGGTACTTCCCGGTGACGCTCCGCGGGTTCTCCGCGACCTCCTCAGGGGTCCCCGCGGCGACGATCCTGCCGCCCGCCTCCCCTCCGCCGGGCCCCATATCGACCACGTAGTCGGCGTTGCGGATGAGGTCGAGGTCGTGGTCGATGACCACCAAGGTCGCGCCCTTGTCGATGAGCCTCTGGAAGACTTCTATGAGCAGGCGCACGTCGAGCGGGTGGAGGCCGATGGTGGGCTCGTCGAAGACGAACAGCGTCCCCGCCTGCTCCCTCCCCATCTCCGAGGCCAGCTTGAGGCGCTGCGCCTCACCGCCGGAGAGGGCGGGAGTGGACTCGCCGAGGGTCAGGTAGCCGAGCCCGAGGTCCTTCATCGTCTGCAGGCTCTGCCTGATCCTCGGCACTCCTTTCAAAACCTCCAAGGCGGAATCCACGGTCATGCCCATGAGGTCGGTGATCGAGTAGCCTTTCTCAGACCCTCTGGGTCTGTACAATATCTTATCGGCTTCGGGCCCGTAGCGGGAGCCCCCGCAGTCAGGGCAGGGGATGTCGACGTCCGGCAGGAACTGCACGTCCATCGAGACCGAGCCGGTGCCGTCGCACCCGGGGCAGCGGAGGGAGCCGGTGTTGTAGGAGAAGTCCCCCGCCTTCTTCCCGGCGGCCTTGGCCTCCAGGGTGGAGGCGTACAGGCGCCGGAGGGCGTCGAGGACCCCGCTGTAGGTGGCGACAGTGGAACGAACATTGGCGCCGATGGGGGTGGCGTCCACCAGGACGACCCTCTTTACGTCCGCTTCCAGCTCTTCGGCGGGGGCCGGCAGGGGCTTCCCGGCGATCCTCGCCTCCAGGGCGGGGACCAGGGTCTCCAGGACCAGCGTGGTCTTCCCCGCGCCCGAGACGCCGGTGACGGCGGTCAGGCGGTTCAGCGGGAGCTCGAGCTCGAGGGGCTTCACGGTGTGGATCGCCCCGGATTTCAGGAGTATCCTCCCTTTCTCGAACATCTTGTCCGAGGGGGCGCGCTCCCTCGCTTCGACCTTCTCGGCCCCGGTGAGGAAGCCGGCGATGAGGGAGTCCCTGCTCTTCTCGACATCTTCGACCGTGCCCGATGCGAGGACCCTTCCTCCGTAGTCCCCCGCGCCGGGCCCCATCTCGATGAGCCAGTCGGCCTCCCTGAGCACCCGCACGTCGTGGTCCACGACCACCACCGTGTTGCCCAGCTCGGTGAGGTCCTTCATGATCCCGACCAGCCCGTCGACGTTGGCGGGATGGAGCCCGATGGAGGGCTCGTCGAGTACGTAGAGGACGCCGGTGGTATTGTTTCTGACAGAACGAGCTAACTGGACGCGCTGGCGCTCGCCGGTGGAGAGGGTGGAGCCCGCCCGGTCGAGGGTCAGGTAGCCCAGCCCCAGCGAGAGCAGGCGGGCGGCGTTGCGACGGAACTCCGCCGCGATGCTCTCGGCCATCGGCCTCATCTCGTCGGGCATGAGGGAGGGGACCTTAGACACCCAAGCGTCCGCTTCCTCAAGGGTCATCCTGCAGGCATCTGCCAATGACTTCCCGTCAATGGTAACGGATCTGGCACTGTCGTTGAGGCGGTCCCCTCCGCACACCGGGCAGGGGCCCGTGGAGAGGTAGCGGTTGATCCTCACCAGCCCCTTCTCGGTGGTCGTCTTCTTCAGCGCCTCGGCCACCGCCTCGTGCGCGTTGCGGTAGGTGCAGTTGAGGTCGAAGAGCTTCCCGTTGGCCGTCCGCATGGGGGTCATCTTCTGCACCGCGGGCCCGGAGTAGACGATGTCCTTCTCCTTCTGCGTCAGCTCCGAGAAGGGCACGTCGGTGCGCACCCCGCACTCCCCGGCCACCAGGTACATCCACTGGATGCCGAACATGTTCCAGGGGGCGACCGCACCCTCCCTCAGGGTGAGCGAGGGGTCGGGGACCAGCTTCGAATCGTCGATGTCGCGGACGATCCCCGTCCCGCTGCAGCGGGGGCAGGCCCCGCGGCTGTTGAAGGAAAGATCTTCCGCCGCCATCCCGGGGAACTCCGCCCCGCACACGGGGCAGACGATGTTCCGGTCGAGCGCGACCGCGGGCGACGGGGGAACCGGATGCCCGTTCGGGCACCGGTACGTCCCCAGGCGGGAGAACATCAGCCGGAGGCTGTTGAGCAGCTCGGTGGAGGTCCCGAAGGTGCTCCTGATCCCGGGGACGGCGGGGCGCTGGTGCAATGCCAAAGCGGCAGGCACGTTCTCGATGGAATCGACATCGGGGCGGCTCGCCTGGGTCAGCCTCCGGCGGGTGTACGCGGAGAGGGCCTCGAGGTACCTCCCGGAGCCCTCGGCGTAGAGCACCCCGAGGGCGAGCGAGGACTTCCCCGAGCCGGAGACCCCCGCCACCGCCGTCATCTTCCCCAGCGGGACGTCGACATCGACGTCCCTGAGGTTGTGGACGCGCGCTCCCCTCACGATGATGCTCTCGGGAACCTTCCCTGCCATGCTCTGTCTGAGTATCATACGGCATATATCTTCATCGGACCGACCGCGCAGGAAGACCAGAGACGGCATCATTTCAGAAGGCATGTATATTGCGAGGTTGCTGTTTTGACAGCCAGGAGATTCTATCCGCGGCAGAAAGAAGCAATCCGATGTCAATCGCAGGCATGCTGTTCGCCGACAAAGAGGTCCCTCTGCAGCTGAGGGTGCGCGACGGATCCGGATATCGGAAAGTTCCCGATGAGCCGATGGAACCGGGGCACTGGGACATGTGGAACAAATGCTTCTCCGACATCCCCCCGTTGCTGCCGAGATACCATAACATGTTCTTCTTCGGCGAGTACGGCCAAGGGGAAGACGAAAGCGAAACGGAACGGTTCAGGGAGATCGCCGAGGGGAACCGGCTGTTCGTCGTCCGCTTCATCAGGGAATACGGCGTGGAACCGCTGTACATCAACCTGTACGCCGAGCACGTGCTGACCGAGGAAGACGTCAGGAAGGATATAGAGGTGAACCCCGCGAAGGTCTCGTTCGTCGGCGGGGACGCCCCGAAATCGCTGAAGTTAGAGACGGAACGGTTCTACCGGTTCACATACAAGTGAGCCTCCGGAATCCGGACGGTTTCTTCTGCGCCCGCGCACGCAATGGATTATTAACCGCGGGCGTGATTAGCACGCGATACCAATGGTCAAGGTTGATGTAAGGTACGGGAAGGACGGCGTGCAGTCCGTCGAGATCCCCGAGAAGAACTATGTCGGCACCTACTACCCCAAGGACGTCAAGTGCGGAGACGCCGACAAGGTCATCAACGAATCGCTGGACCACCCCATCGGGAGCGAGCCCATCGGGGAGTTCCTGAAGGGCGGCAAGCAGATCGTCTTCATCGTCAACGACGGGACCCGCCCCACCCCGACCGCGAAGATCCTGGACGCCCTCTCCAAGAGGATGGACCTGACCGCCGCGACGTACCTCATCGCCACCGGGACGCACCGCGCCCCCACCGAGGAGGAGTACCGGAACATCTTCGGCTCCCACCTCGAGGAGCTCAGGCAGAACATCGTGGTGCACGACGCCAAGACCTCGGAGTGCGTGAACCTCGGGACCTCGAAGAACGGCACCCCGATGGAGGTCAACAGGATCGCCGTCGAGGCCGACCGGCTGGTCATCATCACCTCCGTCGAGCCCCACTACTTCGCGGGCTGGACCGGCGGGAGGAAGTCCTTCCTGCCGGGCGTCGCCTCCTACCGCACGGTGGAGGCCAACCACAAGATGGCGGTGGGCATGGAGGCCCAGGCCCTGAAGCTCGAGGGCAACCCCGTCCACGAGGACATGATGGACGCCCTCGAGACCGTCCGCGGGAAGAAGATCTTCTCGATCCAGGTGGTCATGGACCGCCACCACGACGTCTACCGGGTGGCCTCGGGCGAGCTGAACGCGGCGTTCAAGCAGGCCGTCGAGTGGGGCGAGGAGGTCTTCATCGTGCCGGTCCCCGAGAAGGCCGACATCGTGCTCACCGCCGCCCCCTACCCCATGGACGTCGACCTCTACCAGTCGCAGAAGGCCCTCGACAACGGGAAGTGGGCGCTGAAGAAGGGCGGGATCATCATCCTGGTCTCGAAGTGCCGCGAGGGCATCGGGAACGACGCCTTCCTGAAGCAGCTCTCCACCTCCTCCGACCCGAAGGAGGTCATCGAGAACATCAGGAAGGGCTACAAGCTGGGCTACCACAAGGCGGCCAAGATGGCGGAGATCGCCACCTGGGCCCAGATGTGGGCGGTCACCGACCTCGACCCGGAGCTGCTGAGGAAGGCCAACATCACCCCCAAGAAGAGCGTGGAGGAGGCCGTCAGGGACGCCCTCGCGCTGAAGCCCGAGGGGAGGGTCATCGTGTTCGCCGAGGGGAGCGTCACCATCCCCAGGCCCCCGGAGGAATGAGAAATGAGCGAAGTGTTCACCACCGAGAAGATCAACCTGGTGAGGGACGCCCTCAACACCTGCACCATGTGCGGGTTCTGCAAGAGCGTGTGCCCCTCCTTCAAGGCCATCAACTGGGACACCGACCTGTCCCGCGGCCGCATCGTGATGACCTACGGGATCTCGGTCGGGCAGCTGCAGCCCGACGAGTCCGTGGTCAGGAGCATGTACACCTGCACCACCTGCGCCGACTGCGTGCGCCGGTGCCCGTCGAAGGTGGAGATCGTCGACATCATCGAGCTCTGCCGCGCCGACCTGGTGAAGAACGGGTACGCGCTGCCCAAGCACAAGCAGATGTGCCAGAGCATCCTGGAGAACAACAACCCGTACGGCGAGAAGAAGTCCGTGGCGGAGGTCATGAAGGGCTGGGGCTACGAGCCCCACAAGGCTCCTGTCGCTTACTTCGCGGGGTGCACCGCGACCTACCGCAACGTGAAGACCGCCAAGTCCACCCTCGCCATCCTCGAGAAGATGGGCGAGGACTTCACGGTGCTCCCGGAGGTCTGCTGCGGGTCCGTCATGTCCCGCGTGGGCTGGCCGGAGGAGGACCGCCTCAAATTCTACAAGAAGAACGTCGAGGCGATCGAGGCGCTGGGCGTGAAGACCCTGGTGCTCTCCTGCGCCGGATGCTACCGCATGTTCAAGGTCGAGTACCCCAAGTACCTCGGCGAGCTGCCCTTCGAGGTCAAGCACATCACCGAGTACCTGGCCGGGAAGAAGCTGAACCTGACCCCGCTGGAGGGCGTGGTGACCTACCACGACCCCTGCCACCTCGGGCGCCACTGCGGCGTCTACGACGCCCCGCGCGAAGTGATCAAGCAGTTCCCCGGCGTGGACTTCCGCGAGATGAAGTACACCCGCGCCACCAGCCACTGCTGCGGAGGCGGGGGCGGCGTGAGGGCGGCCTTCCCGGAGGAGGCCGCGAAGATCTCCAACACCCGCCTGGACGAGGCCAGTTTCGCAGATTTGGTGATCACCACCTGCCCGTTCTGCGTGACGAACCTCTCGGCGCAGATCGGGGACCGGAAGCTGAAGGTCGTCGACCTCACCGAGCTCGTGGCGGAGCATCTGCAGTGAGCGCCTCCCGGTTCTTCCGGGGGGAGCGCTCCCGCCCCCTCGTCATGGGCATCCTCAACGTGACGCCCGACTCGTTCTCCGACGGGGGGAGGTGGAACGGCCCGGAGGCCGCGGTGCGCCACGCGCTCGAGCTGATCGACGCGGGCGCGGACATCATCGACATCGGAGCGGAGTCGACCAGGCCCAACGCGCAGCCCGTCCCGGAAGAGGAGGAGATGCGCCGTCTGATGCCGGTGCTGGCACAGTTGATCCCCTCCATCGACGTCCCGGTCTCCGTGGACACCTACAAAGCGTCTGTTGCCGAGGCCGCCGTCAATGAAGGGGTAGCGGTCATCAACGATGTCTCGGGGCTGTACGACCCCCGCATGGCGGAGACCGCCGCTCACTGCGATGTCCCGCTGGTCGTCATGGCGTCCCACGGTACGCCGTCCACCTTCAAGACGGACCAGCTGTCGGAGGGGGGCGTGGATTACGCCCTGAGGTTCATTTCCGAAAGGATAGAGAAAGCGGTCGCCGCGGGCGTCCGCGAAGACAACATCATCACCGATCCCGGGGCGGGCTTCGGGTTCAGCTCGGACCAGAGCATGGAGCTCATCCGCAATTCTTCCAGGTTCTCGTACGGAAGGAAGTACCCGGTGCTCATCGGGCCCTCCAGGAAGAGGTTCGTGGCGGCGCTCTATCCCGGCATGGACATCGACGACGCCACCGCGGAAGTGTGCGCCGTCGCGGCGCAGGCGGGGGCGGACATAGTGCGCGTGCACAATGCCGCCCGCACCGTCGCCCGGCTCTCACGCCGATTCCGAAGGCTCCTCTTCCTTCTTCTCTTCGGGCTCCTTGCCCCAGTTGTTCTTCTTGCGCTCGGCGGCCTCGTTGTGCTTCTTGTAGGCGCCGATGTACTCCCCGATGGGGATGATCATGCACACGAGCGCCACGAAGATCGAGAACAGGGCGATGCCGCTGACGTCGAACTCGATGCTCTCGAGGCCGATGTCGCTGGCGACGCTGGGCAGCTCTACGGAAGAGGCCGCGGAGTCCAGCATCAGATATAGCCAGACGGCCACGTAGGCGTACTTCAGGAGGCTCACGGCGAGCCTCTCCTTGCTGCCCTCGCCGAAGTAGACCGCGAGGACGCTGAGGACGATGAGCGGCAGGAAGCCGACGATGGCGTCGAAGGCGAACTCGCCGGGCGCGAGCATGTCGCCGACGGCCCCGCTGAAGTCGAACATGCCGCTCGCGTCGCCGCTGTCGAGGTATGACGCGACGAACAGGGCGATCAGGATGATGACGATGTACTCGAGGACGGAGCTGACGACCCGCTTGACCGCCCGCCTGACGCTCGAGAGGTACCGCGCGTCCTCCTTCTTCTGCTTCTTGATCTCCTTGTCCTCGGACATCAGGAGCTCCCTCCCATCTCGTAGATGTTGTCGATCATCTCGGCGACCAGCTCGGCCTGCTCCTGGGTCAGCTCGGTGCTGCCCGAGCTGTCTCCGCTGCAGGTGAAGGTCACTCCGCTCGAGCTGCTCTCGGCGAGGTCGTCCAGGGCCTCGTCGACGCTCATCCCGGTCCCGTCGAAGGTCAGGGTGACCATGCCGTCCGAGGAGATTTCCATGGTCATGACGCTGACCGAGTCGGTCCCGTTGCTCGCGGTGATAGTATAGGTGCCGGCTGCCTCGTCGAGGATGTCGCCCAGCATTCCGCTGGCGCTGCTGGCGTCGATGGACATGGTGGCGTCGTTCCCGCTGTCGGAGACGGTGACCGTCACGGACCCGTCCGTTTCGAGGTTGATCTTCAGGTTGAGCCCCATGTCGACGATGTCCTCGCCCTGGAACTCCAGGTAGCTGAAGTGGAGCTTGGCGAGCAGGGGGATGCTGACGGTCGTATCGTCGCTGTTCTCGGCGGCGC
>JBMNQO010000007.1:0-44886 GCA_050944195.1 Methanomethylophilus sp. | reverse complement strand
CGAAATCCTCACCGATTATTCCGGCACCACCCTGATCAGCGCGGCGAACGCCTCCTCTGTCGAAATCCCCGACACCGTGACCTCCATCGGCTACGCGGCGTTCGCCTACTGCACCGAACTCACCTCGGTTGAGATCCCGTCTGGAGTGGAATCCATCGGAGAAATGACATTCCTCGGCTGCACCGCCCTCACTTCCGTGACCATCCCGGACTCCGTGACCTCCCTCGGCGGCTGGGCGTTCTACGGCTGCACCTCCCTCGCTTCCGTGGCCATCTCCGATAACGTGACCTCCATCGGAGATTATGCTTTCAGCAACTGCGCTTCCCTATCGGCGGAGATCCCGTCCTCGGCGTCCTCCGTCGGGACCGCTGCTTTCGCCGCCTGCCAGTCGATCGAGGTCGATTCCGGCAATGCCTATTATCATTCGGACGATGCCGATGCGCTTCTCATCGCGGCGGACGGGACCCTGAACAGCGCGGCGAACGTCGCCTCGGTCGAGATCCCCTCGGACGTCACCTCCGTCGGGCAGGAGGCGTTCTACGGCTGCACCGCTCTCGAATCCGTCGCCCTGCCGCCTACCGTGGGATCCATCGGCAGTTCGGCGTTCTTTGGATGCACCTCCCTCGGATATGCCTGCGTGCCCAATGTGTCTTCCATGGGCTGGAGCACTTTCGATTTCTGCGAATCCATGACGGAGATCTACATGGACGAGGCCTCCTACACGAATTTCACAGGCAGCATGATGCTGGGATCCGATGTCGTGCGCTACAACTACACCTACAACATCACCTTCGACGCCAACGGCGGCACCGTCGACGGAGAGGAGACCGCCACCGCCTACTACGGCATCGCGTTCTCCTTCGACCAGACGGCAACATACGACGGCTATGACTTCACCGGATGGTACACGGCCGCAGATGACACAGGGACCGCCGTGACCAGCGGGGAAACGTGGACCTACCGCTCGGCGGACAGCTCCGACGTGACGCTCTACGCCCAGTGGGAGGCCGGCGCCTCCGTCGACGACGGCAGCGGAGACGGCGGGAGCGATGATGATGACGGCTGGGACTGGGACTTCCTGCTCCTCGCGATCCTCATCGCGACCATCATCTCGGTCACCGTGTACTCGTGCACCTACGGCTACAAAAAGAACCTGTGAAACCTTTTGCCGGGGCATCCTCCCCGGCCTCTCATCAGCATAGCTGACTTTCCGTAAGGATAATATCAGTGGAATGATTTTTTCCGCTGCCATATGCCGTCATCACGGGAATCGGAAACGCACCTCATCGGCGCAGGAGGCAGGAAGCTGTGCCTGGCACTTGCCGCCGTCTTCATGGCCGCAGCCGTGGCCGTCGCCGCCCTGCCGGGCTCCGGATCCGACGAATCCGATGCGGAGACCGCGTTCGATTCCGAAGACGGCTGCTTCACGTTCACCGTCACCGACGGGAGCAACGTGAGCGTCGCGGCCGTGAGCGGCGTGACGCTGTCGGGTGCGGTGGAGATCCCGGAGACGGTGACTTACAATGGCGTCACATACACGGTGGCCTCGGTTGCCGATGACGGCTTCAAAGAACAGACCTCGATCACCTCGGTCACCATCCCGGACAGTGTCACCTCCATCGGCGACAGTGCGTTCTATCACTGCTCATCACTCAGTGATGTCACCATCCCGGACGGCGTCACCTCCATCGGCGGCAGTGCGTTCTATAGCTGCAATAAACTCACTGAAGTAACCCTCCCGGACAGTTTGACCTCCATCGGCGATGCTGCGTTCAGATTATGCTTGTACCTGACCTCGGTAACCATCTCCGACGGCGTGACCTCCATCGGCGACCATGCGTTTGATTTCTGCACATCGCTCACATCTATCACCATCCCGGACAGCGTGACCTCCATCGGCGACTATGCATTCCAAAACTGCAGTTCCGCAACCTCCCTCTGCATCGGTTCTTCAGTGGAGGAGATCGGCGATTATGCGTTCTGCCAATGCGTAGCACTGACATCCGTCGAAATCCCGGGTTCCGTCACTTCCATCGGGGCGCATGCATTCAATTACTGCACAGCCCTCGAATCCATCGTCATCCCCGACAGCGTGACCACCATCGGCGTCAGTACGTTCGAGGAATGCTATGCCCTCGAATCCGTCACCATCCCGTCCTCGGTGACGACCATCGGCGACAATGCGTTCTATGGCTGCATATCGCTCACTGAGGTCACTATCCCGGACAGCGTGACATCGATCGGCGATAAGGCGTTCGCGGTGTGCCGCGCCCTCGAATCCGTCACCATCCCGTCCTCGGTGACGACCATCGGCGACCGGGCATTCTGCAGCTGCTCCTCCCTCGAATCCGTCATCATCCCGCCCTCGGTGACGACCATCGGAGACGAAGCGTTCGCGTCAGACGATATCTATTGGCTAGAAGAACCCACCACGCTCACGGAGATCGCCATCCCCTACGTGGAGAACATGGGCACCGGCGTGCTCGACTGCACCGACCTCGAGATAGTCTACATGGACCAGGAAGCCTTCGACGAGTACTCCGACGTTCTGGGGCTGCCGTCGTCGGTCACGCGCTACAATTACACCTACAGCATCACCTTCGACGCCAACGGCGGCACCGTCGACGACAGCACGGGCACGGCCTACTACGGCGTTCCGTTCACCCCCGATCAGACGCCGTCGCGCCTGGGGTACGTCTTCACGGGATGGAACACCGAGGCCGACGGCTCCGGGACTGCCGTTACCAGCGGGGATGCCTGGACCTACTACCGCTCGGCGGACAACACCGACATCACTCTCTACGCCCAGTGGGAGCTCGATTACGTCTTCCTCTTCGCGGTGCTCGCGGGCATCACGATATCAGTGACAACGGCCGCCCTTACCTACCATTACAGGAAGAGCCAGTGAAACCTTTCCGGGGGCATCACCCCGGCCTTCCGTCCGCCTTGCTGACCGCCCGCAAGGGTAATAACCGAAGAACGACGTTTTTCCGCTGACATGCCGTCATCAAGGGGACCTGGAGCGTATCATATCAGTGCCGAAGGCAGGAAGTTTTGCCTGGCGCTCGCCGCCGTCCTGCTGGCGGCCGTCATGGTGACGGTCGCCCTGCCGGGCTCCGGCGGGTCCGATGAGTCCGATGCGGCGACATCGTTCGATTCCGACAACGGCTACTTCATGTTCACCGTCACCGACGAAGAGAACCACGAGGTCAGCGTCGCGGCCAAGAGCGGGGCGGCGCTGCCGTCGGCATTGGAGATCCCGGAGACGGTCACCTATGACAGCGTCACGTACACGGTGACCTCGGTGGCCATGGAAGGCTTCAGCAGCAGGTCCTCCATCGTCTCCGTGACCCTCCCCGACACGCTGGAATCCATCGGCGACGGGGCGTTCTACGAATGCGGGTCCCTCGAATCCGTGGCCATTCCGGACTCCGTGGAGACCATCGGCATCAATGCGTTCCAATTCTGCACATCGATGGCCTCCCTGTACATCGGGTCCTCGGTGGAGACCATCGGGGATTTCGCGTTTTCCAATTGCACCTCTCTTACTTCCGTTACGGTCCCGGATTCGGTGACGTACATCGGCGAGGAGGCGTTCTCCTACTGCTCCGCCCTCAAGCACATAACCCTCGGCTCCTCGGTGGAGACCATCGGCTTCGGCGCCTTCGCGTTATGCACCTCCCTCAAATCCGTCGTCATCCCCGACAGCGTGACCCTGATCGACCAAGAGGCGTTCGAGGCGTGCACCTCCCTCGAGTCGGTCACCATCGGCTCTTCCGTGGAGACCATCGCTGCCGACGCGTTCGCGGCCTGCACCTCCCTGACCTTCGTCGCCGTCCCGCCCTCGGTGACGACCATTGAGAATGAGGCTTTCGCGGAATGCTCCGCTCTCACGGAGATCGCCATCCCCTCCACCGTGACAACCTACGGCGACAGCGTGCTCGAAGGCTGCACGGAGCTGGCGACGGTCTACATGGACTTAGACGCCTACGATGAATATTCCGACGATCTGGGTCTTTCTTCGCTCACCCGCCACAATTACTCCTACGACATCGTCTTCCACGGGAACGGCGGGAGGATCGAGAGCAGCGGGACGGATGACGCCTACTACGGGATCAGGTTCAATTTCGACCAGACGGCGACCCGCCTGGGATACGTCTTTGCCGGCTGGAACACCGAGGCCGACGGAAGCGGTGCAACCTACTCCAGCGGCGACATCTGGAGCATCTACACGGACGGGGACGCGACCATAGGCCTGTACGCCCAGTGGGAGCTCGATTACGTCTTCCTCTTCGCGGTGCTCGCGGGCATCACGGTATCGGTGACCACGGTCGCCCTGACCTATCATTACAAGAAAGAGCAGTGATAGGATATCCGGGAGACGAAGCCCCTGGCATATACAGCCAGCCTGAGAGGCCAGCCCGCAAGGGTAATAACAGATGAAGGACGCTTTACACCGAATGCGCTTTTCCGAGGCGTCTCAGGCGGATACAGGATTCAGAGGCTTCAGATCCGGCGGCAGGATCATATCCGCCGTTCTCATGGCGGTGGTTTTCGTCGCCTTGGCCTTGTCTGTCTCCGCGCCTGCAGGCAGCGACACTTCCTCCGCGGACACCGGCGACACCTTCGATTCCTCCGACGGGTCCCTCACGTACACTGTCCTCGAGGACGGCACCGTCAGCGTCGCCGCCAATTCCGACGGCGCGATCTCGGGCGAGCTGGTGATTCCGAGCACCGTAACAGACGACGGGAACACGTACACTGTCACCCAGATAGCGGCGAGCGGTTTCGCGTACGAGCACTCGATCACCTCAGTTACCATCCCGGACACGGTGACGTACATCGCCGAGAGAGCGTTCTATTACTGCAACAGTCTGACCTCAATCGTCATTCCCGACTCGGTCACGGCCGTCGGCGATCACGCGTACACCTACTGCGACGCGGCGACCTCGCTCACCATCGGGAGCTCGGTAGAGGCCATCCCCGACGGCGCTTTCGCGTCCTGCGACAGCCTGATCTCCATCGTCATCCCGGACTCGGTGACCTCCGTCGGCGATGGGGCGTTCTACAACTGCTCATCGGCCACCTCGCTTGTCATCGGGGACTCGGTGACCTATATCGGCTACTGTTCGTTCTCCAGATGCTTTGAGTTAGCCTCCGTAACTTTCGGATCCTCGCTGGAGACCATCGGGGAGGAAGCGTTCTCGATGTCATACATCGAATACGCCGTCTTCCCCGATTCGCTGAAGACCATCGATGAGAACGCGTTCAGCTACTGCGGGCACCTGAAGTCCGTCGTCTTCGGGTCCTCCGTGGAGACCATCGCCAGCGGAGTGTTCCAGGATTGCTATTCCCTGACCTCCGTGGCCCTTCCGCCTTCGGTGCAGAACTACGGCGACTACGTTTTCTTCAGCAACACCTCCCTGGAATCGGTCTCCATCCCCAACCTCAAATCGATAGGAGAATACCAGTTCTATCAGTGCCCTGCGCTGACGGAGATCTTCATGGACGAGGAAGCCTACAGCGCCCTCTCCTCCCAGATGGACCCGAACCTGCTTGAATCAGTCACCCGCCACAACTACACCTACGAGATCGTATTCCACGGGAACGGCGGACGGATCGGCGGGGACGCTAACGCCGAGGTCTACCACGGCATCGCGAACGGCTTCGCCCAGACGCCGTCGCGGCTGGGCTACCTCTTCGCCGGATGGAACACCGATCCCCACGGCGAAGGGACCGCGGTCTACGCGGGCGAGGAGTGGAGCCTCTACACCGACGGCGACGACATCACCTTCGACCTCTATGCGCAGTGGGATCTCGACTACGTCTTCCTCGGCGCTGTACTCCTGGGGATCGCGATCTCCGCAACGACGGTCGCCGTTACCTACCATTACAAGAAGGAGCAGTGAAGCAGTCCGGGGAGGATATCCCCCGTCAATATACCGAATGACCCAGACTTCCGAAAATCGATTACCGGGAAGTCCTCGTCTCACGGCCCGATCGTCACGATCCGGTGCTGGTTCCGGAGGATGTTGGCCATGTTCGCGCTCTTGGTGTGGCCCAGCTTCTCGCCCTTCACGAACCACTTCATGGCCTCGGAGTCGCTCTGCGGCACGCCCTGCCCCCGGTAGTAGCTCAGCCCCACGTTGAAGATGGCCTTGGGCATCCCCATCTCGGCGGCCTTCAGGAACCATCTGAAGCTCTCCGCGTCGTCCTTCTGAACCCCGTGGCCGGTGCGGTACATCATCCCGATGTTGTAGCAGGCCTTGTCGTAGTCCTTCTCGGCGGCCTTGCCGTACCACTCGAGGGCCTTCTGCGGGTCCTTCTCCGTGCCGATCCCCTGCTCGTACATCACGCCGAGGTTGAACATCGCCTTGACGCTGCCGGCGTCCGCCGCCTTCAGGAACCATCCGAAGGCCCCGGCGTAGTCGATGTCGGTGCCCCTCCCGAAGTAGTGCAGGAGCCCCTCCGAGAACATCGCGTCGGCGTTCCCCGCGGCGGCCGCCTTCAGGTATCTGGCACTTGCCTCCTTGTAGTCCTGCTCGGCGCCGAATCCCTTCTCGTACATCTGCCCGAGCATGTACTCCGCGCGGGGGTCCCCGGCGTCCGCCGCCTCCCGGAAGAGGGCGAACGCCTCCGCGTCCTTGGCGGGGTCCTTCCCCTCGGTGTACAGCGACTGCGCCTTCCGGTAGGTTGCGTCCGGGGATTCCATGCTTTAGCCTAAGCGCACGTGGTATAAAAACCGTGGAAGAAGATCGGCAGTTCCCGCCCCGCGCGGGCCCGATCATGCGGATCCCCGTCCCGCCGTCGGTGTAGAAGCCCTCGAGGCGCTCGGTGGGTATGAAGCCCCGGTGCGAATAGAAGCGCAGGGCCTCGTCGTTCCCCTCGCGGACCTCCAGCTGGATCATCGAGGAGCCGTCGGCCAGGGCCTCCGTCCGGAACCTCTCGAGGAGCTCCGAGCCGATCCCCAGCCCGCGGAAGCGGCGGTCGACGCAGAAGAGGGCGATGCCGGCCCTCCCGCCGTTCAGGCGGGAGCCCGCCAGGTAGCCGAGGATGTTCCCCAGGGGATCGGCGGCCACCAGCTGCCCGCGGGGCCACTGGGCCATGAAGTACTCGATGACGGAGGGCGCGTAATACTGATCGAGCGAGGAGTTCACCAGCGCGAATATCCGCTGCGCGTCCTCCTGCCTGGCCCTCCGTATCTCCGTCCTCTCTTCCCCCTGCTTCTCAGCAATGCCGCGACTGTTCCTGCGGCCAGTACCGCCGCGGCGGCTATATAGATGATGCATCCGCCGTTCTTGGCTTCATCGATGTCGAAGCCTGCTTCCTGAGAGAGATCGGTGCCCTCGATGGAGACTTTGGCGGTGTGGTGGCCGGGGGAGACCCGGAAGAGCGCCGAGGGATGGTCGGAGACCCTGGTCTCCCCGTCCACCTCCCACACGTAGCGGGAGCCTTCCAGCCCCGAGGCGGTCAGGAGGACGAGTCCGTCCCCCTTGGGCTCCGCCGTCAATGAGAGGCCGGTCTCTCTGAGGTCCTGCTCGTCGGTGCCGTAGTCTTTCAGGAAGAGTTCCGCGAAGAAATCGGAGACATCCTCGGAGACGATGAAGACGGCCGCCTCGCGGTTGCGCTGGAAGGAGGTCTCAGTTAAATTGACAGAGCCCAGCCAGACTCCGTCATCGATGACGATACCCTTGTTGTGGATGAGCGAGAACCCGTCCCCGCCGTCGACCGTCTTGGAGCGCACCTCCGTGGTCTGGCAGAGGAGCTTGGCGAAGCTCTTGTGCTCCTCGGCGGAGGATTGGGAGGCGTCGAGGATGAAACGGACTTCCACGCCCCTCTCCGCGGCATCCGCTATCCACGCCGCGGGGGAGTCCCCGGAGACCGTCATCAGGGAGGAGCCGAGGTCCATCTCCTCGGCGTAGATCCGCTCCTCCGCGGAGGCCATCAGCTCCTCCATCGCCGTGAAGGAGTTGTCGGGCGAGAGGATGGGGGAGATATATGCTTCAAATGACTGTCTGGCACATTCGGCCGGAGGGGAGTATTCGAGGGCGTTCCGGTAGGGCTTGGCGCCCGGGTAGGAGGAGGCGAAGGTGCGGACATCGTTCCATTCAGTTGAGAAGTCGTTCTCGAAGACCTCCTCCATGTACCCGGCGTACTCCTCGCTCTCGATGATGGCGCCCCACCCGCGGTTCCCCTCGCCGTACCCCATGTTCCCGGAGGTCCAGTTCTCCGAGGTTATAGCGACAGTGTCCCCGTCGATGACGGCGTACTTGCTGTGCAGGTACTCGTACCGCTGCCCGTCGGTGCCGTTGATGAGCCTGATTTCCGCCCCCGCGTCCGATAGCGAGCGGAAGAGGGAGACCTCGGTGCTGATGTCGACGCCGAGGGGCTCCGCCTCGGCGAGGATGCGGACCTCAACCCCTCTCGATTCGAGAAGTGCCAGCAATGAGATGACGTTGGGGCAGGAGAGGAGGTAGATCGAGATGTCAATAGTGCGCTCCGCTCTCTCCAAAGCGCGGTAGACCGGTTCCCCTCCGCTCTCCGGGAAGGAGAACGGGGTCACGGTCCCCGTGAAGGCGTCCGTGCCGGGATAGTCTAAACCGGTCCATCCCGGCTTCATCGCCTTCCAGTCGGCGGAGGTATCGGTATCGTCGAGCGAGGTCCGTACTAGGTATGATTTTGATGAGCAGGAAACAGTGTCCCCCGACCACCAATCGGTGCCGTCGGAAGAGCCCCAGCAGACGCAGTCAATGACGGTCTCCCCGGTCAATAGGGAGAGCTCGTCTCCACCGTCGGCGAGGGTCAGGGAGCCCTTCTTGGTGCCTGCATCGGCGTAGGATATGCAGCCGTCCTGCGAGGTGAACCAATCTTTCCCGGGGGACTTAGCGAAGATCACCGATCCTCCTGCCGGAACGTCAATATCTCCGAAGACCAGCGTCCCTTCTCCGTCGGTTGCAATGTACCCCGAGAGGCTCCGCGCGGAGTCCGATGTGTTCGTTATCTCGAAGCCTTCCCCGTAGGGATCGGCCCCGGTTATGAGGAAAGGGCCGGGCGCGGCCTCGGAAAAATCATAGGGCGCCGCCCCCGCGATACCTGCGAGGAGCAGCAAGAACACCAGCAGAGCGGCCCGTTTCCTCACGCGGAGGTCTCGTCGCTCAGGCTTATAACACCCGCCTACTGCAGTCAGGGGAACAAGTCTCGTTAAGGATTGAAAAGGAAGACCGAAGATGTTTCTCAGAGCCCGGAGGCGAGGTCTGTCAGCACCGCGTGCCAGTCGGCCGCCTTGACGACGCCGCTGGCCAGCAGGACGCCGTCCGCTCCCAGCTCGACCGCCTTGGCGACGTCCTTCCCGGTCTTGACGCCCGCCCCGCAGAGGACGCGGACGCCGGGATTGATGCGCTTGACGGCCTCCACCGTCCCCGAGACGACCTCGGGATCGGCCGAGGTGACGCTGACGTCCCCGCCGATGAGGGCGGGGGGCTCCACCGCGACGAGGTCCGGGGAGAAGGCGGCCAACTGGGCCGCCTCTTTGACGTCGGCGGCGCACACGCAGGTGCGCAGGCCGCTCTCCTTCGCGAGGGCGACGCACTTGCCGACGGTCTCCGCGGGGTAGCGGTGCTCCGAATGGTTGATGAGCGTGCCGCAGGCGCCCGCCTCCTTCACCATGGGGGCGGTCACCCAGCCGGTCTGCGAGCCCGGCCCCACGGGGTCGATGCTCTGGGAGTAGACCGGGATGTCGACCGCCGCCGCCACGGCCTGCAGCGAGACCATGGGCGGGCAGACGGCGATCCCCACGCCGGTCTCCCCCGCGACCTGCCGGCACATCTCCGCCAGGCGCACGGCCCCCTGGCCGTGGACCTGGGGATAGGCCTTGAAGTTGACGTAGATCGCGCAGGCGCGCTCAGTCAAGAGGCTCGAACCTCTTCTTGAGGTCCTCGAGGACGGCCGGGCGGGAGGTGTACTCCATCTCCTCGGCGCCGAGGATCGAGGGCTGGAACGGCCCCTGCTGCCTCATCAGGCGGCAGGCCTTCATGGCGTTCTGCCTGACGATGTCCCAGGTGCTGTTGCCGAAGAAGTCGACGGGCTTGTGCTCGCCGCCCTTGGCGCCCTCGGGCTCGAGGCCCTGGAGGTGGCCCTGGTTCAGCTGGAACCCGAGCGCGCAGATTCTCGGCGGGCCGTCGTAGTAGACGGGGTTGCTGTCCTCGGGCGAGCAGGGGTAGAAGGCGCCGATGTGCGAGCCCCTCATCCACCCGGCGACCAGCCAGGTGTTGTTGAAGACCTGGGTGTACTCGCCGACCGAGGGGAAGCCGCTCTGGCAGCGGCAAATGCAGACGGGGTCGTCCTTGCCGACGTAGTGGCCGGCGGTCATGTTGAGCTTGTCGGTGGAGACCACCGCGGCGGGGCCCAGCCCGGCGCGGCTGCAGATCCTCTTGATGGCGTACCGGGAGGTGTCGCCCAGGAGGCTCAGGATGCTGTAGGTCTCCTCGGGGGAGGACATGACGACCTTCTTGTGGTCCATGACGTCGTGGATCTCGACGTCGAAGCCCTTCTTGGCCCTCTTGTCGATGACGAGGCCGGTGGTGGTGAAGGGGTCGAGGAAGATCCTCGAGAGAATGGGCGAGTAGGCCGAGGGCTCGGTCTTGTCGGCCATGAAGAACAGGAGGGGCTCGGAGGGCCGCTCCTCGAAGGTCATCTCGGCGGAGCCGGGGCCGGCGCCCTTGACGTTGCCGGAGAAGGCGTCGGTCAGGATGTCCTGGCCGGCCGCGTAGAGGTGCATGCGCTTGGAGATCTTGGTGGCGGCCTGGAAGCACTCCCAGGCGGCGGTGTGGACCTCCTTGTTGTTGGAGCCCTTGTAGTGGGTCATGTAGAGGTTGATGTCGTCCCCGACGCGGGTGACGTAGAAGTCCTCGATGATGCCCTGCTTCTGCTTGTCGGTCAGGATCTCCTTGGCGGCCTCCATCATCGCGGGATGCGGGGTCATGTGGCCGCAGACGGAGCCGATGTCCGCCTTGATAATCGATACAGTGACTTTCTCAGCCATGGATTCACCGTTCTGATTCGGTGTTAGACTCACACTATTAAAATAGGTTGGGGCGGAGCCTTATAAAATCATAGGCTGAAAATGGAGGACCGCTGATGCTCCTCGGGCTGCTTCTCGCTCCCGGAGGAGCGGAAGATGGTCTTGCCGCCCTCGTCGGGGTCGCGCCCGAGCTTGGAGATGTCCCCGGGGCAGAGGCCCTGCAGGATGATCTTCCCGGGCCCCTTGAAGTCGATCAGCGAGACGCCGTCCCAGTCCTCGTCGTCGTAGTACTTGGCGCGCACCGAGGCCTGCCAGCCGACGACGTGCGCCACCGCCGAGGTGTAGTGGTGCTCGGGGCGGAGCTCGAGCACCGTTCCGTCGCCGCAGGAGCAGACGAAGGCCGTCCCGTGCCCCGCGAAGCGGGCGAGGACCAGCCCGTCCTTGCCGAGGCGCTTGTCGGCGAGCTTGCTGTCGGAGAACTTGGAGATCTCCACCCCGTCCCCGGCCCCGATGACGCTGTCCTTCTGGACGATCCAGTCGGTCTCCTCGACGTCGAGGTCGAAGATCTCCCCGGGGAAGGCGGGGCCGACCGTCACCGTGCACATGTCGCCGGTGGAGCGGTAGGTCACCATGGGGATGAAGGAGCTCGAGATCAATCTCTTGAGCCCCGAGAGCTTCCCCGAATCGGGGACCGCCTGGGTGTTCCCGGTCATGTTGACGAAGCGCTTCGCCGGGGACCTGAAGGTCTCATCTCCGACGAGCATCACGTCGAGCGTATGCGAAACGCGCCCCTTGGCCGCGAACTTCATGCCCATCTCCATCCGCTGATTGCTTATAATGTTAAGCCTGAAAGCGGGCCGGTGTATGTGCCAGTGTGCATCCTCGCGAAGCGGGAATTCACTCGCTGAATTGACAACCGCCGCTGAAAGCGGTTTTTATAACCGAGAGCGATAGCGGGTCCCAGTAACATGGCAGAACTCAGGAACTCTTCCGACATCGCCCTCGCGGAGGGCCAGGCCACCGTCAACGGGTGGATCCAGGACACCAGGAACATGGGGGGCATCTCCTTCATCGTGCTCAGGGACCGCTACGGGACCCTGCAGATCACCCTCCCCAAGAAGAAGGTCGACCCCGCCCTCTTCGACCTCATGACCAAGCTCCCCCGCGAGTCCGTGGTCTCGGTCACCGGCGAGGTCAAGCCCAGCAAGCAGACCGCCCTCGGGGTGGAGCTCATCCCCTCCGAGTGCACCGTCCACAGCAAAGCGGCGACACCTCTTCCCCTCGGCGTCATCGACAAGGTCAACGTCGAGATGGACACCCGCCTCAACAGCAGGTTCATGGACCTCCGCAAGCCCGAAGTAAGGGCGGTATTCGAGATCCGCTCGGTGGTGACCGGCGCCCTCCGCGAGGCCATGGAGTCCCGCGGGTTCCTGAACGTCGTCACCCCCAAGATCGCCGCCGCCGGCGCGGAAGGGGGAGCCACCCTCTTCAAGGTCGATTACTTCGGGAAGCCCGCTTTCCTCTCCCAGAGCCCGCAGCTCTACAAGCAGATGCTGATGTCCACAGGGATGGATCGCATCTACGAGTTCGGCCCCGCCTTCCGCGCGGAGGAGTCCAACACCACCCGCCACGTGACCGAGTTCACCTCCTTCGACGCCGAGTTCTGCTGGATAAAGAACGAGGAGGACGTCATGAACCTCATCTCCGAGGTCGTGTCCTCCGTCCTCAAGACCGTCAAGGAGAAATGCGCGAAGCAGCTCGAGCTGCTCGGCAAGGACGTCAAGGTCCAGGAGGCGCCCTTCCCCATCCTCACCTACTCCGAGTGCCTGAAGATGGCCCAGGACGCCGGCCTCCCCCTGAAGGAGGGCGACGACCTCGGCACCGAGGGCGAGAAGGCCGTGGGCGATGTCATGGCCTCGAAGGGCATCGACCTCTACTTCATCGCCGAGTACCCCGAGGAGGCCAAGCCCTTCTACATCATGGAGAAGGACGGCACCCCCTACTCGTTCTCCTTCGACCTCGACTACAAGGGCCAGGAGATCGTCTCCGGCGGGCAGCGGGAGCACCGCTACGATGTGCTCGTGGCGCGGATGCGGAAGAAGGGCCTCGACCCCGCCGACTTCGAGGACTACCTCGCCGCCTTCAAGTACGGCATGCCGCCCCACGGCGGATGGGGGATGGGGCTCGACCGGCTCGTCGAGAAGATGCTCGACCTGCCGAACGTCCGCGAGGCCATCCTCTTCCCGCGTGACCTCAACCGGCTCACCCCGTGAAGACCCAGCAAACCTCCCCGGGAGGGGTCAGAATCGGTCAGAATCGGCCACCCCTCCCGTTCGCCTTTTTATACTCAATGCGACTTCGATAATGCATATGGCAGCGCCGGGCGACGTCTACGAACGCGAATTGAAGTACCTCCTGACGGGGGACCAGGACGCGGTCGCGAAGATGGTCAAGACATGCAGCGACCAGGAGACCGAGGCGTACTGCTCGATGATCGACCACCCCTTCATGGTGATCCGCGCCGCGGGCTCCCTCGGGGTGGACCTCGTCGCCCTGCGCTGGGACTTCTCGTTCCCGGTGGAGGTCAAGAGCTCCGACAGCGATGTGCTCTACCTGAGCAAGAGCGAGCGCCTGCGGGAGCAGGCCGCCCGCATGCTCGACGAGTGCGACCGCTGCCACATCATCCCCATCTACGCCTACCGCCTCAAGGGCGTGCACGGCGACCCGTGGAGGATCTTCACCCTGCCCTCGCAGTCGGAGCTGGTGGGATGGGCGCAGCTGCTCAAGCAGCAGATCCCCAAGGTGGAGATCACCAAGAGCGGGAACTTCGTGCTCCGCTGGAAGGAGGGCATGAAGCTCTCCGACCTGCTCTATTTCGTGGGCCACGCGGAAGCACGGGGAGAAGAGACCGTGCACGAGACCGCGGTCTACGAGGAGAACTGAGACGCCGTCGGCACTCATAGGGCTCATCACGGATCAGCTCGGTTTTTCTTCATCCGGCGTCCCGCACCCCAATCAGATGACGGGATTATGAAACTTCAGCCGAGGATCTCGGTCATGCGGCGGACGGGGACGCCCGCCTTCTTCACCGTCTCGTCGTCGAGGACGACCTCGCCCGTTTCGTTTTCCAGGCAGTCGAGCACCGACTCGGGGGAGATCATCTTCATGGTCATGCAGAGCGACTCCTCGGTGAACCAGAACCTCTTGCCGGGGCAGGCCTTCTCCAGCCGGTGGCCCATGCCCTTCTCGGTGAGGACGATGAACTCGTTCTTCTCCGAAGCTTCGCAGTGCTTGAGGATGCCCTCGGTCGAGCCGACGAAGGCGGCCTTCTCCAGGACCTCGGTGCGGCACTCCGGATGAGCGACTATCTCAGCATCGGGGTGCTTCCTCTGCAGTTCCTCCACCTGGCGGACGGTGATGCACTGGTGCACGGGGCAGAACCCGGACCACAGGTGCACCTCCTTATCGCAGTTGGCCTGCACGTACTTCCCGAGGTTGCGGTCGGGGACGAAGATGATCTCCCCGTTGGGCACCGCCTCCGCCACCGCGAGCGCGTTCGCCGAGGTGCAGCAGTAATCCGCCTCGGTCTTGGTCTCGGCGGCGGTGTTGACGTAGGCGACGACGGCCGCCTCGGGATGCTTCTCCCGCGCGGAGCGGATTTGCTCCGCGGAGCACATCGCGGCCATGGCGCACTTGGCCTCCGGCTCGGGCATGAGCACCTTCTTTCTCGGGGAGAGGATCTTGGCGGTCTCGCCCATGAAGGTGACGCCGCAGAAGACGATGATGTCGGCGTCCGTCGCCGCGGCTTTCTTCGAAAGACCCAGGCTGTCGCCGGTGAAGTCGGCGAGGTCCTGCACTTCGGGCAGGCAGTAGTTGTGTGCGAGGATGACGGCGTTCTTCTCCTTCTTGAGGCGGGCGATCCTCTCCGCGATGTCTGACATGACAGAATCCCCCGACGGAAGAACACTGATAAAATGTTCACGGCGACACGGTATTATCCGCGACGCCGATACAGGTGCTCATGGACCGCGAGGAAAGGGCGGCGTCGAGGTTCGCCTGCGACGATGCCCAGAGGGCCTGCTTCGAGGCCGGCATCAAGCTGGCGACCGTCTACCACCAGTTCGTGGGGACCCCTTTCAGGGAGTCCACCAAGGACGATCTGGCACATGCCATCGAGAAGTGTATCAAGGTGCAGCCCTACGTCGAGGACGCCTCCGTCAATATCAGGGCGAGCCCCGGCGACAAGGCCGATCAGTACGATTACGCCTCCCTCGCGGGCGAGATGATCGAAGCGGAGGTCGTCATTCGCGTCGGCTCCGCGCGGGTGTCTGCCAGGATGGGTTTCGACGAGGATCTGGGTTATCCGCTGATGTTCATCAAGTCGGTAGAGCGGGTATAAAAAGGCCGTAAACCCGGGGACCGTGCAAAAACGCTACGGTGCATTACTACGACGATATTTATACTTTAAATTGTATCACCTCTGGGGAACGATTGCATGGTGAACGATATCAAAATAGGCCTTACTGGGCTTCCCGGCTCGGGAAAGACCTATACTTTGAAACGTGTCATCGAGATGCTCGGCAAGAACGTAACTGTCGGCGGGATGATAGACGAGAAGATCACCGACGGCAGGCATGAGATCGGTATCAGCGTCTGCAATCTGGGTAACGGCGAGAAGGTCGTTTTCGCCAAGCCCGATATCGAGAGCAAGATCACCGTCGGCAACCTCGGGGTGGACCTCACCAGTTTTGAATCGGTGGCGGTCGAGGCCATCAAGTCCGCGATCGAGAACGCCGACGTCATCGTGATTGACGAAGTAGGGAAAGTGGAAGTGGAGAGCCAGGGGTTCGTCGACGCCGTAAAAGAGGCGCTCGAGGTCGACAAACCCATGATCATCACCCTCCACAAGAAATCCAGGAACCCTCTTCTCCAGGACATCCGGAGGCGGGACGACATCCGCATTTTCGAAGTCACCCCCATCAACCGGAACCTCCTCCCCCACAAGATCATGAGCCTCATGAACGGTGAAATGCTGTGATGCCTCCGGGCACGGTCATCACCGAGGGCTCCACCAAGATCCTCGTTCCCGAGAAGCACTCTGTGCACGGCCCCGGCACCATTGTGCCAGGCACCGTTTTCTTCAACGAGCAGATGGCCTTCAACCGCGACGTCAGCGTCATGCTCCTGCGGGCGCTTGAGAATCCCAAGATGAAGGTCGCCGACGCCATGACCGCCTCCGGCTCAAGAGCAGTGAGGATCGCCAACGAGGTGCCCGGGACGGACGTCGTCGCCAACGACTTCGACGAGGCGGCCATCCCCTACATCGAGGCCAATATCCAACTCAATAATCTCACCAACTGCCGCGCCAACCACGCCGACATGCGCGTGCTGATGGCCGGCGATTCCTTCGACTACGTCGACCTCGACCCTTTCGGCTCCCCCTCGCTGTTCATCCAGCCGGCCATCGGGGGCTGCCGCAAGCACGCGGTGCTGGCGGTCACCGCCACCGACACCGCCCCCCTGGCGGGCGCCCAGCTCGGCAAATGCCGGCGCCGCTACCAGTGCGAGCCGGTCCGCGGCTACATGTGCCATGAAGGGGGGCTGCGGATCCTCATGTGCAACATCGCCCGGGAGCTCGGGAAGTTCGACATGGGGATGCGCCCGCTGCTGTCCTTCTACGCCGACCACTACTACCGCACCTACGTGCAGCTGGTCCCCGGGACGGACGCCTGCGACGAGATGCTCTCGCACCTTCAGTACATGAAGTACGACCGGGAGACCCTCGAGCGGGGGCTCTCCCCCACTTACGACAAGGAGCATCCGCTCGGCCCGTTCTGGACGGGGAACCTCTTCGATAAAGAACTGATAGCGAAGATGAGACCCGAGGGGATGGCCGCCGAGAGGAAATGCGCCAAGATGCTGGCACTGTGGAACAGCGAGGTCGACACGACCCCCTTCCTCTACGACATGAGCGAGCTCTCCTCGTTCACCAAGGTCTCGCCGCCCAACCTCGACGAGTTCGTCGCGAAGCTCAACGAGGTCGCCCCGACCTCCAAGACGCACTTCTCCCCGACCTCCTTCGTCACCGAGCTGAGCTCGGAGGAGGTTATCTCGATGTACCGCGAGGCGGGGCACCGGACGCCTCCGAAGGAGGAGCGATGGCCGGCATCGCCGCGGGCGTGCGGGCCTTCGCCCAGCCGCCGGGAGGGCTGCTGAAGCCGGGGATCTTCGACCCGCTTCCTCTTGCTTTCAATGACGGGAAGTACGTCGGCCAGGACAACCTCCCGGGCGAGATCATCGAGGGCGCCGTCGGATTGCTTTCCTGTTTCAATCTGTTCAGCTGGATGCACGGCTACGACTTCGGGATGCGGGACGCCTGCCTCAAGGAGGCCGAGCGCACCGCCTTCCAGGGCCTCCCCGCCTATGGGCTCGGCGGCTATGGGGAGGCGTCCGCCGCCGACGTCTTCGAGGCGGGCATCTCCTGCTCCTACGGCAATGAAGCGGACCCTCCCTCGGCGGACTGCGCCTGCCGGCTGGCGGCCGCCGCCCTCGGCGGGAGCTACCGCCCCGCCAAGGTCCGTGCCGACGACCGCACCTGCTCCAATATTGAAATCATGGTCAGAAGAACTGTCGGGTTCTTCTCGGGAGATGGAACTCTCCGCAGGATCGGCTTCGACTTCGGCTCCGGGTACGGGGAGAGGATCGATTCCGGGTACGGGTGGTTCCTCAACGATACGGGCATCTGGGACATGACCGCTTCCCGCGACCCCCTGCCCTCCGACCGCACGCTCCAGCTATTGGTCAGGTACGTCCTCTGCCGCGACTCCGGGGACCCTGTTCTGGAGAAGGTGGAGAACATCGGCCTGGTCAATCCGCGCCTCGGGTGCGCCTACCTCACCAACGTCTCGAAGATCCCTCAGGAAGCCATCCAAGCAGCCGAGGACATCATCGGCAAACGCTGAACAATCGTCAACTCCAGACCATTCCGCGCGCCAGTTATTAATTGTTGAACCCGATTTCCAGCCGATAGCATGCCCAGCCTAGCCGTACTCGGTTCCCAGTGGGGGGACGAAGGTAAAGGAAAGATCATCGACTACCTCGACGAGAAAGCGGACCTCATCGTCAGGTTCCAGGGAGGCAACAACGCCGGCCACACCATCGTGGTCGGGGACAAGGTGTTCAAGCTCCACGGGCTCCCCTCGGGCGTCGTCCGCCCCGGCAAGCTCGCGGTCATCGGGAACGGCACCGTGGTGAACATGGCGGAGCTGCTGGACGAGATCCAGCAGGTGGAGGACAACGGCGGCAACATCGACGGCCTGAGGATCTCCGACCGCGCCGCCCTCATCATGAACTACCACAAGAAGCTGGACGGGGCGGAGGAGGTCTACCGCGGGAACAAGCCGGTGGGCACCACCAAGAAGGGCATCGGGCCGGCCTACCAGGACAAGATCGCGAGGATCGGCCTCCGCGCCGGCGACCTCCTCGAGGAGGAGACCCTCAAGGAGAAGATCGCGCTGCTCCTGCCGTACAAGAAGGACCTCCTGAAGATGATGGGCGCCGAGCCCTGCCAGTGCACCCCGGAGTCCCTGCTCGCGAGGCTGGAGGGCTGGGGCGAGAAGCTGGGCAGGTACATCTGCGACACCTCGGTGCTGGTCAACGAGGCCCTGGACCAGGGGAAGAACGTGCTCTTCGAGGGCGCCCAGGGCGCCATGCTGGACATCGACCACGGCACCTACCCCTACGTGACCTCCAGCGCCACCATGGCGGGCGGCGTGTGCACCGGCGCGGGCATCGCGCCGAAACGGCTGAACAAGGTCATGGGCGTAGTGAAAGCTTACACCACCCGTGTAGGAGAAGGCCCCTTCGTGACGGAGCTGAAAGGCGAGGACGAGAAGATGCTCCAGCAGAAGGGCGGCGAGTTCGGGGTCACCACCGGCCGGGGCCGCCGCTGCGGCTGGCTGGACCTGGTGGTCGTGAACCACGCCAACCGGCTGTGCGGCTTCGACACCATCGCGGTGACCAAGATCGACGTCCTCAACGATGTCGACACCATCCCCGTCTGCTACGAGTACGAGATCGACGGCCAGCGGACCAAATACTATCCCGCCTCCCTGCTCAAACTGAACAGGGCGAAGCCCATCTACAGGAACTTCAAAGGATGGAAAGGATGGGACGACACCGAGGCCGTGGTCAAGGGCGGCTGGGACGAGCTCCCGCAGGAGATGAAGGACTACGTCTCCTTCATCGAGGAGCAGACCAAGGTCCCCGTGGACATCGTCTCGGTAGGCCCGGAGCGCGACCAGACCATCTGCCGCCGCGCCGACTGGTGGAGCTGAGATGCGCATCGCCGTTTCCGCCGAGAACGGGACGGTCTTCAAGCATTTCGGGACCTCCCCGGAGTTCCTCATCATCGATTACGATGACAGCGGGAACGCGAAGACCCAGACGGTAGAGAGGACCTGCAAGCCGGGGCACAATCCGGCCATCGACCTGTTGGAACCTTACAATATCGACGTCCTCATCGGGGGCGAGGTCTGCCTCGCGGGGATCTCCCGCCTCGAGAAGCTGGGGGTGACCGTGTACTCCGGGCACGGAGGGAAGGACGCGATGGACATCGCCGGGCAGGTCTTCCGCGGCGAGGTCGAGTCCGACGCCCAGAAGCGTGCCCGCAGCGACATTTCGATGATCCACCGCAAGTGAGGAACGGAATGTTTTGAGGCGGCACCGCGGAGAAAAGATCGCAGTGCCGCCGTAATGATGCTTATGCGTTCAGACTATGAGCCTGGCACATTCACTTCTTGGCGGTCTTCTTCTTCGCCTTGGGCTTGCTCGCCTTGGGCTTCGAGGCCGTCTTCTCGGGCACCGTCGCCTTCACGTAGGGCGCCCGGTCGGCGTCCATCGGGAGGGTCGCGTCGAACCCGACCTTCCAGGTGGTCTTGCCCGCGGAGGGGTCGAGGGACGAGCCCGCCGCGCCGGGGATCCTGATGATCTTGTCGGCCTGCATGCGGGTCGCCACCGCCCACTCGACCTCGCGGTCGTCGAAGATGTCGATGTCGTCGTCGACCACGATGACGTTCTTCATCGAGGTGTGCCCGGCGAAGGCCGCCATGATGGCGTTGACCCCGTCGCCCTCCTTGTTCTTGGCGATGGAGACCACCCCGTCCAGCCAGCAGCAGCCGCCCTCGGTCAGCCGGACGTTCTTCACCCGCGGCACCACCTGGCGGACGGTGCGGTAGATGACGGGCTCCCTGGGCACGCCCATCAGCAGGAAGTGCTCCCAGCCGCCCGGCAGGAGCAGCTGGAAGACGGGGTCCTTCTTCGCCCAGATCTTCTCGATCTTCACGATGGGCTGGTCCCTCACGATATCATATGTTCCCGCGATGTCCACGAAGGGGCCCTCCGGCGCGGTCTCCGAGGTGATTCTCCCCTCGAGCACGTACTCGCACTCCGCCGGGACGATCAATCCGTTGTCGCACTTCGCGACCTTCAGCGGGGTGCCGTGCCCCTTCTGGTGCATGGCCGATGCGATCGTGAGCTCGTCGGTCCCGTAGTCGACCGAGAGCGCCGCGGCCACCATGGCCTCCGCCGGCGCCCCGATGCACACGGCGATCTTCAGGTCCTGGCCCGCTTTCTTCGCCTCGTTGTAGAGGGTGAAGGTGTGGCGGGGGACCAGCCTGATGCCGATCTCGTCCTTCCCGCGGATGAGCATCCGGTGATAGGAGACGTTCCGCTTGTCGCCGAACTGCGAGATGACGATGCCCGCGGAGATGTACCTCCCGGCGTCCTTCGGGAAGTACTTCACGATGGGCAGCCTGGTGAGGTCCAGCGGAAGTTCCTGATATTTGAACTCGGGAGTCTTGGTGAGCTTGGTCTCCGCCGGGTGCTCCATGGCCTCCATGATGTGGAAGACCAGCTGGTCCTTCTCGATCCCCATGGCCTTGGCGATCTTCTCCCTGGTGGAGTAGACGTTGCCGGCGGCCTTCCCGCCGTTCAGATCCTCGAAAAGGAAGGTGGCGGACTGGTCGCCCTGCATGTACCTGGTCGCGTCGTATCCGTCCGGGTCGATGCGCTCCCCGATCCTGCGCGCGCCCGATAGGTCGATTGTCATGAATGGGAATCGGGCTCTCTCTTAATCGGTTTTCGGTGGCTCTTCCTTCGGGATGCTGCTGACGATGTCCCTGAAGCTGTGGCCGGCGATCATGAACTCGCCGGACTCCACGATGGTTTCGACCTTGTCCACCAGCGCCGGGACGTCGAAGACCGGGATCTCCACGATGCCGCTGGCCAGCCGGACGGCCGCCGTCAGCACTTCGCGGTAGGAGAGATTGGAGCCGTGCGCGTACATGGCGCAGACGTTGCCGACGGTCCCCAGGATGGCCGTGATGCGGAAGCGGAGGGTGTTGCGGTCGACGACCGCCCCGTACTTGCTGAAGACGTCCTCGTACCATTCGGTGTAGATGTCGGCGTAGGCGCACACCGCCTCCCAGGAGCGGTGGGCGTTGTAGAGGATGTCGGCGGCCCGGGGGGAGATGCTCGCCAGGTACAGCTCGACGGCCGAGGGGAGGACGATGGCCGCCATGGGGTCCTTCACCTCGTCGATGACGTCCCGGGACCCGTCCAGGAAGTTCCTCATGCCGTCGGTGATGGCGCTCACGAGGATGTCCTCCTTGCTGTGGAAGCGGTTGTAGATGCTGCCGTTGAGGATGCCGGTCTTGAGGACGATGTCGCGGGTGGTGGTGTTCTCGTAGCCCTTCTCGTAGAAGAGCTCGATCGCTGCCTTCTTGATCTTGTAGCGCGCCTCCTCGCGCTTCTCGTCCGCCGTCTTCTTGGCGGGCTTCTCGACCTGTGCATTGCTGACTGCGGCCATGATACCTTATGCCATCATACTGGAGGCATATTTAAAATTTGAGCACGTTCAAAAATAAAATCCAGAAAATTTTGTCGAATCAGCCGTCTTCCAATCGATTTGTTAAGGGTAACTGCGAATCGATTCGTCATTATTACATTTTGTCAAAAAATTGCATAGTCTGACGCCGTGTGGATTTTGACCATGTTCAAAACCCATTTATATTGTGAAAAGATAAGCCCGAAGCATAGGTGAAAACTATGTTTTCCAAGCTAGCGGACACAATCATGAAACACTCCAAGGCCATCGTGGCCCTCTGGATTGTTGTTCTCATCGTTGCCGTCCCCTTCGCCTTGAAGTCCAACGATGTCCTCGAGTACGACATGAGCGAGATGTCTGGCTCGAGCACCGAGTCTTCCGAAGGATCGGAGATCATCGATGAGTATTTCGGCGATACTTCGGTAGATCTCTCGGACATCCTCGTCATCGCCTACAACTCATCTTCCGAACTGGAAGACGCGAACAATGTCTATTCTACGTTCAAGGAACTCGTCGAGACCGAGTACGCGGATTCCAGTCTCGAAGAGGGAACTAAGATCACCGTATCGAATTACGGTACCTATTCTAAGACCGACGCGTCGACCGCGGGCGTCATGCTGATCGCCCTCTCCAACAACGTCGGCATCGATTTCGACATGGTCCACGAGACCGGCAACATCCGCGACATGGTCGACCAGGCCAAGGAGACCGTCGGCGCCGACCTCACCACCTACGTTACCGGCAACGACGCCATCTCCTACGACACCGAGGAGTCGTCCATGGACGACGTCAAGAAGGTCGACCCGCTCTCCGTGGCGCTGATCTTCATCCTGCTGGGACTGTTCTTCTACGCCCTCGTCACCGCGGTCCTCCCGCCGGCGGTCGTCGGCATGGCGTACGGCATCGCGATGTGCCTGCTGTACGTGCTCGGCACCTTCCTCGACATCTACTACATCACCTCGACCCTGATGCTGGTCGTCATGCTGGGTGCGGGCTGCGATTACGCCATCTTCATCATCACGCGTTACCGCGACGAATGCAAGAAGGGCAAGTCGCACGAGGACGCCCTCCGCGAGGCCATCATGTGGGGCGGGGAGTCGGTGTTCACCTCCGGCATCTCCGTCATGATCGGGTTCGCCGCCCTCGCTCTCTGCAGCTTCTCGCTGGTGCAGACCATGGGCATCGGGCTCGCCATGGGCATCCTGGTGGCGCTCATCGCCGCCCTCACCTTCGTGCCCTCGCTCATCAACCTGGCGCACGACAAGATCTTCTGGCCCTCCAACATCAAGAAGTACCAGGAGACCGACGCCCTTCTCGCCAAGGGCAACAGCAGGGGCCTCTACAGGCACCTCTGCAGCTTCTCCAAGAGGTACTTCTCCTGGCTCTCCCGCAACACCTACAAGCACGCCAAGGCCATCACCGCGGTGCTGATCCTCGTAGCCGTCCCGAGCATCTACGTCTACGAGAACACCGAGGACTCCTCCGACATGATCAGCATCATGCCGGACTCCGAGTCCGTGGACGGCCTCAACCTCATCATGACCCAGACCGACGGCGGGACCATCATGCCCACCTACGTGGTCCTGGAGCTCAACGAGTCCGTCGCGACCGTGGACAGCTTCGATTACAACGGCACCACCCTCAACTACGTCATCTGGAACGATACAGGCCTGGATACGTCGACGATGACCGGCGTCGTGCCCACCATCATGTCGATATCGAGTCAGATCGAATCCGAGTACTCCGACATCGTCGGCTCCTGCATCGGGCTGAACTCGTGGTACGTCATCTACTACCAGACGGCCTTGGCCCTCGGGACGACCGACGCCGCGACGGTCAACACCTACATCTACAACAACCTGCTGCCCAGCGCCGTCCAGAGCGGGATCGGGACGCTCCTCACCCAGCTCTCCTCCGTGAGCACCGGCAGCACCGACTGGACCGTCACCCCCGACAGGACCGTCACCCCCGACACCGCCATCACCGCCCCCAACGGGCTCACCGTCGCCAACATCATCGACGGCGTCCTCAACGTCAGCACCGGCGTCCTCTCGAGCGACGGCGCCCACGTCGACATGATGATCATCACCTCCGAGAAGCCCATGTCCGACAACACCATGGACTTCATCGATGACCTCCGCGCCGACCTGCACGACGGCGACGACTCGTGGGACAGCCTGTACTCGTCCTACTGGTCCGCCTCCTACGTGACCGGGACCTCGGCCGTCATCGGCGACATCGGCGACGAGGTCGAGGACCAGTTCAGCATGATCAGGGTCGTCGTCATGATCCTCCTGATCTTCCTGCTGTTCTTCATCCTCGGCAGCTACCTGACCCCCATCAGGGCCATCCTCACCATCATACTCAGCGTCATCTTCACCGTCAGCGTGACCAGGCTGGTCTTCTCGGACCTCCTGGACACCCCGGTGCTGTTCCTGGTGCCGGTGGTGCTGTTCGTCGTGCTGCTAGGCCTAGGCATGGACTACGAGATCTTCCTGACCACGAAGATCCGCGAGAACAAGATCAAGGGCATGTCCAACGACATGGCCATCAACATGGCCCTTCGCGAGGCCGGCCCGGTCATCTCGCTGTGCGCCCTGCTGATGGGCGGCACCTTCCTGACCCTGCTGACCGCCAACTCGTCGATGCTGCAGGAGTTCGGCTTCGCGCTCGGAGTCGGCATCCTGATCGACGGACTGCTGATGGTCAGCTACGTCAGCCCCGCGCTCATGCACCTCATGGGCAACTGGAGCTGGAAGGGACCCAGGTTCCTCACCGCCAAGCACGGCATCAACCCCGACGGCAGCAGCGCCACCGCGCCCTCCGCCGAGGAGTCCACCCAGGCCCTCAAGGACTTCCGCAAGCAGGCCTACGCCGAGCTCGCCGCGAAGCAGAAGGAGGCCGACGACCTGCGCGCCGAGGTCAAGCACCTCGAGGACCAGGACCGCATCGGCCGCCTCGACGCCGAGGGCAAGGAGCTCCTCAGGCAGAAGCGCGAGGAGTACAAGCAGGCGAAGAAGGAGGCCAAGGCCTTCAAGAAGGAGACCGCCAAGAAGGAATCCGACTTCCTCGGGATGGACTGATCTTCCCCGAAAAACCCCTTACCCGCCCCTTCGGGGCGGGGCTTTTCTCCATAGCATTGCAAAAACACGAATAACCCGTGTAGCGCTTATCCCTCCATGGACGCTCAAGCATACAAGAAGACCCTCCCTAAGCTGAGGGAAGCCACGGAGGCCTTCTATTCGGGCAAGATGTCGGTCAAGGAGTACAAGGGGATCTCCGGCGGCTTCGGTACCTACGCGCAGCGCGGGGGGACCGAGGGCATGGTGCGCCTCCGGATGGCCGGGGGGCGCCTGACCAAGGAGAGGATGGGGTTCATCGCCGACTGCATCGAGAAATACCATCCCTCGATCGTGCACACGACCACCTGCCAGTCGGTGCAGCTGCACGGGCTCTCCGGGGAGGAGATCCCCGAGATCATCGAGGGCGCCGCCGACCACGACATCCTCACCTACGGCGGCGGAGGGGACTATCCCCGCAACGTCACCGCCACCCCGCTCTCCGGGGTCATCGACGCGCCCTTCGACGTGCAGCCGTACGCCGAGTGCGCCTCGCGGTACCTGCTCAACTACGTCGAGGGCAAGAAGCTCCCGCGCAAGCTCAAGGTCGGCTTCTCGAACACCCTCGAGAACATCTCCGACGCGACCGCCAGGGACCTCGGCTTCGTCGCCCGCAGCGACTTGAAGTTCGACGTCTACAGCGGCGGAGGCCTCGGGGCGAACCCGAAGCTCGGGCTCAAGGTCTACGAGGGCGCGGAGCCCGCCGACCTCTGCATCTTCCTGACCGCCATGGTGCAGATGTTCATGAAGCACGGGAACTACCAGGACCGCTCCAAGGCCAGGGTGAGGTACATGCGCGACACCCTCGGCGACGAGGGCTACGTCAAGGCCTTCAACGAGTGCCTCGAGGAGGCCCGGAAGGACAAGTCCCTCCCCGAGGTCTTCCCCGACCACATCCTCTGGTTCAAGCGCGGGGACGGCTCCGTTCCCACGTCGAAGAGGGCGCACCCGCAGTACCGGCACGGCCTCTACTACGTGGTCTACCACCCCATCGGCGGCCGGATGCAGCCCGCCAAGTTCGTCGAGCTCTACAACGCCATCAAGGACATCGACGAGGCCGAGGCCCGCGTCGGACCGAACGAGACGGTGTACATCATCAACCTCACCGGGAAGGAGGCCGACCGGATCGCCGAGGTCACCTCGGACGGTGCCGAGACCCTCTTCGAGTCTTCCGTATGCTGCATCGGGAACTCGGTGTGCCAGATAGGGCTCCGCGATTCGTATAAGCTGCTGCAGTCCCTGCTCGAGATGGAGAAGCGCAACGGCTTCGCCGACGGCGTCCTGCCGATGCTCCGGATCTCCGGCTGCATCTCCTCGTGCACGGCGCAGCAGCTCGGCTCCATCGGCCTGCGCGGGAGCACCCTCGGGAACGACCCTGCCTTCCTCATCACCGTCAACGGCTCGCATGTCCGCGGGAAGGAGCGGCTCGGCGACGAGCTCGGGAAGGTGAAGATGGAGGAGGTCCCCGCCTTCTTCGAGGCCGTCGGGAAGGCCGTGCAGGCCTCCGGGAAGAGCTTCCGCGAGTGGTACAACGGCGACCCCGCGCGCCTCAAGGAGGCCGGCGGCGCCTATCTGCATTCGGAGCGAGCCCGAAGGGAACCGTATTAATAGACGCGCGCGAATCAGCGCCCAATGTCAGAGCCCATCGAGGACACCATCAGGAAGCTCGCGCTGCAGAACGCGGTCCAGTTCAAGGGGAAGGCCAATCCCAAAGCCATCGTCGGGAAGGTCCTGGGCGCGTTCCCGGAGTACCGGAAGGACGTCAAGGGGATCACCGAGGTCATCAACGGCATCGTGGCGGACGTCAACGCCATGGCGCCGGAGGCCCAGCGCAAAGAGCTGGAGTCGATCGACCCCTCGCTCCTGGTGAAGGAGAAGAAGGTCCGCACCTACGAGCTGCCGGACCTGGAGAACGCCGAGAAGGGCAGGACGGTCATGAGGATCGCCCCCGGCCCCTCCGGCCCGCTGCACATCGGGCACACCCGGGTCTCCGTCCTCAACGACGAGTACACCAAGCGCTACGACGGGAAGCTCATCCTCCGCTTCGAGGACACCAACCCCGAGAAGATCGACCCCGAGGCCTACGACACCATCCCCGAGGACCTCGACTGGCTCGGAGTCAAAGTGCACAAGTCCTTCATCCAGTCGGACCGCTTTGAGCTCTATTACGACATCACGAAGAAGCTCATCGAGCAGGGGCACGCCTACGTCTGCACCTGCGACGCCGAGAAGTGGAGGTCCCTCAAGGAGCAGAAGACCGCCTGCCCCTGCCGGGAGTTGCCGGTCAACGAGCAGCTCGAGCGCTACGACAAGATGATGGAGGGCGCTCCCGGCTTCGAGGACGCCATCGCCGTGGTGAAGACGGACATCGCCCACCCCAACCCCGCCATCAGGGACTTCGTGGCCCTGAGGGCGGTAGATACGCCTCATCCGAGGACCGGGGACAAATACCGCATGTACCCGATGATGAACCTCTCGGTGGCCGTCGACGACCACGACATGGGCATGACCCACGTCATCCGCGGGAAGGACCATCTCAACAACACCCTGCGGCAGAAGTACATCTTCGACTACTTCGGCTGGAAGCAGCCCGAGTACATCCACTACGGGCTGGTCCACATCCCCGACACCGTGCTCAAGACCTCGCTCATCAAGGAGAGCATCAGGAAGGGCGAGTACACCGGCTGGGACGACGTCCGCACCGGCACCGTTCGCGCCCTCGCCCGTCGCGGCATCCGCCCCGAGGCCATCCGCCGCTACTGGGTGGAGAGCGGGATCAAGTCGGTGGACATCAACTTCTCCTGGGACGGGCTGTACAGCATGAACCGGGACATCATCGACCCGATCAGCGACCGCTACTTCTTCGTCCAGGACCCCGTCCGCTACGACATCGAGGGCGCTTCCGAGATCAAAGGCAAAGCGCCCCTCCTGCCCGACGACCCCTCGAAGGGCTACCGCGAGTACGACCTGAAGGACCCGTTCACGGTGTTCATCTCCGAGAAGGACTCCTCGGCCTTCGCCAAGGACAAGAAGGTCCGCCTCAAGGACCTCTGCAACCTCAACTACTCGACCCCGGCGCAGTACGCCGGCAACGACGTCGCTGACGTCCGCGGCGGGAAGATGAGGGCGGTGCAGTGGGTCTCCCGGAAGTCGGTGCCCTGCGAGGTGCTGATGACCGACGGCACGGTCGCCAAGGGCCTCGTCGAGGACGCGATCCTCAATGAGAAGTCGGACACCGTGCAGTTCGAGAGGTTCGGCTTCGTCAGGATCGAGAAGAAGGACCCGCAGAAGGTCTCGTGCGTCTACACGCACGACTGAAAACGATAATCCCCCGGGGCGGTGCCCCGGGGTCTCAATATTGATTCTGAAATTGATTTTCCGAAACCGTTCAGGCGGTTCCGACTTCAATATAGACGTACGTCGCCGCGGTCTGGTCGATGGCGAGCGTCTGGTCGCCGACGGTGATGACCCAGGTGCCGTCGTTTGAGTCCACCGAGATGTTCCTCCCGGGGACCAGCCCCATTGCGAGGAGCTTCTTGAGGATCGAGGCGTCGGCGGACTTGAGGTGCGAGATCGTCCCCTTGTCTCCGGGGTGCATGTCGGACAGCAGGGAGGTGATGACGACCTGAGAATTGGAAACTCCCTTGCAGGGGTCCACGCAGCACTGGCAGTCGCAGTCCGGGGGGTTCCCGAGCATGTTGCACATCCTCACTGCCGAGGCGTCGGAGATGGAATGCTCGATGCGGGAGGCCTCCTCGTGGGCCTGCTGGTGGTCCATCTCGAGGATGTCCGTGAAGAAGCGCTCCACCACGTGGTGCCGCTTCCTGGTGAGGCGCGCCTGGGTCAGTCCCTCCTCGGTCAGCTTCACGCCGCGGTACTTGGCGTACTCGACGAGGCCGTCCTTGGAGAGGATCTTGAGCATCTCGCTGACGCTGGCCGGAGAGACCCCCATGAAGGTGGCGAGCTCGGTGGTCTTAGCCACGTTGCCGTCCTCGGTCAGTTTGAGTATAGCAAGCAGATAATCCTCGCGGTTCCCCGTTGTCATCTTCCACCCCATCAGACTCTGGGTAATTAAAGGTTAGGGATACCTAATAGATTTTTTAGTGGCCATGAACAAAAAATCGGAATCAGCGGAAAGTGTTAATATGCTATCAAAAGTATAGCAAATACATGACAAACGGAACGCTGGGCATCATCGCCTGCCCCATGCTCGAGGACGAGATGCTCTGGTCCCTCAGGAACGACAAGGAGGAGAAGCACATCTTCCTCGCGGACAACGAGCACAAGGACTCCACGCAGAGCAAACTGGAGTTCTGGCACATGCCCTACAAGCTGATCCCCGAGGACGACCTGATGAACGGGAACTTCCCCAAGGAGGGGTACACCGTCGCCATCCTCATGAACGACCTCGCGCTCCACGCGGAGCCCAAGGACCTGATGAAGAAGATCGAGGACCAGGTGACGCAGATGAGCGGGGCCGTCGATGCCATCGCCTGCTACTACGCGCTCTGCGGGAACTACGGCTGGGACATCTCCGCCTACGCCAAGGAGAACGGCCTCAAGCCGACCGCCGTGTTCCGCGACCACACCGGCCGGGTGTGCGACGACTGCGTCGGCGTCGCCGTCGACGGCGGCGAGAATTATCTGAAACTGGAGAAGACCTACACGGGGATGTTCTTCGTCACCCCCGCCATCGCCCACAACTGGAAGGCCTTCGTGGCCGCCGGGGACGACGCCAAGGCCGTGCTCTCGGTGGACAAGGAGGTGCTCGAGAGCCTCGGGATCACCGACGAGGACAGCTACCTGCGCTGGCTCCTGGAGCTGGGCCATTACCAGAACTACGTGGTCATGGACACCGGGCTCGAGACCAGCCGCGAGCAGTTCGACAAGGACATGGAGAACTTCGAGAAGTCCACCTACCTCAAGCCCATCGTCATCGGCGACGGATGGCTCTCCCTCAAGCCCGCCGAGGGCCTCTACCGCGACGCCAAGGCCTCCCTGCCGACCGCATCCTGATCCCAAGGGGGCGGGGGACCGTCCGAAAAAGACGTATCTCCCCCGTTCCCGCCTTTCCCAGCATACGACCACAATTTTGGTTGTAGCCTATATATTATTTTAAAACAAGCCGTCAATGCCGTCCGACAGATATGGCTAGCGAGAATATCCAGAAAGCGCTCCAGGCCGTCCGCGAGGGGAAGATCATCCTCATCTACGACTTCGACGACCGGGAGCATGAGAGCGACATGACCTGCGCCTCGCAGTTCGTCACCTACGAGACGGTCAGGCAGATGCGCAAGGATGCGGGCGGCCTGCTCTGCTGCATCACCCCCTACCGCCTCGCCAAGGAGATCGGGCTCCCGTTCCTCTCGGACGTGTTCTGGGACGCCCGCGACAAGTACCCCGTCCTCGGCTACATGGCCCCGACCGACATCCCCTACGACAACACCAAGTCGTCCTTCGGCGTGACCATCAACCACCGGAAGACCTACACCGGGATCCCCGACCGCGATCGCGCCCTGACCATCGCCGAGTTCGCCAAGACGATCTTCCAGGAGGGCAAGACCGGCGAGGAGCTGGCACATGACCTCGGACGGGACTTCCGCGCCCCCGGTCACGTGCACCTGCTCAACTCGAGCGAGCACATCCTCACCAACCGCCACGGGCACACCGAGCTCGCGAGCGCCATGATGTACATGGCGGGCGTGAAGCCCTCGGCGACCATCTGCGAGATGATGGGCGACGACGGCAACTCGGAGACGAAGGAGAACTGCATGGCGTACGCCGAGAAGCACGGCATCCCCTTCGTGACCGGCGCCGAGGTCATCGAGGCCTGGGGCGAGTACAAGAAGCAGCACCCCGAGCTGGACGTGTGAGCCTTGACCAGGGTGATGGCCTCCGGCGTCTTCGATCTCATCCATCCCGGCCACATCTCGTACCTGCGGCAGGCCAAGGCCTACGGGGACGAGCTGGTGGTCGTGATCGCGAGCGACGAGACCGTGCGCCGGGAGAAGCACGAGCCCATCACGCCCGAGGACATGCGGGCCAAGATTGTCGGCGAGCTCAAGCCCGTCGACAGAGTGGTCGTCGGGCACAGCTCCGGGAGCATCTTCGACATCGTGAAGGAGATCAAACCGGACATCATCGTCCTCGGCTACGACCAGCATTTCAACGAGGAGCAGCTGAGGAACGACCTGGCGGCCAACGGCCTCGGGAACATCAAGGTCGTGCGGGCCACGGAGACGGCGGACGACCTCAACGCCACCCGCCGCATCGTGGCCAAGATCAGGAGCATGGGGGGAGTCAACTGAAGACGATCGGGATCGCGGACACCACGTTCGCGAGGTACGACATGGGCAAAGCGGCCATCGACGAGCTCGAGAAGACCGGCACCGGCTTCCGCATCATCCGGGTCACCGTGCCCGGGATGAAGGACCTCCCGGTGGCCTGCAAGAAGCTCATCGAGGAGCAGCACTGCGACATCTGCATGGCCCTGGGCATGCCGGGGCCGATGCCGAAGGACAAGATGTGCGCCGACGAGGCCTCCAACGGGCTCATCCAGGCCCAGCTGATGACCAACACGCACATCATCGAGGTCTTCGTCCACGAGGACGAAGCTAAAGATGAGGCGGAGCTCGCCTGGCTGGCCGACCGCCGGGCGCGCGAGCACGCCGTCAACGTCTACGACCTCCTGTTCCGTCCGGAGCGCCTCACCGCGAGGGCGGGCACCGGGCTGCGGCAGGGGTTCGACGACAAGGGGCCGGTCTACCGGCAGTGAATGAAGTTTAACGAAAATATTCGGAGGAATGAAACAAATGAAGGAGTACAGGATCGGAGCGGTGGTGGCCGAGTTCAACTACGAGGTCACGATGCTGATGTTCGAGAGGGCGAAGGCCGAGGCGGACTTCCTCGGCGTGAAGATCACCGAGGTCATCAAGGTGCCCGGGGTCTTCGACATGCCCCTGGCCATCAAGAAGCTGCTGGAGAAGGACGACATCGACGCCGTCATCACCCTCGGCGCGGTCATCAAAGGGGAGACCAAGCACGACGAGGTCATCATGGCCCAGGCCTCCCGTAAGATCACCGACCTCTCGCTCGACTACGACAAGCCGGTCGCCCTCGGCGTCACCGGCCCCGACATGACCGAGCTGCAGGCCTTCGACCGCATCGAGAAGGGCCGCGACGCGGTCGACTCCGTGGTCAAGATGCTCCAGCGCCTGGAGAAGGCCTGAGCACCGCCGGCGGGGGCCGCCGCCCCCGCCGCAAACTTCCTTTGCAGTCCGCTGTTCTTCCGTTAACGGGCCCTCGCATCCGTTAAATACGGCACAAGCGATGTTTCGCCGTGTCAGAGCTGGATGTCCTCATCTGGATTCACGACAACATGTCCAACTGGGTCCTGGACGGTCTTTGCGTGGCCGCCAACCTGCTGGACAGCAGCTATGTCATCATCCTCTCGGGCCTCATCCTGACGGCCATCCCCCAGACCCGGAAGATCGGGATCCTGATGGTCATCGCGCAGATCGTCTCGTCCCTCAGCATCGACCTGCTGAAGTCCCTGGTCGATCGCACCCGCCCGTTCGACATGTACGATATCGAGCTCCTCATCGGCGCCCCGGGCAACGCCTCCTTCCCGTCCGCCCATGCCGGCAACGCCTTCACGATGGCGGCGGCCGTCTACCTGTACCGGCACCGGGAGGGCATCATCCTGGGGATCTGGGCGGTCTTCGTCTGCTTCTCGCGGCTCTACCTCTTCGTCCACTTCCCCACGGACGTCATCGCCGGGGCCTTCGTCGCCGTCGTCGCGACCCTGGCGGCCTACGTGGCCCTCGACGCCATCGCCCGGAAGGTCGGCCTGGAAGATACCTCCCACGGTCAAGTAGATAAACAGCGACGGAGATTTCATCCCCCGGTAAGCTAAGACGCGCTTACTATCCGATCGAAGGCCGCCGTCTGTCCCGTTCATGCATAATAGGAGAAACCGTGCGGGGCCTTCTCGGGGTGTTTGCAAATGGATTGGAAACATTACGGCAAGTGTTTTCTGAGGTCCATCATGGCCGGCATGGCCATCGGACTCGGCGGCTGCATCTACATGTCATCGGTCGCCACGGATTACAAGTGGGTGGGGGCGGTCCTCTTCGCGATCGGCCTCTTCACCGTCTACACCTTCGGCTTCGACCTCTACACCGGCAAGGTCGGCTACGCGGTCAGGAACAAGCCGAGCTTCATCATCGACCTCGTCATCATGGTCGTCGGGAATTTCGTCGGCGCTTTCTTCGTCGGCGAGACGATGCCCATGACCAACACCGCCAACTACGACGCCGTCTACAGCGCCCTCATCACCGCCCGCCTCGGCGAGGACATCGCCAGCATCGAGGGGATGAAGTGGGGCATGGTCTTCTGGAAGGCCGTGTTCTGCGGGGTCCTGATGTTCATCGCCGCCGATTACTACAAGGTCCACAAGAAGTACCTGGGCGCCATCCTGTGCGTCCCGGTCTTCATCCTGTCGGGGATGGAGCACTCCATCGCCGACATGTTCTACTTCTGCGCGGCCGACGCCTTCAACCTCAACGCCCTGCTCTTCATCCTCGTGGTGGTGGCCGGGAACGCGGTCGGGGGCATCATCATCCCGCTCTTCCAGAAGTACATGTACGACAAGCCCTCGGACGCCCCCAAGCCGACGCCCGAGGAGATGCCCTGCGGGGACAAGAACCAGTAAAACATTTTCGGGGGGTTCCTCCCCCCGTTCTCATATTGAATTCTCAGAAGGATTCCGGAAGGCTCGCTCGGCCTTCTCCATCGATCTCTTGACGAGGGCCGTCAATTTATCGTACTTCCCGACGAAGGCCTCCGCGCTCGCCTCGTACATCTCGTCGGTGGTGCAGTCGAAGCGGATGATCCACCCCGCCTCCCTTGCGAGCTGCCTGATGAACGCCCTCTGCGCCCGACCGTTCCCTTCCCGGAAGGGGTGGATGGCGTTGATCTCCCCGAGGTAGTAGGCGAGCCTCTCGGCCGCTTTGTCCTTGTCCAGGCCCTTGAGGTAATTCTCCTTCCTGAGTTTCTCGAAAAGTATGCCGGCCTGCTCCGGGATGTAGTTGAACTGGCAGAAGACGTTCCCGCGGGAGATGTTGACGGTCCTGATCTCCCCCGCCCAGTCGTAGACGTCGGAGAAGATCCTCCGGTGGATCTCACGCAGGTGGTCGAGGTCGAACTTCCCCTTGACGGGGTTCTTGTCGAGCTCGACGAGGCGGATCATGGTGATGGTCCGCTCCTTCTCTTCCAAAGCTTTTCTGTCGCGTATCCCGAAGCGGTTCTTGAGAACTCCCGTTCCGGGGTAGCAGTAGATGTCGTCCGACGGTCCGAAGTAGTCAAGCTCCGTCATGAGACGCGCTGTCCCCGCGGATCACCATTGCCACCGCATCGTCGTACGAGATCTCGCCGCTGAGGCATCTCTTGGCGAGGGCGATGTCGGACTTCGTCACGTGGAAGCCTTCGATCTCCATCGATGCCACGGCATCTTCGAGTGCAATCTCATCCATCCGATCCATAAGTGCCAGACTCCATAGGAGTAGGGGTATTTTAGGGTTTCTGGGGATTGCAGCGGGAGGACGGGACGTCACAACGTTGATATTTAAACCCCGGGAGGCCGGGAAGGCCCCCGGGGAAGAATGTGCCAGATGCCCGGAAATTGGTTGATCTCAGGCGAGGCGCTGCTTCATGAACTTCTCGAGGAGGTCGTAGGCCTCCGCGAGGGTCTCCACGGGCGGCAGCAGGATGGTCCGGAAGTGGCTCTGCCCGAACTCCTTGCAGAAGCCGGAGCCCTGCACCATCACCACGCCGGTGGTGTTGAGGAGATCGAGGACGAACTCCTTGTCGTCCTTCCACACGTGGCCCAGGTCCACCCTGGGGAAGGCGTAGAGGGCGCCGTGCGGGCGGTTCGAGGTGATGCCCTCGATCTCGTTCATCCGCTTGTAGGTGTACTCCGCACGCTCGCGCAGCTTGCGGTTCATCTCCACGATGTAGTCCTGGGGGCCCTGCAGCGAGGCCCTGGCGGCCTCCTGGCAGGGGACGTTGGCGCAGATCCTCGCGCGGAACTGCCTCATCATCCCCTCGCGGATCTCGTCCATCAGCCCCGCGCTGTCCATGAAGTAGCAGTAGCCCTGCCTCCAGCCGGGCATGAGGTTGACCTTCGAGAACCCGTTCAGGATCACCCTGGGTATGTCGTCCGGCAGGCGCGACATGGAGAAGAACTTGGCCTTCTCGTCGAAGACGATCTTGTCGTAGATCTCGTCGGAGATGACGGGGATGCCGTACTCGGCGGCGATGTCGCCGATCTCCCGCAAATCCTTCTCTTCATACACCGCCCCGGTGGGGTTGTTGGGGTTGATGACCACGATGGCCTTGGTGCGGTTGGTGATGCGGTCGCGGAGCATGTCCACGTCCGGGCGCCAATCCTCCTCCTCGATCATCCGGTAGGGCACCGTCTTGCCCTCGTAGAAGTTGATGTACTGGTCGTAGTTGGGGTAGCCCGGCCCCGGCACGAGGATCTCGTCGCCCGGCTCCACCAGGGCGCCGAACATGACGTTGATGCACTCGCTCACCCCGGCCGTCACGTAGACGTCCTTGGCCTGGATATGGATCCCGTTCTTCTCGAACTCCCTGTCCACGATGGCCTCGCGGAGGTCGAGGTTCCCCTGGGAGTCCCCGTAGCCGTTGTCGGTGTTGTCCACCGCCTGGCGGAGGGTCTCCTTGAAGTACTCCGGGGTCTGGAAGTCCCATTTGTTGGGGTCGCCGATGTTGAAGTTGTACATCTTCATCCCGCGGGCAGCGGCGGCGGCCGCAGGCACGGTGATCTCCCTGATCGCGTAGTTCATGCCCATCGAGCGCCTGGATGCCTTGATCTTCTTCTTCACGGCTTTCACTTCCTTAGGTTTGCGGGGTCTCGCATCGCGAACGCCCTTTAATATCTTTCACGTCCGCGGGCGCGCGATTCTCAATTTTTATATCCCCCGCTGGCATAGAGTGAGGCATGGCCATGACAAAGCTCGGGAAGAACTACCTCAGGTGGTGCCCCGCCTGCAACCTCCCGATCATGGATGAGAAGACCTGCCCCGTGTGCGGAGGGGACACCTACGAGACCCCGCTCACGCCGCCCGCCGACTCCCGCCCTGCCTTCGACCACGACCTCAAGATGGCGAGGAGGATGTGCGAGGAGTGCTTCGGCCCGGGCACCGGGGAGGCATTGCTCCCGGAGGGCCACCTGGCGGTCATGAACAAGGCGCCGTCGATCGACCGGATGGAGGAGGTCCTCTCGGACGGCGCGGTGGTCGCCACCCTCAGGTACGACCTGGGAGCCGGATGGAGGTTCATCATCCGCATGCAGGGCGCGATGAGGATCGCCAAGAAGGCCTCCAAGGGGAGGGTGATCCTCAACGACGACGCGGCGGAGTTCATCCGCCAGAACCGGAACCTGATGGTCCCCGGCATCAAGGAGGTGGACGACGAGATCGGGAAGGAGGACGAGGTCCTCATGCTCCTCTCCGACGGCACGGTCGTCGGCACCGGCGTCGCCAAGATGTCCTCGGAGGAGATGAGGACGGCCGGCAAGGGGCTCGCGGTCAAGACCCGGTGGCACAAGCCGGAGGACATGATATCCTCCGATCTGGCACATACCTGGGACGACGTTGTGGAAGCCAATAAGAAGGTCATCGAGAAGCGGCGCGACGAGGCCATCGATTTCATGAAGAAGACCGCCGCCGAGCACCCCGACCTCCCGGTCGCCGTCTCCTTCTCGGGCGGCAAGGACTCCCTCGCCTGCATGCTATTGGCGATGGACGCCGGCATCGACGCCAAGCCGATGTTCGTCGACACCGGCCTGGAGCTCGACGAGACCGTGAAGTACGTCCACGATTTCGCGAAGCGGCACAACCTCGAATTGATCGAGCAGAAGGCCCCCGAGAACGCCTTCTTCGGCAATCTCGTGTACTTCGGCCCGCCCGCCAAGGACTACCGCTGGTGCTGCAAGACCAACAAGCTCGGCCCGACGGTGGCGCTGATCTCCGAGAAGTTCCCCAAGGGGGTGCTCTCGTTCATCGGACAGAGGAGGTACGAGTCGGAGGCCCGCAACGCCAAGCCGCGGGTCTGGCAGAACCCCTGGACCCCCGGGCAGATCGGCGCCTCGCCCATCCAGAACTGGATGGCGATGCACGTCTGGCTGTACATCTTCTACAAGAAGGAGCCCTACAACTGCTGGTACGCCCACGGCCTCGACCGCATCGGGTGCTTCATGTGCCCCGCCTCGGACATGGCCGACCTCGACACGGTGTCCCGGGCCACCCGCTACCCCGAGTGGGACTCCTACCTCTCCAAATACACAGAGGAGAACGGCCTCCCGCCGGAGTTCAAGGAGTACGGCCTCTGGCGCTGGAAGACCGTCCCCCAGTCGGTGAAGGACGAGATCAAGCGGGTCACCGGGAAGGACGTCCCGCCCATGACGCGGAAGAAAAAGGAGCGCGACGACGGCCCGGTGGCGGTCAAGGTGCAGGACGGCTACTCGCCGTGCACCATGGGCTACAGCATCGAGGCCGCCCTCTCCCGTCCCATCGACCTGCGGGTCCTCGAGCCGTTCACCCATTCCCTGGGGTGGATCATCGAGGTCGACGAGGAGAACAACACCCTCCAGGCCAACTACGTCACCTTCTACGGCGACGGCTCCATCGTCAGCAAGGCCTTCGTCAAGAACGACGCCAAGAACAACATGGACCGCGCCATCCAGCTGATCGCCCGCGCCTTCAACTGCGTGGGCTGCGGGCTGTGCGCCGCCCGCTGCGAGTCGAAGGCCCTCTACATGGAGGGCGGGAAGGTGCGCATCCACGAGGACGACTGCATCTTCTGCTGCAAGTGCTTCGGGCCCTGCCCGGCCGTCAACTTCGCCCCCGAGGCGGAGGAGGACGGGAAGGGCTTCGAGGAATGAGTTCCGGATAAAGGTGGGACGGTGCAGGACCCGGCGGAACTGAAGGAGGGGCTCTTCAGGGTCCTCCGGAAGAACGGGGCGGTGCTCGCCGGGGTGGCGGACCTCCGGGGCATCGTCGACGGCTACATGACGACCGGCGTCTCGGTCGCCGTCGCCGTCCCCGCGCACATCGCCGCGCAGCTGCAGGAGGGTCCCAATGAGGAGTACTGGCACATGTACAGCATCCTCAACTCCCATCTCAACTCCATCGTCCGCGCGGGCTCGGCCTACCTCGCCGCCAACGGCTATGCCTCGAAGGCCGTAACAACGGATTCCGTCAAGCGCTTGGACCCCACCACCTCCGACTTCGCCCACAAGACGGTCGCCGTGCACGCGGGGCTCGGGTGGATCGGCAAGAGCAACCTCCTCGTCACCCACGATTTCGGCGGGGCGGTGCGGCTCTCGAGCATCCTCACCTCCGCCCCCCTCCCGCCCGATCCTCCGGCAACAGAGAGCCGCTGCGGGGGCTGCGACGCCTGCGTCCGCGCCTGCCCGGGGCAGGCGATCAAGAATGTGATATGGGTTCCCGGCACCTCCCGCGACGAGCTCTACGACCGCCGGAAGTGCGTGGAGGCCTCCGTCGAGTTCGGGGAGCCCGGGAGCGGAGAATACCTCTGCGGGCGGTGCTTCGCCGTCTGCCCCTACACCCTGCGCTACGTCCGGAGGGAACTGGGGAAGGGGAAGAAGGTCTGAAACGCTGACTCCTGCTGATTGCAATATGCCCGCTTGAAATACCGTCCGTCGGCAGCTCATCCCGCCATGCATTTCGACAAGGAAAACGGGAAAGAACACAGGACGGACAGCAATATAAACGACGCAATTGATTGGCAGTCGATGGAAGCGGCCATCGGCAACTCCGATTTCAAGGACATCCGTGATAAAGGCGGGTATTTCGTCGACAAGTCCGAGCTTATCGACGGAATCCTTAAGCGGAGAAGCACCAAGGTCTTCCTCTTCACCAGGCCCCGCCGCTTCGGGAAGTCGCTGAACCTGAGCATGATCGATGCCTACCTGAACCTGAAGTACAAGGGCAACACATGGTTCGACGGACTGAAGGTCTCCGAGCTGAGGCAGGACGATCCCGTCAAGAACTCCTGCCCGGTAATCAATCTGGACCTCAAGGCCGTGTATGCCGGTACTGTCGAGAAAACGATCAACTTCATGCGCCTGTACATGATGGATGTCTACGGCGATTTCCCGGAACTGCGGGATTCCGACAAACTGGATTCTGAAGACAGGCAGCAGTATCAGGATTACCGCAGCGGCAACGTGGACGGGGACAGCGTTGCATTCTCGCTTCTGAGGCTCTCGAAGATGCTGAGAAAGCATTACGGGAAGAAAGTGACGATCATCATCGACGAATACGACTCGCCGATCAATCACATGTTCGGCAACCCGGAGCTTCGCGGAACCATCGATTTCTTCCGCATGTTCCTGACCATGGCCCTCAAAGGCAACGATTCGCTGGACAGGGCCATTCTCACAGGGGTCATGCAGATCTCGAAGGAGAGCATCTTCAGCGGGCTGAACAACCTCTACACGAACAGCATCCTCTCCACTGGATTCGACGATATGTTCGGGTTCACGGAAAACGAGGTGCAGAAGCTCTGCGCCGACTTCGGGGCTCCCGAGAAGTTCGCGGAGGCCAAGGAGTGGTACGACGGCTACCGCTTCGGGAACGCCGACGTCTACAATCCCTGGAGCGTCCTGAACTATGTCAACGACCGGTTCAAGCCGGACACGTACTGGGGGAAGACCGGCGCCAACGACATCATCGCGGAGATGGTATCGAGAACCGACGCCGATACCTTCTCGAAGCTGTCCAGGCTGGCCTCGGGGGACGAGGTCGTCGCTGAGATCAGATCGGACATCACCTACGACGACCTCTCGAATCCCGCCGGCAAGAACCTGTACTCGGTCATGGCCGCGACCGGCTATCTGCGCGCGGAGGAGAAGGACGGCAAATACCTCATCTCGATCCCCAATTGGGAGATGAGGGAGGTCTACTCGGGCGTCATCCTGGAACCTTACTGGAACGCGGGACTGAAGCCCGGCATCGAGACCTTCTGCAACGCCGTCGCCGCCTGCGACACGGCGGCCATGGAATCCTCCCTGCATGCCCTGATGGAGAGCGCATTCAGCGTCAGGATGCTGGATTCCGAGCACGTGTACCAGGCGATCGTCGTGTCGCTCCTCCTGAACCTGCGCGGCGCCTATACTTTGGACGCCGACCGCGAGGCGGGGAGCGGGTACTACGACATCAGGCTGAAGAGCAGGGACATCAGGCGCCCGAGCATCATCATCGAGATCAAGCGCTCCCGCGCCTCCGACCCCGCCGAGGCTGCTAAGGATGCACTGTGCCAGATACGCGAAAAGGGATACGGCGAGGGGCTCTCCCGGACCGTCCTCCTCTACGGCATCGCCTTCTCAGGGAAGGACGTCTCGGTGGCCGCAGACACCCTACCTGCATCCCCGTCCCTATCGAAACAATAAATAAGCGCGCGCGGGATGGGGTAGCGATTCAGATGGACTACTACCCGGGAGATCTGCAGGCGGTGCTCGACCGCGATCCGGCCATCATCGACGAGAACGACGCCAAGAAGTACCACACCGGCTTCCGCGCGGTCTGCATGTACCGCGAGAGCCACAGGCTCTGGCTCGAAGGCAAGAAGGAGGAGGCCCGGGCCCTCAACTACAAGGCCCACCAGGAGACCGGCTGCGACATCCACCCCGGGGCGGAGATCGGGGAGCGGTTCTTCATCGACCACGCCACCGGCGTGGTCATCGGCGAGACCTCGGTCATCGGCGACGACGTCTCGCTCTACCAGGGAGTGACCCTCGGGGGAGTCTCCAGCAGCAAGGGCAAGAGGCACCCGACCCTCGGGAACCGCATCGTCGTGGGCGCCGGGGCGATCATCCTCGGGAACATCACCATCGGCGACGACGTGAGGGTCGGCGCCGGCTCTGTGGTGCTCAAGGACGTCCCCGCCAACTGCACGGTGGTCGGCGTCCCCGCGCGCATCGTCAAGCGCGACGGGGTGCGGGTGGACCTCAAAGACGCCCTCGACCACAACAAGATCCCCGACATGATGATGGACCGGGTGCAGGAGCTGGAGAAGGAGGTCGCCGAGCTCAGGGCGGAGGTCGCCGAGCTCAGGAAGGAGCGGAAATGACGCTGAAGATCACCAACACGCTGACCAACCGCAAGGAGGAGTTCGTCCCCATCGAGCCGGGCAAGGTGAAGATGTACGTCTGCGGGGTCACCGTCTACGACGACATCCACATGGGCCACGCCCGCAGCATCATCGTCTTCGACGTGGTCAACCGGTACCTCCGGTACCTCGGCTACGACGTCACCTACGTCACCAACTTCACCGACGTGGACGACAAGATCATCAACCGCGCCAGGGAGCGCGGCGTCAAGGCGCTGGACCTCAGCGCCGAGTACATCCAGAAGTACTTCCGGGACATCCGGTCGCTGGGGGTCCGGAAGGCCGATATCTACCCCAAGGCCTCGGAGTCCATGCCCTACATCATCCAGATGGTGAAGGACATCGTGGACAAAGGGTACGGGTACCCCACGAAGGACGGCAGCGTGTACTTCCGCGTCCGCAAGATCCCCGACTACGGGACCCTCTCCAACCGCACCCTCGAGGAGATGCGCTCGAGCGGCCGCCTCGACCCCAACGAGGACAAGGAGGACCCGCTCGACTTCGCGGTGTGGAAGGGGGCCAAGCCCGGGGAGGTCTCGTGGGACTCGCCCTGGGGCAAGGGGAGGCCCGGCTGGCACATCGAGTGCTCGGCCATGATCCGCCACTACCTCGGGGACGAGATCGACATCCACGGCGGGGGCAACGACCTCATCTTCCCGCACCACGAGAACGAGATCCTGCAGACCGAGGCCTGCACCGGCACCCACCTCGCCCGCTACTGGATGCACAACGGGATGCTGGAGACCAAGGGCGCCGACGGCCAGACCGCCAAGATGTCCAAGTCCCTGAAAAACTTCTTCAAGGTCGAGGACGTGGCCAAGCAGTTCAATCCCCAGACCATCCGCTTCTACTACCTCAACACCCACTACCGCAGCCCCCTGACCTACGGGGAGGCCAACATGAAGGAGGCCCAGGCGGCCCTGGGGAGGCTGTGGAACAGCTACCGCGACCTGCAGGCCGCCGCCCGCGACGCGCCCTCCGGGGACGTCGCCGAGGCCGGGAAGCTGGTGCAGGAGGCCAGAGCCAACTTCGTATCGTCGATGGATGACGACTTCAACACCCGCGCCGCCATCGAGGGGCTTTTCGAGCTCGCCCGGTCCGCGAACAAGATGATGGCCGAGCACACCCTCACCAAAGAGGGCGCGGCGCTCATCCTCGGCTTCCTGAAGGAGGTCGACGGGGTGCTCGGGATCTACCCGCAGGACGAGGAGACCGACGGCGGCTTCGACGCCGTCATGCAGGTCCTCATTGACCTCCGCAAGGAGCTGCGGGCGCGGAAGCAGTACGACCTCGCGGACATGATCCGCGACCGCCTGAAGGAAGCGGGGTACGCCTTGGAGGACACGGCGGACGGTGCCAAATGGAAGAAGATCTGATCTTCAAGAAGGCGACGCTGGCACTCGGCGGGCCGGTGCTCCTGCCGAAGGGTTACGAGGCCCCCGTGAGGGTGTCCCATTCCACCGCCGGTCCCGGCGCCGGGAGCGGCTCCGCCGTGCTGAAGTTCAACGGGATGAGGGTGAAGAAGGGCCTCTCCTACGACCGCGGGGACTTCGAGCTCCATGTCAGGGACGACGGCTCCCTTTATCTCACCAAGGGCGGAGAGCCCTTCCTCGACCGCGTCGAGTTCGAGCCGGTGGTCTACCACTGCCCCGAGCAGGCCTTCATCACCATCGACGCGCGGTGCATCTTCAACTGCGCCTTCTGCGCCTCGCCGCGCCTGCCGGAGGAGGATTACAAGGGGCTCTCGGACGCCGAGATCGCCTCCATGTGCATCGAGTCGGTCCGCTCCGGGCGGGCGAAGTCGGTGGCGCTGACCAGCGGAGTGGCGTCAGGTGGAGTAGAGGCCACCGCGGAGCGGTTCGTCAATATCGTCTCCGCGATCAGGAAGGAACTCCAGGAGGTGCCCATCGGCATCGAGCCGTACGCCGACTCCCCCGAGCAGATACGCGCCTTCAGGGAGGCGGGGGCCGACGAGATCAAGCTCAACCTGCAGGCGGCCACCCCGGAGATCTTCGGGAGGGTGTGCCCCGACCTCGACCGTGATAACATCCTGAAGTGCCTCGCCGAAGCGGTGAAATGCTTCGGGAAGGGGAAGGTCTCCTCGAACATCATCATCGGCCTCGGGGAGACCCGCGAGGAATTGGAGAAATGCATGTGCCAGCTGTGCGAGATGGGGGTTGTCCCCACGGTCCGCCCGCTGCGTCACCACTCGTTCAACGCGGGGCCTCTGAAGGAGGCGGGGATCACCGCCCCGCCGCTGTCGCCCGAGGAGCTGATCTCGGTCGCCAAGATGCACAAGGAGGTCCTCGAAAGGTACGGGCTCGATACCCGCACCTTCCACACGATGTGCCTCGAGTGCACCTGCTGCGACCTCGTGCCGTTCAGGGACCTGTGATTAATCTTTGCCCAGTTTCTTCCTGAGCGTCTCCTCGTACTCGCACGCCTTGCAGCGGGGCCCGTTGCAGGGCTCCCCGCAGGCGCAGGTCTTCATTCCCGCGTGCGGGTACTTCTCCGCGAGCATCGGGCGCAGCTTGTCATAAGAGGAGAGGATGCTGAACTTCGCCCCTGGGGTGCGGTCCTCGAGCCCGTCGACGATGTCCCGGTACTCGTTGCGCAGGGCCTCCTGCCAGTAGGGGCACTCGCCGTCCCAGTGGGGGACGCCCTTCACGATGGAGTAGAGCAGAGACTCCTTCTCGGGGATCATCCGCAGGGGGTAGAAGCGGGGCACCATGCCCGCGGGCGGGTTCTCGTGCGGGCCCATCCGCGCCAGACGCTCGATGTCCCCTCTGGCGAAGTTCATCATCACCGACTGCGCCATGTCGTCGAGGTTGTGGCCGGTGGCGAGGTACTTGCAATGGCATCTCCGCGCCTCGTCGTTCATCAGCTTCCTCCTGAACACCCCGCAGTAGGTGCAGGGGCTCTCCGGGCCCGAGACGGGGGCGATCTCGTCCATTGAGAGCCCCATCTCGGAGAACGAGCGCTCCCGGTACTCGATGCCCTTCTCCGAGCAGAATTTCTTCACTATTTCGAGGCTGGGCGGGCGGTAGCCGACGATGCCCTCGTCGAGCGAGATGCAGACCAGTTTGATGCCGTTCTTCTCGTTGAACAGCTCCGAGAGGATGCTCAGCATCACCATGCTGTCCTTGCCGCCGGAGACGGCCACTCCCACCGTGTCCCCCCTCTCCAGGGAGACCTCTTTGCGAACTTCTTTCCTCACGCGGCGCTCGACGTAGCGGCAGAAATGCTCGGCGCAGAGATGGGCGCCGTTGTAGCGCACGAAGGTGACCGCCGGCGCATCGCAGAGGTCGCACTTCATTCGGCGCGCCTCTTCTCCTCGGCCAGCTGGTCGGTCTCGATGAGGTATTCGAGCTTCTTGGCCAGCTCCCGCGGGGGGATGTCGTCGATGATGATGTACATCGCCCTTCCCCCTTCTTCCTCGCGGCGGACCTCCGTCCGCACCAGGCCGTCACGGGCTAAGTCGGAGATGTAGGAGGCGAACTGCGTGTGGCGCCTGGCAGGGACCTCGTACTCCTCGCATACAACTCTGTACGTCTTCTCCGCCGCGGTGCTGCTGATGCTGGGCATCCCCTTCATGCAGCGGGAGACGGCCAGCAGGGCGATCTTGTGGTTCATGTCGAGGGCCT
>JBMNQO010000006.1:0-45333 GCA_050944195.1 Methanomethylophilus sp. | reverse complement strand
TTCTCCAACCCGCAGACCTATTACGTCGACCTGTCGGAGAAGCTGTGGAAGCTGAAGCGCTCCATGCTCGACAACGCCGGCGCCCCTCCGAGCTGAGCTTCGGCAGTCAATATATTGACGGCCGGGGGAATCCCCCGGCCCTCATTCTCTTCTCTGCAGCGAGAATTTTCAGTCTACCAGTTCCCAGTCGACCCGGTCGAAGAGGAGCTTCTTGTAGGCGTTCCCGTACTTCGAGAAGGGGGCGCGGAAGATGTGGTTCTCGGACATCACGTGCGCCAGCCAGAGGGGGACGGCGGTGCCGGTCTTGATCTCCATGAGGGTCCCGTCCGGGATGAGCTCCGTCCCCGAGGGTTTGCTCATCAGGTGCAGGTCGTCGAGCCGCGCGGTGATGCGCTCGTCGAGGGTGATCCGCAGGTCGGTGTTGGGGTCCGCGGGATAGTACGCCTCGCGCTCGTAGGAGAGGTACATCCGCGGGCCGAGCTGCGGGTAGTACCGGAACATGTAATCGACCTCCTTCCCGATCTGCGAGTCGGGCCCCGACTCCCTCCTGTCGAGCCACGCCTCGGTCTCCTCGATGGGAAGTGCCAGGCGGCGCTTGTAGACCACCCCCTCGTACTTCTTCTTGAGCTCGACGAAGACCTTCCCGCCGGGCTCCGGCTGCCCGTAGCAGCGGGTGCGGAGCTTCTCCTTGTAGAGCGGCTTCTCGATGGAGCGGCGGGCGAGCAGGAAGTCCGGGGTGTCGTAGTAGATGTTGCGGATCTCGGTGCGCCCGTAGCCGTCGAGCAGCATCTTGCCCTCGATCGCGTCCATCACGGCCTGCTTCTGGGCGGGGCTCATGATGTACTTCATCTCGACCCGTTTGAACACCGCTTGGTATCCCGCCATGTTTACCGATACAGCGATTGCGTACTCATTAATAATCTGCTCCCGTTTCGGTTACCCGTGGATTGGTTCATAGGCATCCCGGTCGGATTCATCCTCGTCGTCATCGGGGCGCTCTGCCTGGCCCGCAGCATCCGCTGGGTCTCTCCCGCCGGCGGGGTCCCCGCCTACTGGGTGGGGATCCTCGGCGGAGGGCTCATGTGCACCCTGCCGGTGTTCGTGATCTCGGTGTTCTCGGGCCCGGCGGACGTCACCCGCAACACCTACGGGGCGGCGATATCGGCGCTCATCCTGGCACTGGTGATGATGGCCCTCGTCGTGGACGTCGAGAACCTCGACATCAACCGCCGCATCGAGACCGTCACGGTGGCCCTGGGGACGGTCATCCTCGAGGCCATGGCGCTGGTCGCGGACATCGGCTTCGCGGAGGCGCAGCTGCTGGTGGTCATCCTCTTCGTCTTCATGCAGTTCGTCCACCGCAACCGCAAGGGGGCCGGCAGCGGCTACAAGGACAACCCCGCCCCGAAGCCCTCCGTCGAGCCCCGGGAGGTCGGGTACACGGCCGCCCTGTGCATCCTGGGCATCGCCCTGTTCACCGTGGGGCTGTACCTCATGATCGAAGGCGGGGCGGATCTGGCACATGCGCTGTTCGGCAACGGCGGACCGCTCGCGGACGACTACGGCGGCAGCCGGGCCTCCGGCTCCATCGCCGACACCATCGGCCCCTTCGGCTACGCGCTGACGGCCGGCCTCATCATGGCCTTCGCGGCCGGGATCCAGGTCGCGGCCATGCGGCGGGTGGGGCAGAAGTCCCTGGCGGCCGGGACGCTGACGGGGGCGGTGCTCTTCACCTGCTTCTTCGCCCTGCTCTCGGTCCTCCTGCTGGACATGACCGTTTACGGGTGACCCTTGCCTAATGTTTATCAATAAACGAACATTATCACTGCTGAGAACGGGTTCGGTCGGTATCAGACGGGCAAGGCTGTAACGACAACCCAGACGGGCGGTCAGGCTCGGGTTAATATCTGCGGACAAAAATCGAGATTCGGCTAACGGCGCAGGAGTGAGTGAGGATGGCATCGTTCTTCGACAACATATTCGACAATCCCTACATCAGCACCTTCACCCTCGAGCAGTTCCTGCTCGTGGTGGTCTGCGCCGTCTTCGTGGGGATGCTGATCGCCGTCGTCTACGCCTACAACAACTCCTACAGCGAGGGCTTCCTGGTGACGGTCTCCCTCATCCCCGCGGTGGTCGCGGTCATCATCATGGTGGTCAGCGACAGCATCGGCGTGGGGATCGCCGTGGCGGGGGCGTTCAGCCTTGTTCGGTTCCGTTCCGTCCCCGGCACCGCGGCGGAGATCGGCGCCATCTTCATCGCCATGGGCGCGGGATTGCTGATAGGGACGGGCTTCCTGGGCTACGGCATCATCTTCGTCCTGATCCTCGCCTTCTTCTTCGTGGCCTACGAGCGCCTCTCCGGGAGGGAGCCGCCGCGGGACAACCGCAAGACCCTCAACGTCACCATCCCGGAGTCCCTCAACTACACCGGCCTCTTCGACGACGTGCTGAAGAAGTACGCCACCGACATCAGGCTCACCAAGGTCAGGACCACCAACATGGGCAGCATGTTCCGCCTGACCTACGAGATGACGGTCAAGGACGACTTCGACTCGAAGGCCCTGGTCGACGAGATCCGCGTCATGAACGGCAACCTCGAGGTGTCGGTCTCCGACATCCAGACAACGGAGTGGCAGAGGCTGTGAGAAGACCGGCGAAGGCGGCATTCGCCCTCATCGCGGTGGCGGTCGTGGTCGCCGCCGGGCTGTGGGTGTCCGTGGACAGCAGCTCCGCGAAATCGTACACGCTGCCCAACATGTACATCGACACCGACGGGTACGACACCGAGATCTCGCACGACAGCTATACCGACTGCACCATCACCCTCGACAACTGCGATTCGGCGTACGAGCTCGACAACGAGGACGCGGAGATCAGGGGGCGCGGGAACACCTCCTGGTACGGCAACAACGACTGGTACGAGCTCCCCAAGAAGCCCTTCAAGATCAGGTTCGCGCAGAGCGTCGACCTGCTCGGGAACGGCTCGTACACCGAGTGGACCCTCATCGCCAACTGCATCGACCAGAGCCTCAGCCGGGACTACCTCGCGTACAACACCGCGGCCCTCCTCGGGCTGTACTCCAGCAGCACGACGTTCGTCAACGTCTGGCTGGACGGGAACTACGAGGGGGTGTACCTGCTCTGCGACCAGCTGGAGGTCGCGGAGGGTCGGGTGTACACGACGGACGATTCAGGGACCGCCTACACCTACCAGTACCTCCTGGAGATGAACGGCTGGGCGGCCGACGACGAGAAGTACTCCGGCGGCGCGGTGGAGGGCGTAGACTACTTCACGCTCGGCTACCACCCCTACGAGTTCGCCGACCCCGACGGGGACGAGCTCGCGGAAGGGGTGTTCGACACCGTGCAGAGCCTCTTCGAGACGGTCGTCTCGATGCTCCAGGCGGGCCCCGATTCCTATTCCTACGAGGAGATCCAGGCCTACCTCGACACCGAGAGCTTCGCGAAGACCTACATCGTCAACGAGGTCTTCACCACGCAGGACATCAACTGGTCGAGCTTCTACTTTACCGTCTACGGGAACACCCTCGCCTACGAGGGAGACGACCACCTGACGATCTCCAGCGGCCCCGTCTGGGACTTCGACACCAGCTCCGGGAACACCCGCAACCAGCACACCAAGGACTCCGACAACCTGTGGGCGTACGAGATGAACGGATGGTACCACTCGCTCCTGCAGTACGACGAGTTCAAGACCGAGGTGGCGGACCTGCTCGCGGAGTACACCGACGAGATGAAGGCGCTGTGGGACACCCTCTACGAGGAGGAGAAGCAGCACCAGGACGACTTCGACATGAACTTCGACCGGTGGCCGTTCCTGGGCGTCTCGTTCTGGTCCAACCCCCTCGAGTTCGTGCAGCTGCGGACCTGGAACTCGCACATGGAGTACCTGATCGACTGGCTCGACCAGAGCCTCGACTACGTCAACAGCCAGTACTCCGCGTACGCGACGTCGGACTCGGGCTGAGCGTCCTCACACATCCTGTCCGGTTGTTAACCTCCGGTTCATAACGTTTATATAGAAGCGCATTCACTATACTGCCATCAGACAAGTGATCCGAATGGCAAAGAGACAGTTCAAAACCGAGTCGAAGCGCATTCTGGACATGATGGTGAACTCCATCTACACCCACAAGGAGATCTTCCTCCGGGAGCTCATCTCGAACGCCTCCGACGCGCTCGACAAACTCAATTACAAGATCATGCAGGAGCCCGACTCCAAGGTGAGCCGCGACGACCTGCGCATCGACATCAAGATCGACCGCGACAACCGCCTCGTCACCGTCTCCGACAACGGGATCGGGATGACCGCCGAGGAGCTCGACAAGAACCTCGGCTACATCGCCCACTCCGGGACCCTCGAGTTCAAGCAGGAGGTCGACGACAAGGACACCGAGGCCATCGGCCAGTTCGGGGTCGGGTTCTACAGCGCCTTCATGGTCGGCGACAATGTGAAGGTAGTTTCCAAAGCCTACGGCTCGGACACCGCCAACGTATGGGAGTCCGACGGCGTCGACGGGTACACCATCAAGGAGACCCAGAAGGACGGCTTCGGAACTGATATCATAGTCCACATCAAGCCCGACGCGGAGGGCGAGGAGTACTCCGAGTTCCTCGAGACCGAGAGGCTCCGGGAGCTGGTGGAGAAGTACTCCGACTACATCCGCTGGCCGATCCACATGACGGTGGACCAGAGCGAGTGGAAGGAGACCGGCGAGAAGGACGAGAACGGGAACCCGAAAGGGGAGTACGTGACCACCAAGGTCGACAAGGTCGTCAACTCCATGGTCCCCATCTGGAAGAAGTCCAAGAAGGAGGCCTCCGACGAGAAGTGCATCCAGTTCTACCAGGACAAGTTCCACGACTACGAGAAGCCGCTCTCGGTCATCCGCGTGAGCGTCGAGGGCAACGTCACCTACAAGGCGATGCTGTTCATCCCCTCGAAGGCGCCGTACGACTTCTACACCCGCGACTTCCAGCCCGGGCTCCAGCTGTACTCCAACGGGGTGCTGATCATGGACAAGTGCGCGGACCTGATGCCCTACTGCTTCCGGTTCGTGCGCGGCGTGGTCGACTCCCCGGACTTCAGCCTCAACATCTCGAGGGAGGTTCTGCAGCACGACTACCAGCTGAAGGCGGTCGGCGCCAACCTCACCAAGCAGGTGAAGAAGGAGCTCGCGAAGATGATGGAGAAGGAGCCCGACAAGTACGCCACCTTCTACCAGAGCTTCGGCCGGCAGCTGAAGTACGGCTGCGTCGACCAGTACGGGAAGGACGCCGAGCTGCTCAAGGACCTGCTCATGTTCGGGTCCGCGAAAGAAGGAAAACTCATCAGCCTGGCACAGTACGTCAAGTCGATGCCGGAGGACCAGAAGAAGATCTATTACGTGAGCGCCGACACCGTCGAGCACGCGAAGGACCTCCCGCAGGCCGAGCCGGTGCTCGCCAAGGGCTACGACGTGCTCGCCTTCACCGACGAGATCGATTCGTTCGTGGCGAACGTGCTCCGCGAGTACGACAAGAAGGAGTTCTGCAACGTCACCAACGAGGACCTCGGGCTGGAGACCGACGAGGAGAAGAAGGCCGCCGAGAAGAAGGACGAGGAGTACAAGGACCTCACCGACTTCGCCAAGGAGACCCTCGGGGACTCCGTCGCCGCCGTGAAGATCTCGCACAAACTCAAGAACCACGCCGTGCTGCTGACCACCCAGGGCAGCATCACGTTCGAGGTGGAGAAGTACTTCCGGGACATGCCCGGGGCCGCCGGCGACGGCGTGAAGGCCGCCCGCGTGCTCGAGCTGAACTCGGATTCTGACGCTTTCAAGGCCCTCGAGAAGGCCTTCAAAGAAGACAAGGACAAGGCCGCCAAGATCGTCAAGGTCATGTACGGCCAGGCCTGCCTTATGGCAGGGCAGCCTCTCGACGACCCGGTCGCCTACTCCGACCTGGTCCTCGGCATGCTCTGAAAACAAACCCCTTAGCCACTCCCCCTGGGAGGGGGTTGCCGCCCCCTCCCCACAGCCTTTCTTTCTTCTTTATCCCATCCAATATCGGCGGGGGAACGGAATAAGGGCGGGCCTCCCGGCCCGCCCGGTAACATGTTTACTGGTCCTTCAGCTTGGTCTGGGGCCCGGTGACCTCCGGGTCGGAGCCCCAGTCGGGGTCGGCGACGGCGGCCTCGTAGTCCTCGTACTCCTTCTGGACCTCCTCGTCGGCCCCGCCGGTGTACAGCGAGACGGCGATGGTCACGATGAGCGAGAACAGGAAGCCGGGCACCAGCTCGTAGAGGCCGGTGTCGAAGATGCACCAGTCCCCGCCGGCGATGATGCCGCCGGAGATCAGGAAGGTGTTCCACAGGATGATGGTGACGAAGCCGGTCAGCATCCCCCAGATGACGCCCTTGGCGTTGGTCTTCTTCCAGAACAGGGAGAGGATGACGGCCGGTCCGAAGGCGGCGCCGAAGCCCGCCCAGGCGTAGGAGACGAGGTCCATGATGGCCCCGTCCCGGTCGAGGGCGAGGAGGGCGGCGATGACGGCGATGACGATCACCACGCCCCTGGCGATCCACATGAGCTTCTTGTCGTCCGCCTTCTTCTTGAAGAGGCGGTTGTAGAGGTCGTTGGAGACCGCGCCCGAGGCGACCAGCAGCTGCGAGTCGGCGGTCGACATGATGGCCGCCAGCAGCGCCGAGTAGATCACCGCGGCGAGGGCCGCCGGGAAGAGCGAGTCGGCGAGGGAGATGAAGATGTTCTCCGGGTTGTCGCCCACCAGGGCGGACTCGTCGGGGAAGTAGGCCCTCCCGACGATGGCCATCACGCAGGCGGCCGCCAGGCAGATGACCATCCAGATGGTGGCCACGCGGCGGGAGATCTTCAGGTCCTTGGGGTTCTTGATGGCGGTGTAGCGGACCACCACGTGGGGCATCCCGAAGTAGCCGAGCCCCCACGCGAGGCAGGAGATGACCGTGGCGATGGCGATGCTCTCGCCGTTGTCGTAGAAGAGGCTGGTGAAGTGGTCGGGGATGGTGCCCTCGGACATCATGTTGTCGAGTATGTCCATGGTGGTGTCCCACCCGCCGAGGTCGTTGATGACGGCGAGCGGCACGAGGATGATGGCGAAGATCATCAGCAGCGCCTGCAGGAGGTCGGTCCAGCAGACCGCGCGGAAGCCGCCCAGGAAGGTGTACGAGATCACCACCACCGCGCCGATGATCATGGCCACGGTGTACGAGAAGTCCGGGAAGATGATCCTGAAGACGTTCCCGGCGCCCACGAACCCGGAGGCGACGTAGATGGTGAAGAAGAACAGGATGATGACGGCGCTGACCGTCCTGAGCCAGCCGCTCTTGTCGTGGAAACGGTTTTCGAAGTACTCGGAGAGGGTGAGGGAGTTCTTCGCCTTCTCGGAGTAGATCCTCAGGCGCTTGGCGATCAGAAGCCAAGCGAGATAGGAGCCGATCGCGAGCCCGATGCCGATCCATACCTCGCCCATGCCGGCGACGTAGATCGAGCCCGGGAGCCCCATCAGCAGCCATCCGCTCATGTCAGAGGCCTGAGCGGAGAGGGCGGTCACGTAGGGGTTGAGGGACCTGCCGCCGAGGATGTAGTCGGAGAGGTTGGTCGAGCGGTGGTAGAAGTAGTAGCCGACGCCGATCACGATGATGAAGTAGATGATGATGACGGCGAGCGTTATCGTCTGGTCGCTCATTGGTTATGCCTCAAACTGCGGTTCGGTAGGTAGCCTGTTTATTTAATGGGATATGAGAACCGTCCAAACGCCGCGAGGAATTTTCTTCCCGCAATGGAAAGCTGTCCGGTAACCATCATCCGCGGTTGGATTGTATTGGATGGATGCTATATCCAATATTTTAAATACCTAGGACGCTAATCTATCTCTCAGAAGGCAACGGGATGTTGCTTCCTCCTCCAGACTGCCCGCGGGGGATAGGGCGGCATGCCATCCGCCCGAATGCCGATCTCTCCCGCGGGACCACTTTCCTTTCACAAAGACGTCCCGCCTTCCTTCTCTCCTCTTTCCGTTATGTATAAATCCGCTTCCAGCATGTCAGGAAAGGAAGGGGATGGGATACACGGACGCAGGTACCGTCGCGGAGATCGTTCTGCTGGCAGCCGGCATCATGGCGCTGCTGATCGTGATCACGTACCTGAAGTACAAGGATTCCTCGGCGTACACCGTCTGCGTGGTCCTCGGCATCATCGTGGGGGCGGCCACCATCGCCCTCGCGGCCATCAACTACGACAGCTGGACGCAGGAGTGCGTGATCATCGCCATCGTCACCGGCTACGCGATGGTCATCCGGCCGTTCAAGAACATCGATTTCGCGGTGGTGCTGGGTATCCTCGGCATGATCATCGCCTACGCCTACCTGGGCACCCTCGACGGGGACCTCGCGGGGCTCTCGCACGGGACCCCGAGGATCATCGTGGCGGTCCTCGCCGGCGCTTTGGTGTACCTGATTTTCAGCTTCATCACCAAGGTGGCGATGCTCCTCGGGAAGCTCCTCAACTGGTGGCCCTTCCTGCTGATCCTGTCCATCCTGTGCATCGCGGAAGCGGTGCTCATCATGTCCGGGAGCGGGACCCTCATGGACATCTACCACGATCACTTCGGCGACGGCAGCGGCGATACCACCGAGCAGCTGGCTCATCTGTTCCTGGACAATTCCGTCTGGACAAAGCTTTAAATGATAGTAGCAAATGAGGTGGCCAAGGGCCCGTGGCTTAGCCAGGATATAGCGCTGGCCTTCTAAGCCAGACGCCTCGGGTTCGAAAGTAGCGGCAGGCTACCGAAAGTCCCGACGGGCCCGCTCACGGGTCTGTCTGCGCCGATCGGCGCCCAGAGAGGAAACGACATGAAGAGAAGCTCACGCGCCTGGAAGAAACGCGGCAACCAGCGTTGGAAATGGCGCAAGAAGAAGATGAGGAGAAGAAAGAGAGCAGCCAAGATGCGCAAGCAGTGACGCCGACGCTCTCGGCGCCGCTCAATTGGGGATTTAGGCTAACCTGGTAGACTAGCGGGCTCCAGTTATGAGCGTGATTTGAATGAGCTTGCTGAGTTATGATGAATAACTGGAGCGATGACTCATCAATTTCATGGGGAGGCAGCTCCTCCCCGTGGTGGAAACCCGCCCATGGGGGTTCAAATCCCTCAGTCCCCACCTAACGCATCCTAGCAGCCAACCGCGCCCGGAAAGGGTGCGGGGAAAACTCTTCCCCCCTTTGCGGGATGAATTTTTTAGGCATACGACAATCCGAACTAGTCCGTATGTTTGTATTTGAATGTCAAAGACGCTCTGACAAGCATGTACGGAAAGATCCTCATTGCCGTGGACGGCAGCGATTCCAACAAGGCCGCCGTCGACCAGGGCCTGCAGCTGGCGAAGAACTTCGGGGCGGAGGTCACCGCCCTCACGGTCGCCGACACCGGGCCGGTGGCCGCCACCAACAGGGACAGCAACGCGGACTACCGCCGGTCCGTGCTGGAGGATGCCCAGAAGGCCCAGGACTACATCAAGGAGAAGGCCGCCGAGATGGGGGTGAAGGTCGACTTCAAGATCGTCGACGGGCACCCCTCGGACGTAATCGTCTTTATGTCGGCGGATTACGACCTCGTGGTGCTGGCCACCCTCGGCAAGACCGGCTTCAGGCGGCTGGCGCTGGGCTCGGTGGCGGAGACCGTCATCCGGACCGCCAAGTGTACCGTCATGGTCTGCCGCTGAGAAGAGGCGGACCGCGGATCCGGTGCGGCAGGAGAAGCACGCGCCGGATCCGAAAACCCCAGAATTTTCTATAAGTGCCAGACGGTAGGAGTTCGGTTCCCGGTCCCGCTCTATCATGAGGGCGCGGAACCTTGTTCCGTTCTCCTGTGCGGAGATTATTTCAGGAGTGGGCTTCAGGCTGTCAGGGCTCATGTCGAAGTCCGAGATCATGATGACGTCCGCCCTGCGGTAGGTCTCGCTCTGAAGGACCCTCAATGCCTCGGCGAACGCCTGCGAGGGGTCGGTGCCCCCTCCGAAGCCCTTCCTCAGGAAGTCCGCCAAGCCCTTGGCCCCGATATGTGCCAGATCCTCCGACGCGATGCCCACGCTGAAGTCGATCAGGTAGCAGGGGCGCCCGTCCGCCAGGGCCTCGGAGGCGATTACGAGGACGGCCGCCTTGGTGGCCTCCTCCTTCCCGCCGGACATCGAGCCGCTGGTGTCGACGCAGACGATGACCGGCCCGGGGCGCCCCTCGCCGTCATCTTCGGAGTTCCCCGTGTCGGTCCTCCCGGTGCGGGCGAAGACCAGCATCTTCCGCTCGGCGAAATCGAGGTCGAAGAGGGCGGAGAGCGCCTCGTCCCCGAGACGCAACAATTCGGTCGGGAGCATGTCGGCGATGCTCTGCCCGAGCTCGATCCCGGTAATCTCCTCGCGGGAGAGCAGGTCCTCCGCCCCCTCGTCCGAAGGGGAGGATTCAACCTCATCCTGCTCCCTTATCTCGGAGACGCTCCGCCCGAGCTCCCGGCACAGTGCCAGCAACACCGGGTCCTCCATGATCTTCCGCTCCCACGCGAGGATCTCGGACATGTCGTCTCTATCATGCAGCTCCCCGTCCCCGGTGCCCCAGGCATCGGTCGCGTACGCTTCCCCGTACCTCCCGATCCCGAACTTCCCGCCGAGCTCGATGGCGGCCGTGGTCCGGAAATCTCTGGCCTCGGTGTTCATCGCCATGCGCACCGAATCGTCGTCGAACTTCCCCTCGTACCGGGCGGAGGAGTCCCCGTATTTCTCCCGCCAGCGGGAGAGGGTCTCGCGGCGGACGTCCATCAGGACCTTATCGTCGTGAGGGTGGGAGACGGCCCTTCCCCAGAGGATCCCGAGATAGGGGTCGTGATGGTAATCCGACATCAGGTCGAGGTCCTCGAGGACCGCCCCCAGGGAGGCCTTCCCCAGGGAGAGGTCGTGCTCCTCGGCCTCCAGCAGGCGGCGCTCATCATCGAACGCCCCCTCTCCGCGGGAGGACCTCATGTCCCTGTGCCAGGCATCGATCTTCGCGCGGATGTCGGCGTCCGTCTCCTTGAGCAGCTCGCGGAACTTCCCGAGGGTCTCCCGGTACTCCCGGTCGCTGTGGATCCCGATGAGCTCGCGGGGCTCGTAGTCGGCGGAGGGCATCGACCCGCTCCGAGAGCTTCGCGGCGGCGGCCTGCGCCTCCCTGATCTCCCCGAGGGAGGCGGCGACCTCGCCCCTCATCGATTCCGAGAGGGAGGCCGGGACGAAGGGTGAGCTCTTCCCGGGAGAGGCGGCCCTCTCTGCTTCGGAGAGGATCGAGGAGATCTCCTCCCGCAGATGTGCCAGTTCCTCCGAGGAGGACTCAACAGTGGAAGCATCGGGCCCCGGGACGTCCTTAGGGATGCGCACTTCCCTCAGGGTGTTCCCGAGCTTCTTCCCGCCCACCACGGCGGCGACCCCGTCCCTCATGTCGGTGACGTAGAACAGCTCGGAGACCTCGGGGTCGTCGGTCTCCCCGCGGATGCTGTTCCCGGGGCGGATCTTCGCGTGCGGGAGGTAGAAGGTGATCCCGCCGGCGTCCACCGGGACGCACTTCGTCCCGCCGAACACGGGCAGCGCCTCGAACTCCGCATGCTCCTTGGCGGGGCCCAGCACCGAGAGCTCCGCGCGCTTCTCCTCTTCATCATATCTCCGCTTCCAATCGGAGAAGCGGGCGAGCGGGAAACCGCCGGACTCCGCGGCGCATTCCCTCACGATCTCGGACACGGTCTCGCGCTCGGAGTCCTCCGACCAGAGGCAGTAGGCGAGGATGGGGACCTCGGCGGGAGTGACCTCGTCCTTCCCGCAGACCCAGGCGGCCGTGCGGAGGAGGTCCGCCGACTGCTTCCAGCGGCGGTCGGAGACGTAGATCCTGCCCAGCCGGCGGCGGATCTCGAGGATGACGGACATGGCCTCCTTCCCGATGGGGACCTTCCTGCTCTCGGTTATCGCGGTCTCCCACTCCTCCTTCGAGAAGGGCTCGGAGACAGTTACTTTCGTGTCCTCATCCCCGAGCATGGCGGCGAAGTCCTCCTCGGAGGCCAGCGGCTCCACCCTGACCCTGACGATGAAGCGGTCGTAGAGGGCGGCCAGCCCGGAGCGGTCGGTGGGGATCTCGTTGGAGGCGGCGATGACCGTCTTGAGGGGGACCCTCACGTTCTCCGTCCCGTTGCGGAAGGTCCGCTCGTTGATGACCGTCAGCAGCGTGTTGAGGATGGCCGGGCCGGCCTTCCAGATCTCGTCCAGGAAGGCGATGTCGGCGGAGGGGAGGTAGCCCTCGGTCATCCGCACGTAGCGGTCCTGCTTGAGCCCGGAGATGCTGACCGGCCCGAAGACGTCCTCGGGGGTGCTGAACCGGTGCATGAGGTACTCGAACTCCTTTGCGTCGGAGAAGGCGGAGCTGATCCTCCGGGCGATCATGGATTTGGCGGTGCCCGGCGGGCCGTAGAGGAAGGCGGACTTGCCGGAGAGGGCCGCCAGAAGGCAGAGGGCGACGGCGTCCTCCCTCTCGTAAAGGCCCGCGCTGAGCTCTTCTATCATCCTGCGCACGCGGGCCTCGGTCTGTTGCATATCGCTCGGATTCGCCCGAATCGGATATTAAATTGCGCGGATAGAGGGAGCGGAGAATGGAAAGGGAACAAAGGATGCTTCGGAATGGGATGATTCGCCGAAGTGCCAACGTATTGATTTTCGCAATCGGGAGAAGTAGTAAAAAAGTGAAATTAAATTGATTTTTTTCAAAAATCCGAAGAAAACTAAATTTGAATTGAGTTTTTTCCATTCAATTGAAGAAAACCGAACCTGCGCGCAACTCGAATTTTCAGAATCAAGGAGAAAATCCGGAATTATTGCTCAAATTTCGTTCGATTTGCTTCATCCATTGGCGATTTTTTATAAATGCAGTACTCGGTAATCAGAACAGCATGCTTCTGATGTGCGCATTATCGGGGGATTTTCGTGAATGCCGATTCGTATATTCTGGTGACGGGCGGGGCCGGTTTCATAGGAACCAATCTCGTCGCCAAGCTGTCGCACGACGGATACAAAGTGATTATCCTGGATGTGAAACTGCCGAGATCCCCTTCGCTGATTTCCAATGCCGAAGTGGAGCTGACGGACGTGAGGAACTTCGCGGACGTGGATCGGATATTCAGCAGATACCGCATCAGGGGCGTCGTCCACCTGGCGGCCGTCTCCCGCGTGATCGATGCGGAAGAGGACCACGAAGCCTGCGAATCCATTAACGTAGGCGGGCTGGAGAACGTTCTGAAATGCGCCGAGGCCCACGGCAGGCCGTGGTTCATCTTCGGCAGCAGCAGGGAGGTCTACGGCGAGTGCGACGCCGACCCGGCGAAGGAAGGGGCGGAGCTGAAGCCGGTGAACTTCTACGGGAACGCCAAGCTCCGCGGGGAGAGGATGGTCAGGTCGTATTCGGAGAGGGCCGGCGTGCCGGCCATCGTCCTGAGGTTCTCCAACGTGTACGGAAGCTGGTTCGATTTCGAATCGAGGGTGGTCCCGCGGTTCGTCAGGAACATCGATGCCGGGAAGCCGGTCCAGATCAACGGGGGAGACCAGATCTTCGATTTCACGCACATCTCCGACACGGTGGACGGGATCTGCCGGGCCATAGATCTCCTGGACAGCAAGTCTGGGCAGTATTACGACGAATTCCACATCCTGACCGGGGACCCTCACACCCTCCAGGAGCTGGTCGCCGTCATCTCGAAGGTCACGGGGAAGAAGGCCGAGGTCGAATACGCGCCTGCGCGGGACTACGATGTCAACCGCTTCACCGGCGACCCGGGGAAGGCCGAAAAGGTGCTGGGCTTCAGGGCGAAAGTGAGGCTGGAGGAGGGAATCGCCCGGACGCTCGAGAACTTCCGCAGCGAGCCGATGAAGGTCCTGAAGGTCATCCACGGCTACCCGCCGTACTACATGGCCGGCTCCGAGGTCTACTCCTACAACCTGACCAAGGGCCTGGCGGCCAGGGGGTACGAGGTCGGGGTCTTCACGAGGACGGAGAACCCGTTCGTCCCCGAGTACAGCAAATTCTACAGCATCGAGAACGGGGTGCTCATCGAGCGGGTGAACAATCCCGCGACGGAGTACCTTTTCACCGACAAGTACCTCAACGGCAACATCGACGCCGCCTTCGAGGAGTTCCTGGGGAGGTTCAGGCCGGACATCGTCCACATCGGCCACCTCTCCCATCTGTCCACGAACATCCCGAAGATCTGCAAGGCCCGTTCGCTGCCGGTCGTGATGACAATTCACGATTTCTGGATGTTCTGCTTCCGCGGGCAGCTCATCAACGTCAGGGGGAGCATCTGCCCCGGGCCTTCGCAGGAGAGGTGCACGGAATGCATCAGGAGCAGGATGAAGCAGTACACCTCCGAGAGCGATTATCCGAATTACCGTAGGCAGCTGGATTCGGCGATATCCTGCATCGACAGGTTCATCGCCCCTTCGGAGCACGTCCGCAGCTTCTACATCTCCTGCGGGGTCCCGCCGGAGAAGGTGGTCCACCACCGCTACGGCTTCGACAAGTCGCTGATCGTGCCGAGGAAGAGGCACTACGAGAAGGACTCGGTACCGAACTTCGGGTTCCTGGGGAGGATCATCGCGGTGAAGGGGATCCACTGCATGATCAGGGCCTTCGAGGAGACGGAATCGGACTCCAAGTTGCTGATCTACGGCGATGCGGGGAAGTACAAATCGTATCTGAAGTCGCCCGACGAGCGGATCGTCCTGGAGGGCCCGTACCACAACGACGACATCAACAGGGTGCTGGACACCTTCGACGTCCTGGTGGCGCCCTCGACCTGGTACGAGGTCTCGCCGCTCGTCATCCAGGAGGCCTTCATGGCGGGGATCCCGGTGATCACCTCCGACATCGGGGGGATGAAAGAGCTGGTGAAGGACGGCGTCAACGGCTTCACGGTGAAGCCGAACGACACCGAGGGGCTCAGGGCGGTCATGCAGAGGATCATGGACGACCCGCGGATACTGAACGGACTGCAGGCGAACGGCGACGAGGTGGTCTCCATGGAAGAGCACATCGACCGGGTGGCCGAGATCTACCGGGAGGCGCTCCATGCCCGCCGAGAGGCTCGAGTGCATGGAAGGCCCGTGGAGGATAACCTTCGAGACCAACCCCTGGCTGTGCAACCTGCACTGCACGATGTGCGACACCCACAGCGCCTACAGCGGCAAGAAGCGCCCCGAGGATGCCTCCCCGCTACCTTTCAGCGTTATCGAGAGAGTGATTACAGAGGCCTCCGGGCACGGGCTGAGGGAGGTCATCCCCAGCACCATGGGGGAGCCGCTCCTGTACCCCGACTTCGGGAAGTCCTGGACCTGCTGAAGGAGAAAGATATCAAGCTGAACCTGACGACCAACGGGACTTTCCCGAAGCTCGGCGTCGAGTCCTGGGCGGAGCGCCTCCTCCCAGTCCTGAGCGACATCAAGATCTCGATGAACGGGGCGACGGCGCCCGTGGCGGAGGGGATCATGACGGGGATCGACTTCGCGAAGCAGAAGCGCGATGCCGCCCGCTTCATCGAGCTCCGGAACGAGAAGGGCTCCGAAGCGACCGTCACCATGCAGGCGACCTTCATGAGGTCCAACCTGAAAGAGCTCCCGGAGATGGTCAGGGACGCCGTCGACATGGGGTTCGACCGGTTCAAGGGGCACCATGTCTGGATAACGAACGAGCGCATGGCGGACGAGACGCTCCGCGCGCCCGGGTTCATCGAGCAGTGGAACGAGACGGTTGATGAGATGAGGGCGGCCGCCGGCTCCAAGATCAAACTGGTCAACGTCGAGAAAATTGTCGATGCCGACTACGTCGACCCGGAATCCGTGTGCCCGTTCCTGGGCCGGGAGGCCTGGGTGGAGAGCAACGGGGATTTCGAGGTCTGCTGCTGCCCCAGCGACGAGCGGGCCGCCTTCGGGAAGTTCGGGAACGTGAAGGAAACGGGCTTCATGGAGCTGTGGGACTCCGCCCGGTACCGCGATTTCGTGAGCGGATGGGGGGACTACAAGCCCTGCAGCCACTGCAACATGAGGGTCCGGGAGAGGTGCCGATGATCTTCATCTCGAGGGACCAGACAAGGCATCTCACCGAGAACGGGAAACTGTATGACCCAGTGTTCAGAAAAGTGCTCAATTTTCACGACGGCGTGGCGGCCGCCGAGGACGCCTCCGGAGCATATCACATCGACATGAAGGGCCGGGAGATCTACTCCCGCCGTTTCACCAGGACCTACGGGTTCTACGAAGGCGCGGCCGCCGCCGGGGACTCCTCGGGCGCGTTCCACATCGGGCTGGACGGGGAGGACCTTTATCCCCAGCGCTACGAGTGGGTCGGGAACTTCCAGGAGGGAAGGTGCCCGGTGCGGCTCAAAACCGGGGAGTACTCCTACATCGACATCGGCGGGAAGCTCTCGCCTTCGAGATACGCCTACGCGGGCGATTTCAGCGGCGGGATCGCCGCAGTCTGGGTATCCGGCGAGGGGGCCATGCATATACGCCGCGACGGCTCGCCCCTGAACGGGAAACGGTACCTCGGCGCGGGAGGGTACTCGGACGGAATGGCCCCCGTGCGCGACCGCGGGGGATGGTACCTGGCCGATGAAGAAGGGAAAGATGCCGGGAACGGGGCCAGATACGATTTCCTGGAGATCCCCCGCAGGAACGAGGCAATCGCGTCCAGGAACGGGGAGTTCATCATCTCCTCGCAGGGGACGGAGAGAAGCTGGCCCATTCCCAAGTCGGAGACCGAGCCGGAACCGCCGCTGCCCGCCTGGCTGAAAGAACTGTCCGCGGCCGATTTCGATTCCTGCGCGGTGTTCATGCGCCATTCCCGCCGCCTCCCCCGGATGAGGTCCGACCCGGAAAGCGGCATCCTCCTCCCGCTCAGCCCCTCGGGGAAGAGGCTGGCGGAGAGGATAGGGGAGGAGCTCGCCCGTATCCGCCGGGAACCGGCAAAGGTGTTCTCCAGTCCTGTGGAGCGCTGCGTTCGTACGGCGGAGACGATATCCTCCGCCGCCGGGTGGGGGGCGCCGGTCGAGCAGACCGACGTCATCGGCCTTCCTGGGACCGCGTTCATCTGCGACAGCAGCAGGTCGGGGGAGATGGGCGGAAGGAGCCTGCAGGCATTCACCGCCGACCACATGTGCGGGGAGCAGGAGCCCGGCTGGTACGACGTCCGGGACGGGGTCCGGAACCTGCTCGATTTCGTGTTCGGGAATTTCGATAAAAAAGGGGATCTGGCACTGTATGTTTCCCATGATGCTTTCCTGGTGAGGCTCGTGGGACTGGTGGCAGGCAGCCTCTGCGGGGACCGCTGGGTCGGGTTCTGCGACGGTTGCCTCCTGTACAGCCGCGGAGGCGAGCGCTTCCTCATGTGGAAGGGCAGGGAGTTCCCGATTTCCGATCTGGAATATTGCCGCAGGGAAGCGCTCGGGATCGGGGCGGCGCCCCGGCTTTCGGATGCTTCCGCGCAGGATACCATATCCTGGAAAGGGGACGAGTGCGAGGGCTTGACGGCGGCGTGCGACCGTTCGGGGCATTACAGCTACGTCCTCCCGACGGGAGAGCAGGCGTTCGACTGCGGCGGGATGGTCTACGGCAGGGAGTTCAAGTACGAGACGGCGGCCGTGATGTACGAAGGGAAGGGTTTCACCCACATCACGGACTGCGGCGAGCGCCTGCATGACCGCTGGTTCGAGATCTGCTGCAATTACCACAAGGGGTATGCCGCGGTCAGGGACCCGTCCGGATGGTTCCACATCGATGCGGACGGGAACGACCTGTACCCAGAGAGATACCTCTATGCCGAGCCGTTCTACAACGACCGCGCGCTCTGCGTCGACGGGAACGGGATGCTGATAACCCGGGGCACCGACGGGAAGATAACGGCGCTGATGGACCTGAAGGCGGTCGAATGAGGACGAGCATCGGAATCTACGGCATCCCCGACGACGGCTCCCGCTTCTCAGAGAAGGGGAACACCCATGACCACGGCATCTGCTCGGTAGCCGGGGGGCGCGTGAGGCACTGCATCCAGCTTGAACGCTACACCGGGAGGAAGCACGACAACCGCATGCCAGAGTACCTGTCCGCCCTCCTCGGCGGAATCGCGCCGGAGGACGGGGATTACCGCCTGCTGTCGGTCAATTCCTTCCTGGGAAGCGGGCTTGAATCGGCGGACGGGGAGGTCTCCGTTTCCTCCCGCGACCTGGAGGTCGGGAAGGTCATGGCATCCACCGATGCCGTGGTGCGCGGTGAGCGCGTGGAGGCGCGCATCGTCTGCCACGAGTTCGCCCACATCGCCTCCTGCCTGCCCTTCACGGGGGACTTCGAGGAGGGGTCCCTCCTGGTGCACATCGACGGAGGGGCCTCTGATTCGGCCTCGTCGGTATGGACCTGGGAAGCGGGGAGGCCGGTGCTGAGGAAATGCTCATGGGACGAGCTTAAGGCGGCGGCCAACATGTTCAACGTGAACCCTCTGGCACAGGCGATCCTGGGACTGGGCCCGGAGGACCATCTCTCGATGCCCGGGAAGCTGATGGGGTACGCATCATGGGGCAGGAGCGATCCCGCGATCATCAGGTGGATGTCCGACAACGGATGGTTCTTCGGATGGTCCCAGGAAGAGCTCCTGAGGGAGGTCAACGGCTTCTTCGGAACGTCCAAGGAGCGCTTCGATACGAAAGATCCAGACCTGATGGACATCGCGGCCTCGATGCAGGAGGCGTTCGAGGAGATAGTGACCTCCTTCATGAAAGAGGCCCGCTCCGCCTACGGAAGCGACGTTCTCTATTATTCCGGGGGAGCGGCCCTCAACATCAACGAAAACCACCGGATCAAGGAAGAATGCGGATTCAGGAAGGTCTTCATCCCCCCGTGCTGCAGCGATTCGGGACTGGCCTTGGGCGCTGCAGCTTACGCGGATTATCTGGACAACGGGCCGCTGGAGCATCACGCGCCTTTCCTCGATGATTCCCTGATAATGGGGAAAGAAGCCAGGGAGAGAAGCCTTGCCGGGGCCGAGGGCTCGATCGCTTCGGGAGAGGCGGTGGGCGTATGCGCCGGCAGAGGCGAGATCGGGCCCCGCGCCCTCGGCCACCGGAGCATCCTGGCACGTGCCGACGACATTGCCCTCCGCAGGCGTGTCAGCGAGGAGATGAAAGGACGCGAATGGTACCGCCCCGTGGCGCCCGTGATGACGGACGATGTCGCCGCCGAGGTCCTGGAAGGGTACGATCCCGATTCCGAGCTGTGCAGGTACATGCTGGACAGGTTCTCGGTGAAGGAGGCCTACCGGGACGGGTTGAAGGGCGTGATGCACAAGGACGGTACCGTGAGGGCGCAGGTCGTCAGTAAGGACGATCCCGGATGCAGGGAGCTTTACGGCCTGCTGGTCCGCCTCCGGAGGGACCATGGCATTATCGCTCTCATCCAGACTTCGTTCAACGAGCACGGGCGCCCGATGGTGCAGACGGCCTCGGAGGCTGAGGAATCGGGGAGGAAAATGGGTTTGTCGAAGGTGATCTGCGATGACTGAAGTGGCGGTCATCGGCGCAGGGTACGTGGGGACCGTGACGGCGGCCTGCCTGGCCTCGAAAGGCCTGGACGTCAGGCTGATCGAAATCCGGAAAGATGCGGTCGAACGGATGAAGAAAGGGGATCTGGCACTTTACGAGCCGGGGCTGGAGGAGATGTTCAGGGAGCACTTGGGCGAGAACCTCTCCGTGACCTCCGACGAGACCGCCATCAAAGGGACCGATTATTCGGTGATCTGCGTCGGCACCCCGCCGAAGGACGGGCATATAGACACCCGGTACGTGGTCTCCGCCGCCGAAGCGGTGAAGAGGAACGCGGGCCCCGGGCACACCTGCATCCTCAGGTCCACCGTGGAGACGAACACCTACCGCGACCTCCTCAAGCCGATCCTGGGGGACATCGATTACGGATACTGGCCGGAGTTCCTCCGGCAGGGCCATGCGGTCGCCGATTGGCTGAATCCTTCGAGGGTCGTCTACGGGACGGAGGGGGAAGGCAAGGCCGCCTCTCTGATCGAGCCCCTCTTCCCCGGGTCAAAGATCTGCAGGATGGGGGTGGCGGAAGCGGAGACCGTGAAGCTCGCCTCGAACTCCTACCTGGCGGTCCGCCTCTCGTTCTTCAATTCCCTGGCCGATTACTGCAAGAGGAACGGGGTCGGCTACGATTCCGTGGCCGCCGGCGTCGGGTCGGACCCCCGGATAGGGGACTCGTTCATGGAGCCGGGGATAGGCTATGGAGGAAGCTGCCTCTCCAAGGACACCGGCTATCTCATCGGCCTCTTCGAGAGGTCGGGCGCGGATCCGTCGGTCCTCAGGGCCGCCCAGTCCGTCAACGACGGCCTCATCGGCAGGTTCGTGTCCGACGTGGAGAGGTACGGGGAAGCGGACGGCATGAAGATCGTCGTCCTCGGCGCTGCTTTCAACCCCTCGACGGACGACATCAGGAATTCGAGGGCGGTGATGATCATGGACGCGCTCCTCCGGAAGGGCGCAATCCTGTCGGTCTACGACCCGCTGTGCAGGGACAAGCTGGAAGAATACTTCTCGGGACGCGGGGTCAGGGTTGCCGGTTCGGCGCGCGAGGCGCTGGAAGGAACGGAGCTCTGCCTGATCCTCAATCCTTGCCCGGAGTTCTCCAGGCTCACCGATGAAGATTTCTCGGTGATGTCGGAGAGGAGGATCCTGGAAGGCAGGAGGGTCCCGGGGATCGACGGCGCCGAAGGGTTCCTCTGGTGATGCCAATGGCCGAATTCCACGTTCACGAGGACCAGCTGGACGAGGAATCGGAGTTCTACCAGGAGAAGATCGAGAACCTCGCTCAGGCGGAGGAGGCGTTCGGAAGGCAGGAGAGCGAAACGTCTCCGGGCCCCGCGAAGCTGACCTTGCAGACGAACTACTCCTGCAATCTCAGGTGCATAACGTGCCCCATCGAGCGCCCCACCCGCATCGCGGGTTCGATGCCCTATGAGATGTTCGACAGGATCTCCCGGGAAACCTTCGGGAAGCTGGTCCTCCTCACGACCACCACCGTCGGCGAGCCTCTCATGCTCCCCTGGTTCGACAGGATGTGCCAGCGTGCTAATGAATACGGCGTGCTGATGGACATCGTCACCAATGCGACCCTCCTCGACAGGGAGAAGGCGCGCGAGATCCTCGGGACGGCGGCCGACATCAAGGTGTCTTACGACGGAGCAAGCGAAGAGACCTTCGAGGGCATCAGGAAGGGGAGCTCGAAGCGGAAGGTAGACGAGAATCTCGATTTGCTGATGAAGGAACGCGAGTTGATGAGGCCGTCCAACAGGCCGTCGGTGACCATACAGACCACGCTTCTCAGGAGCAACATCGCGGAGCTGCCGGCGATCACGGAGAAGGTATGCTCCATGGGGGCCGACCGTATCAAGGCTTACTACATGATATCGTACCGGAAGGAGACCGACGGCGAGGTCCTGGCCGGCGACGATTCTGACTACTATCTCTATATCGAGGAGGCTGCGGAGATCGCCAAAGGGTACGGGGTCCTGTTCCTGGGGGCCGAGAAGTCCGAAGCGGGCGGGCCGGCACCGGAGAAGGGCCTCTGCGCCACCCCGTGGTACCAGACCTGGGTGGACATGGACGGTTCGGTGATGCCCTGCCATTCGCACCGGGGAGCGGTCATGGGCCGCGCCGAGAACGGCATCGGCGCGGTATGGAACGGCGCCGCCTACAGGGATCTGAGAAGCTCCATGATTTCCGATTCCCCCGATTCGATCTGCCATCTCTGCGGGATGCGTTACAGCCGGACCGACGGCGTCCGTGCGGCGGATTATGACAGGGACAATTTCCTGAGCGAGAACTCGGTCAACCAGAGGGAAGATGCCGGGGTCAGATGGAGCTCGCGCACGCGGCTTTTCGACACCCGGCGCCTGGGGAGGCAGAAATGAAATCGATAAAGGAGGAAGAGCTGGCACTTCTCGAGAAGAGGCCGCTGTTCGACATCGAGGCATCCCCGCACTGCAACATCTCCTGCCCGTTCTGCCCGAGGGAAAAGCTGGACGCCCTGGGCAAGCGCATGATGGACCTCGACATGATGCGCCGCGTCTCAGTGTGGGTGCCGAGCGGATCGAGCGTCATCTTGTCGGGGCTCGGGGAGCCCCTGCTGAACAGGGACATCCCGCAGTTCATCAGGATGCTGAGGGAGAAGGGATGCGATGTGGCGATGATCACCAACGGCATCCTCCTGACCCCCGCCCTGGCCGACGAGCTGAAGGAGGCAGGCCTGGAGGAGGCGCAGGTCAGCCTCCATACGCTCGACAGGGAAAAATACCGGCAGGTTACGGGGAACGACATCGGCATAGTATTGGGCAATCTGGCACATCTCAGCGGGATGGTCTCCGGCACCTTCCGCGTAAGGCTCAATTCGGTATTGGACCTGCAGGGGGAGGAGCGTGCGGAATTCATCTGCTACGCCGAGGAGAACTCATTCACCCCGTTCATCAGGAAGCTCCATTCGAGGGGCGGTTCGGTTTATTCCCCCAAGGTCGAAGCGAAAGGCTGCGGCCCGTTCGCCTCCACGACGTTCATCGCTTGCGACGGCGCGGTGAAGACCTGCAGCAACAATTATTTCGGAGAGAATCTGGGAAGCATCTTCGACGATTCATTCGATGATATCAGGGAGAAGAAGAGGAGGATAATCTCCGAGGGGAAGTCCTTCGAGGCCTGCGGGAAATGCGACGACGAGTACCGCTGGGTCGTTCTGGAAACCGAAGACGTTCATGCGATCCACAGATCGGTATGAGGATTCATCCGGGCTAACGTATCTTTAGTGGAACGGGTTGTCATTTCTTTCCGCTCTTCCGCTCTCTCGCCATCTCATTGACTTTTTTCAGCATCTCGTCGGCGCCTTCTATTCTGGCGGCCTTTGCCTTTCTGAAGTTTATCTTAGCATTATTCAGATTCTGTTCATTCGCTTCTCCTTCAAAATATAGCAATCCCAACTGGTAGTAGATTTTCGGATTTTTGATTTTGTTTACCCTAGATTCCAGCTCCTGGATTTTCTCTTCTCTGGGCATTGACGATTTTAATATTATCAGAGCGATGTTTTCACGCAGGTTCGCTGCCCATTTGTCTTCATCGAAGTGATCGCCGTCCCCGGTTCCGATTTGGTTCAGAATCTGTCTTGCTTCGTCATCTGCGATGGCTGCCTGCTTGAGCCAGTGTCTTGCTTGTTCCAGTGATGTCTCCGGGGATTTCAGATAATATTTCCCGAGTGCCAGCGCCGCCTCTGAGCAGTTGATGCCTGCGGCTTTCGTGCATAAATTGATGCCAGTTTTCACATCTTCGATGTCCGAACCCTCTCTCAGAAGGTACTCTCCCAAACGGTAGTCCGCATCCTAATCTCCTTTATCAATGGCGCTTTCCAGGAATTCCCTCCCTTTCCGATCGTCCTTTTTAACGCCCCACCCGTTCAGGTACATCGTGCCCACGAGCGTCCCGCCCCTGGTCATTCCCTGGTCATACATCTCGGAAGCGTATCCGAATCCCTCCGGCGGCGTCTGCTCTCTCTTGATGTCCATCAGGTACTCGGTGTAGAAGGGAATCAGGGAGGTCTTCCCTTTCTCAATCGCGGATTTATAGCACGACAGTGCTTTATCGGGGCTGGAGCCTGGCACCCTCTCCCATTCGTACAATCTGGCCAGTTTTCCCAGGGCCGAAACGGATCCCGCGTCGCGGGCCTTAATGTAGTATTCTTCCGCCTTCTCATAAGACTGTTCTTTCAGCCACGGCTCTTCGTACATCTTCCCGAGGACGTAGTACACGCGCGGATTCCCTCTGTCCTCCAGTTCCTTCAGCATATTGAATGCTGTTCTGCAGGTCGTTTCGTCCTTGTACATGGCGATTTTAAGCTCGGCCAATGCCGGATAAGTTGGAAGGTAATCTAGATCCGCCGCTTTCTGGTACAGCCTGATCGCTTCATTCTCATTGAAGCCGACGTATTTGCCTCTGGCATAGCGGTTTGCCAGAGTGTATATCCCCTTGGCATGGCCGAGCTCGACGCATTTTTTCAGGCACTCGATGGACTTTTCCGGGGACTGCTCGATCCCTCTGCCCTTGTCGTACGCGACGGACATGGCGAAGACGGCATCGGCGTTATCGAAAGAGGAGGCCGCACGGAACCACTTCACCGCTTCGGCATCGTTCTTCTCCGTGCCGATGCCGTCGAAGTACATCAGCCCGAACTGGTACATCATATCAGGCTTAGTGGCCGTTTCCCGGAGATATTCGAACCTGTCCTTATCCGACATCCTTTCGGGGTTTTTCTTATCCAGCTTCCTCTTCTGATTCTCGATGATTTTTGCCTGTCTGGAGATTTCGCTTCTGAGTTTATTCATCTCCTCCTGGCTGTGTACCTCGTATTCTTCGTCGTCATCGAGGCTCTGGGCGGTCTCGATCAGCTTATTCAGTTCCGCGGAGGCAGAAGGGTCAATGGGCTCCACCAGCTCGGCCAGGATCTTGAGGAAATCCATGGTGTAGTCGCGGTCGGGTTTCCCGTGGGCGGAGATGTTGCGCCCCTCCCTCGCTTTGCGGACGAGGTTGCGGTTGAGCACGGGGCAGAAATGCCCGTTGCATTCTGTTCCGCGGTGTACGAATTCAACGTAGTGGGTTTCGATGATCGCAAGGGATTTCTGGAGGTCTTCTTCGATGGATTTCCTGCGCGCTTTGTCGTCCTTCGGGACGTCATTAATGAAATATCCCAGACTTGAAACGACTCCCTTCTCCCACCATTCCTTCCCGTAAAGGTCGTAGACGCCCTGCACGGCATAGTCTGCAAGCGCTTTCTCAACTTTCTCCGCGCCTTCCGCGAAAAGCGTCTTGTTCACGGTTCCCTTGGAGACGTGGACTGAATTGGCAGCTTTCTCCGGCATAATGCCCCAGCAATGGCACGCGTTATGAGAATGAAAAAGATTTCATAGGGGGCAAACGCCCTCTGAGAGGTTTCAGTTCTTGAAGCTGTGGATGGGCGCGGGGATCCTTCCGCCGCGGGCGATGAAGTCCAGGCAGCCGAAGCGGTTGACCGGCATGATCTTCGCGCTCCCGAGGAGGCCGCCGAGCTCGATGGTGTCGCCCGCCTTCTTGCCGATGACGGGGATGAGCCTGACCGCGGTGGTCTTCTGGTTGACCATCCCGATGGCCATCTCGTCGGCGATGATCCCGGAGATGGTCGAGGCGGGGGTGTCGCCGGGGATGGCGATCATGTCGAGCCCGACCGAGCACACGCAGGTCATGGCCTCGAGCTTCTCGAGGGTGAGCGCGCCGCAGGCGGCGGCCTCGGCCATGGCCGCATCCTCGGTCACGGGGATGAAGGCTCCCGAGAGCCCGCCCACGTACGAGGAGGCCATGATGCCGCCCTTCTTCACCTGGTCGTTGAGGATGGCCAGCGCCGCCGTGGTGCCGGGGGCGCCGCAGCGCTCCATCCCCATCTCCTCGATGATGTCGGCGATCGAATCTCCGACGGCGGGGGTGGGGGCGAGCGAGAGGTCGACGATGCCGAACGGGGTGTCCAGCCTCTTCGACGCTTCCTTCGCTACCAGCTGCCCCACGCGGGTGATCTTGAACGCCGTCTTCTTGATGGTCTCGCAGAGCACCTCGAAGCTCTCGCCGTGCACCTTGGAGACCGCGGTGCGGACCACGCCGGGCCCGGAGACGCCGACGTTGATGACCTTGTCCCCCTCGGTGACGCCGTGGAAGGCCCCGGCCATGAAGGGGTTGTCGTCGGTGGGGTTGCAGAAGACGACCAGCTTGGCGCAGCCGATGGAGTCCCGCTCCTTGGTGGCGAGGGCGGTCTCCACGACCTTCTGCCCCATGATGCGGACGGCGTCCATGTCGATGCCGGTCTTGGTGGAGCCCAGGGAGACCGAGGAGCAGACGTGCTCGGTCTGGGCGAGGGCGTCCGGGATGGAGTCGATGAGGAGGCGGTCGGCCGTCGTCATCCCTTTCTGGACGAGGGCGGAGTAGCCGCCGAGGAAGTTGACGCCCACTTTCTGGGAGGCTTTCTCCAGCGCCTTGGCGATCTCCACGAAATCGGAGGGGGTCTTGCAGGCGGGGGAGCCGACGATGCCGATGGGGGTCACGGACACCCTCTTGTTGATCACGGGGATGCCGATCTCGAGGGCGATCTCGTCGCCCACCGAGACCAGGTCCTTGGCGTTGTCGGTGATCTTGGCGTAGATGTTGTCGCACAGCTGGTCCAGGTCGGGGGTCATGCAGTCCAGCAGCGAGATCCCCATGGTGATGGTGCGCACGTCGAGGTTCTCGTCGGCCACCATCTGGTTGGTCTCGATGACCTCGTTCAGGTCGACCATGCTATCAGATCCTGTGCATCATGTTGAAGACGTCCTCGTGCTGCGCCTTGATGGAGCACCCGACCTTCTTGGCGATGGCGTCGAGGTCCTTGGTCAGCTCGGGGAACGACTTCGTGTATTTGTCGAGGTCCACGATGAGCATCATGTTGATGTAGTCCTCGACGGTGGTCATGCTCAGGTCCAGGATGTTGATGTCGTTCTCCGCGAAGTAGTTGCAGACGGCGGCGATGATCCCGGTGTGGTCCTTCCCCACGAGGGTTACTACGGTTCTGCTGGTCATTTCGATTTGCCTTCCTTCTCTTTGTACACGGCGTATTCGACCGAATCCAATAGCGCGTATAGCGACGCTTCTATAACGTTTTCCGATACGCCCACGGTGGTCCAGCTGCGGGTCCCGTCGGTGGTGGTCATCAGCACCCGGACGGTGGAGGCGGTGGCCTTCTTGGCGTCCAGCACGCGGACCTTGTAATCGGTGAGCTTCATCCCGTTGACGATGGGGAAGAAGCGGGCGAGCGCCTTGCGCATGGCGTTGTCGAGGGCGTCGACCGGCCCGTGCCCGTCGGCGGCGGTGTGCTCGGTGTTCCCGAGCAGGTCGGAGACCTTGATGCTCGCCTCGCTGGTGACGGTCCCCTCGGGGCCGGCGTCGATGAAGACGCGGAAGCCGTCGAGGCGGAAGGCGGGCTTGATCTCGCCCCTCATCTTCCGCACCAGGAGCTCGAAGCTCGCGTCCGCGCCCTCGAACTGGTAGCCTTCGGCCTCCAGGCCCTTGACGCGGTCGACGATGGCGCCGGAGTCGGCGCCCTCCTCGATGCCAAGTTCACGTAATTTTTCCACGACACTGGCTCTTCCCGCCATGTCGGACATGAGGACGCGGCGGGAGTTGCCCACGGTCTCGGGGTCGATGTGCTCGTAGGTGCGCGGGTCGCGGATGAGCGCGGACACGTGCATCCCGCCCTTGTGGGCGAAGGCGTCCGCGCCCACGAAGGGGAGCCCCGGGGGACGGGCGAGGTTCTCCACGTCGGCGATGCCGGCGGAGAGCTGGGTCAGCCCTTTCAGGTCGACCCCGAGGTCCTTCCCCATCTTGGCCCCGAGGATGCCGGCCACCGTGCAGAGGTCGGCGTTGCCGCACCTCTCGCCGATGCCGTTGACGGTGCCCTGGACCATGGTCGCTCCGGCTTCCACCGCTGCGATAGATACTGCTGCGGCGAGGCCGCAGTCGTTGTGGGCGTGGATGCCGACGGGGACGCCGATCTTGACGACCTCCTTCACCACTTCTTTGATGCGCTCGGGGAGGGTCCCGCCGTTGGTGTCGCAGAGCACCAGCCAGGAGGCCCCGGCATCCGCCGCGGCCTGCAGGCACTTCATGGCGTACTCGGGGTTGGCGTTGTAGCCGTCGAAGAAGTGCTCGGCGTCGAAGATGACCTCCTTCCCCTTCGACTTCAGGAAGCGGACGGAGCCGGAGATCATCTCCAGGTTCTCCTCCAGGGTCGTGCGCAGGGCCTTGGTGACGTGGAAGTCCCAGGTCTTGCCGAACACGGTGCACACGGGGGCCGGCGAGGAGGACAGTGCCAGCATGCAGGCGTCCTGCTCCTCGGGGGTGTTCGCGCGGCGGGTGCTGCCGAAGGCGCACAGTTTCGATGTTTTCAGCTCGGGAGGGTTCCCGAAGAAGTCGTCGTCGACCGGGTTGGAGCCCGGCCAGCCGCCCTCGATGTACTGGACGCCGAAGGCGTCGAGCCGGCGGGCCACCTCCCTTTTGTCCTCAGCCGAGAAGGATACGCCGTCTCCCTGGGCCCCGTCGCGGAGGGAGGTGTCGTAGAGCCATACCTCAGGCATGGCCGTGCCTCTCGTCGAGGACGGCGATGAGGTCGCTGAGGATGGCCGAGGCCGTCTCCGTCTTCCCGGCTCCTCTTCCCGTGATGGTGATGGGGCCCGCGAGGTCCGCCTCGATCTGCGCGATGTTGAGCGTTCCCGATATCGACAGCGGGTGCCCCACGGGGATGAGGCGCGGGCTGACCTCCAGCTTCGTGTCGGAGACCTCGCCGATGAGCCTGATGACCATGTTGTGCGAGGCGGCCTGCGCGACCGCCTCGGCGGTGATCTTGCTGATGCCGGTGATCTTCACGTCGTTGACGGTGACGTCCTTGTGGAAGACCGAGTTGGCGAGGATGGTGACCTTGGCCGCCGTGTCGTACCCTTCCACATCGTTGGTGGGGTCCGTCTCCGCATATCCGAGCTGCTGCGCCTCCTTGAGCGCCTGCTCGTAGGGCTGCCCCTTGTCCATCTTGCTGAGGATGTAGTTGCAGGTCCCGTTGAAGATTCCGCGGATGGAGCGGATGTTCTCCCCCACGAGGTTCTCGTGGCAGAGGTTGATGATGGGCATGGCGCCGCCGACGGTCCCCTCGAAGCGGAGCTTGCACCCGTGCTCGCGGGCGAGCCCGATGAGCTCGCTGAACTTCAGTGCCAGCGGGCCCTTGTTGACCGTGATGACGTCCTTCCCGCACTTGAGGGCGCAGGTGATGTTCTTGAGCCCCACCCCTCCCGTCTTGATGTCGGTGGGGGTGACCTCGATGAGGATGTCGTAGTCGTGCTCTTTGAGCACGGCGACGGAGTCCGTGTAGCGGTCGGCCCCGACGTTCCCGATCTCGTGCTTCCGCTCGAGGAGCTTCTTGAGGTCGATCCCTTTGGGCTCGTAGGCGTAGGATTTCGAATCCATCACGAGCACCACCTGCGGGACCTCCCCGTAGCGCTTCTTGAGGAACTTGGCGCGGTTGAGGAGGACCTCCGCCACGCCCTGCCCGACGGTGCCGAAGCCGGCGAGGGCCAGCTTAATCAAAGCCCAGCCCCCTGATCAGCATCAGGCCGTCCTTCTCCGTGCGGTCGTAGAGGAACTTGTCGAGCTTGTCGCGGTCCTCGTGGTTGCGGAGCTCCGCGGACACCAATGCCGTCCTCGATTCGTCCTCGGAGTTCTTGGAGGTGTACGACACCTCCACGCTCTCGAACTCGACGAGTTTGGCGGCCTCGTCGAGGATGTCGTCGACGTAGGCGGCGCCGAATCTCCCGAGGACCATGTACTCGGCGGTGACGGTCTCGTACACCGAGCCCATCTTGGAGATGATGATGTCCTTCGACCTCCAGATGGCCTTCAGGCGGTCGAGGTCGCGGGTGGTGCCGACCTCGAAGGTCACGCTGACGAGGATGCGGTTGTTGACCTTCTGCTCGCGGTCGTGGACGACGCCCACGATGTTCCCGTCGACCATCGAGATGGGCTCGAGGGAGCCCACCAGCTGGCCGGGCAGGTCGCGGACGTAGAGTTCGGCGTTCACCATCATTTGCATTCACCTAGGTATCGGGGCTTATGTCCGAGGGGTTAATAAAACGATTCATCGCGCGCCATGATGCGCGCGATAGTTTCGCATTGCGGGCGCGTGTTTTAACTACCGTCACTCACATTCAAGGGCCCAATGGCAGCCATTAACGATTCCCCCAGCGTGTTCTCCAAGATCCTCATCGCCGTCGACGGCAGCACCAGCAACCACACCGCCGTCGACACCGGCCTGCGGCTGGCCAAGGAGCTCGGCTCCGAGGTCACCGCGCTCTGCGTCTTCGACGTCGGCAGCTACGGCAACTACGCCTCCTCCGACGGCAGCAGCCAGGAGAGGGACTACATCGTCAAGATCTCCGAGGAGTCCCTGTCCTACATCGTCGCCCGTGCCAAGGAGCTGGGCGTCAAGGTCGTCCCCAAGATCGTCTCCGGGCATCCGTACGAGGTCATCGTCAACGAGTCCGCCAAGTACGACCTCGTCGTCACCGGCACCCTCGGCCGCACCGGCATGAGGAGGGCCATCATCGGCTCGGTCGCCGAGAAGGTGGTCAGGCTCTCGAAGTGCCCCGTGCTGGTCTGCCGCAACCCGACCGAGGACTGAACAAACAAGGGGCCGCCCGGGGAAGCGGCCCCGCAACCCTTTCTTTTGGCACTTTCCCCTTACCGTCTTATCCCGAAAGTAACACGGACAAGGGTTAAGGTTATTATCGGACGAGCCCTTGGGTGCACCATGCGCAGGATCGCCGTCTACGGCAAGGGGGGCATCGGGAAGTCCACCACCGCCTCCAACGTCTCCGACGCCCTGGCCGAGAAGGGGCTGAGGGTGATGCAGATCGGCTGCGACCCCAAGGCCGACTCCACCCGCCTCCTGACCGGTAAGGAAAGGCCCTCCACCGTCCTCCAGCTGATGCGGGAGGGGAAGGAGGTCACCCTCGGGGACATCGTCACCGAGGGGAGGCACGGCGTACTCTGCGTGGAGTGCGGAGGCCCCCGCCCGGGCATGGGATGCGCCGGGAGGGGCATCATGGCCGCCTTCGCCGAACTGGAGAAGCTGGACGCCATGGACGTGTACCGTCCCGACGTCATCGTCTACGACGTCCTCGGGGACGTCGTCTGCGGAGGGTTCGCGATGCCCATCAGGAACGGGTACGCGCGGGACGTGTTCGTGGTGACCTCCGGCGAGATGATGTCGCTGTATGCGGCCAACAACATCGCGGAGGCGGTGGAGGGCTTCCGCCAGGACGGCTACGCCCGCTTCGGCGGGCTCATCCAGAACTCGCGGAACGTCGAGGGCGAGGACGCCCTCGTCGATAAGGCCGCGGCGGAGATGCACTCCGAGGTGGTGTACCGGGTCCCCCGGAGCCCCACCGTGCAGGAGTGCGAAGCCAAGCTCACGACCGTGGTGTCGGGAGCGCCGGATTCGGAGCAGGCCGGGGAGTACCGGAAGCTCGCGAACGTTCTTTACGAGAGATCCGAGGACGTCTCGGGCGCCATGCGCCTCGGGCCGTCCGGGAATTGTGATTGCCAATGACCAAAGGGATAATGATTGCAGGGTACGGAACCAGGAAAGGCAACCTCGAGCAGGTCCTCAGCGCGCAGGCCGCGAGGATGCGGGCGCGCGGCATCGGGAACGTCTACATCGGGTACTTCCGGGTCTCGAAGCCCTCCATCCCCGAGGCGCTGGCACAGATGGTCGAGGACGGGATCGACGAGGTCCTCGTCCTCCCCTACTACATCGCCGAGGGCGACCTCACCCGCCGGCTGATCCCGGAGAAGCTGGGAATCAATGGTTCCTTCGGGGTTTCCACGACCTGCGGGAAGGAAGTGAAGGTGCAGATGGCGCCCGCCTTCGGCCTCGGCAGCACCCTGGCCGACATCGCCTGCGACCGCATCGCCGATTCCGGCGCGGGGTTCGATGACGGGATCCTCGTCATCGGCCACGGCACCAAGGACCCCCTCTCGGGGAACAGCGGCACCGTCGCCAACGTGGCGGAGAGGCTGAAGAGGATAGGCTACAAGCACGTTGCCTACTGCTTCAACGAGTTCAACGAGCCGTCGATAAAGGACGCGCTGGCACAGTTGGAATCCTCAGGAGTCAATAAGATTGCCGCAGTGCCGATATTCATCGCCATGGGCGTGCACCTCGGCGAGGAGGTCCCGGAGCAGATCGGCATCCCGGCGTACTCGCCGGGAGGCGACATCGACGCCGGCGGCAAGAAGGTGCACTTGGACTATCTGCGTCCTATGGAAGACGACCCGCGCCTCCTCGAGATAATGGTCAAGAGGGCGCGCGACTTCTACGGTATCTGAAACATGAAGGCATCGGGATGAAGGTTCTGGTATTGGATCTGGTCCACGGGGGCAAGGTCCTCGCGGAGAAGTATCTGGAGAGGGGCGACGAGGTCACGGCCACCGACGTCTACCACGTCACCCCGCGGGACATCATGGGCGACCTCAAGCACAAGGGCGCCCGGGTCATGCTCGACCCGCCCGCGGAGCACTTCGACCTGCTGGTCCAGCCCCTGCACTGCGCCGACCGCTTCATCGGGGAGGCCACCTACGATAAGAGGATCTGGTACTCTGAGGCGGTCGGGGAGTTCATCAATGACAAGCGGTTCAGGATCGAGGTCACCGGGGTCAAGGGGAAGACCAGCACGGTCTACATCCTGGCACATATCCTCTCGGAGTGGGGGAAGTACGTCTACCTGCACTGCTCCCGCGGCAGCGGGCCGTACGCCAAGGGGAGGCACTTCATCACCGAGTACAAGTCGATCGCCCCTCCCATGCTCCTCACCCTCCCGAAAGGGGAGTACGACGTCATGATCTGCGAGGTCTCGCTGGGCGGCTCCGGGAAAGCGAATATTGCAGCGATCACCAACCTGGTCGGGAACCCCGGGGTGGCCAAGAACACCCGCACCTCGGAGGACGCCAAGAAGTACATCCTCACCGACGGCGGCATCAACATCGTCGCCGAGGAGGAGAAGGAGATATGGGCGAAGTACGGCAAGCCCCTGCGCACCTACGGGCACAGGGTCAACGTGATCGGGAAGCCCGTCTTCGGGGAGCCCCTGAAGGTCTCGGTGGACTACCGCGGGGAGCATGAGGCGACGCTCAGGTCCAACTATCTGGCACTGCAGTACCTGAGGTCCTTCGACCTCGCATTGGAGATCTGCGACGCCATGGACGTCCCCGCCGATGTGGTGATCAAGGCGATGGAGTCCTTCCCGGGCGTTCCCGGGAGGGGAGAGGTCTCGATCGAGAACGGCGTGAAGTACCTCAGGGACCGCAACCCCGGCATCTCCCACATGAGCATCGACTACCTGCTCTCCTGCCTGCAGCAGATGGGGGTGCTGGACAACGCCGTCATCATGATGGACCCCGTGAACCGCAAGGTCTGCGACAAGCTCGACAAGGACGAGATCGGGGAAGTATGCCAGAAGTACGGCGTGCCGATCGTGCTGACCCAGCCGGGCGAGGAGCAGCAGGTCCCCGAGGGCAAGGACATGGTCATCACCATGGTCAAGGAAGGATACCAGTGAGCACCCCGCCCATCATCCATCCCCGCCCCAACCCCATCGTGGCCGCCATGTACACCCTGCGCGACATGGACGTGGAGGTCATCGTGCTCCACGGCCCCGCCGGGTGCAGTTTCATGGCCTCCCGCCCGCTGGAGAACGCGGGGGTGAGGGTGGTCACCTCCGCCCTCAAGGAGGACGACCTCATCTTCGGGGGGAGCGAGTCCCTGATCCGCACCCTCAAGGAGGTGGAGAACAAGTTCAAACCGAAGACCGTCGCCGTCGTCGGCACATGTGCCAGCTCGATCATCGGCGATGATATCAAAGCGTCCATCAGGAGGGCCGGCATCGCCGGGAACGTCTTCCCCGTGGACTGCCACGGGTGCCTCCCGGCCAACACCGACGGGGCCATCCGCGCCCTCAAGGCGGGGGCGGCCGCGGGCATCATCTCGCAGGAGGAATGCGACCGGCAGACCTCGCTCATGAGAGCCGCCACCGAGCTGGAGCAGAAGCGCGGGATGGCCGCCCGCACCTACCTCTCGCCGGCGGTCAGCCCCACCAAGCTGCACGTCTGCCGGGAGATCGCGCAGGCGCTGAAGGACGGCAAGAAGGTCGCCGTGGTGATGAACGCCAAGAAGGAGCTGGCATACCGCTTCTCCGACATGTTCGTGGCAGTGGCGGAAGCACAGCGCAAGCTGGGCGGGAGCACCTTCTTCATGGCCAACATGGACCGGAGCGTGGGGCTCCCCCGCATCAAGAGGTACTGCGACAACATCCTCGCCGAGCTCGACGCCGATGGGGTCAAGATCGACCGGATGTGCGGCGGGCTCGACGAGTATGCGATCGTCGGCGACCGCATGCAGGACATCCTGGACGAGGAGAAGCCGGACCTCACCGTGGTCCTGGGCATCTGCCACGCCCTCCCGCGCCTGAAGAAGGACGACATCCTCATCACCGACCAGCCCCGGGAGCTCGCCAACTACCTCAACCAGAACTTCCTGCAGGCGGTCGGCGAGGTCTCCAGCCACAACATGGTCATGGGGGCCACCGGCATCGTCCACCTGGAGACCGCGGACACCCTGCGGGAGATCGTCAGGGAGATGTGAGTCCGTGAAGGGAGTGGTGATATCGGGCACGGGAAGCGGGGTCGGCAAGACCAGCATCGCCACCGGCCTGATGTCTGTGCTCTCCAAGCGCTACAAGGTGCAGGCCTTCAAGGCCGGCCCGGACTTCATCGACCCCATGTACCACACGGCCGCCACCGGGCGGCCGGGGCGGAACATCGACTCCTTCATGATGTCCGATGAGCGGATCAGGAACTCCGTCGGGTGGGCATCCAAGGATGCAGATATCTGCGTCATCGAAGGGGTGCGGGGGCTGTACGAGGGCTTCACCGGCGACGGGGACGTTGGCTCCACCGCCTACCTCGCCAAGTTGCTGGGGTTCCCGGTGGTGCTGGTGGTCGACGCCGGCTCGCTGACCAGGAGCGCCGCCGCCATCATCCGCGGGTTCCGGGACTTCGACCCTGACGTCAACATCGCGGGGGTGATCCTCAACAAGGTCTCCGGGAAGCAGCATTCGGACAAGCTCGACGTCGCCATGCACGAGTACTGCCCGGAAGTGAAGGTCCTCGGGAAGATACGGAAGGACAGGGAGAACGTCCTCGGCCAGCGGTACCTCGGGCTCAAGACCCTGCACACCTTCGAGAAGGGCGAGATCGAGCCCCTGGAGAGGCTGGTGGACGGCGTCGACACCGACATGCTGATGGGCATCGCCGAGGACAGCCCCTCGGAGCTTCCGCAGTCATCTCCCTTCAGGCAGAGGAAGGCAGGCATGAAGATTGCCGTTCCCATGGACGACGCCTACTCGTTCTACTACCGCGAGAACCTCGAGTGCCTGGAGGCCTCGGGCATTGAAGTCAAAACGTTCAGGCCTACGGACGGGGAGCATCTTCCGGATGCCGACATGGCGTACCTCGGCGGAGGGTACCCCGAGCTCTACGCAGAGCGGATCTCGGAGAACAAAGATTTCCTCGAGGGGCTGAAGCAGATGTCCCTCGAGGACAGGCCGATCCTGGGCGAATGCGGCGGCCTGATGACGATGTGCCAGAGCATGAAGCTGAAGGACGGTTCCGAGCACCGCATGGCCGGCGTCTTCGACGCGGGGGCGGTGTTCGTGGACACCCGCCACGGGCCCACCTACATGCTCGCCGAGGGGCTGCCCGGGAACCCCCTGTTCAGAGGGCCTATGAAAGGACACGAGTACCATTACTCCGAGGTCGTGCCCGGGAAGGACGCGAAACTGACGGTGAAGGTCGACCGCGGGCTGGGGATCAGAGACGGGATGGACGGGCTCACCGTCCGGAGGAGCCTCGGGACCTACATGCACCAGCACGCGCTGTCGTACGACGACTGGGCGAGAGGGTTCGCCGAAGGCATAGATTGAAATACCCATCGGACGGGGTCAACATCCTCCCGAATCTCATGTCTGGCACATCGGGAAAATAATTTTTGGCGCTGTTTTCTTTCAAGAAATGGCTGACATCCCGTTCAATATCCAGCGATCATTGACAGCTACATCGATATTTTTCGAATCCGCCATGTAAATGTATTAAACTGCACGCCGATGGCCTGTTCTATGTTGCGCGTCTCGGCCGAGGTCAGGAAACGGATCGTCTCCCAGATCGAAGAGGCCGAGAAGGGGATGCAGGACGCCATCCCCGAAGGCAGGTTCATCGACAAGGACGAGGCCGATGGGCTGAAGCGCCGTTATGGCCCGCCGGACGGGATGGAGGACGCGCTCCGCAGCCCCCAGGCCCGCCTGCACCTCCTCAATAGGGATTTCGTCGGCCGCTGCGAGGAGTTCCAGCGGAGGTACGCCGCCTTCCTGGAGGAAGTCTACCGCCACAATTCCGATTACGAGAAGGAGATCATGCCTGCCGCCGTCCAGAGGGACCTCCCCGTGGAGGGGAGGATGCTCGACGGCCAGCAGATGCATGCGATCGTCTGCGACGTCCGCAACCGCCTGGTCATCGCCGGGGCGGGGACCGGGAAGACGACGACCGTGGTGGGGCTGGTCAAGGACATCGTCCTGTCCGGGAAGGCCGCGCCGGAGGAGATCCTCCTGCTGTCCTTCACGAACGCCTCCGTCGACGAGCTCGCGGTCAGGGTGAAGAAGGAGACCGGGAAGGACGTCCGGGTCTCGACCTTCCACCGCCTGGGCATGTCGATACTGACGGAGGTCGAGGGCAAGCGCCCGAGGATCACCGACATCGAGCCCCGGAAGTTCATCAGGGACAGGGTCTCGGAGCTGCTGTCCGACGGGAAGTACGCCAGGGCCCTGGAGCGCTACCTGGAGTTCGAGTCCTTCCAGGGGAAGGACGATTCCGACTTCGCGAGCGCGGAGGACCTGGAGCGCTACCTCGCGGAGAACCCGCTCCTGACCGCCGCCGGCGAGAAGGTGAAGAGCCGCGGCGAGCTGGAGATCGCGGACTTCCTCCATTCGAAAGGCATCCCGTACAGGTACGAGGAGAACTACAAGGAGGACCTGCGCGACCGGGAACACGGGCAGTACAAGCCCGACTTCCACCTGTCTGGCACTGACATCTACATCGAGTACTTCGGCATCGACCGGCAGGGCAACGTGGCGCCCTGGTTCTCGTCGAAGACGGGCGACCCGTCCGCCGAGTACCGGGCCTCGATGGAATGGAAGAGGAAGGTGCACAGTGAGCACGGCACCAAGCTCATCGAGCTCTACGCGTACGAGAGGAGCGAAGGAACCCTCTTGGACTCGCTCGAGGAGAAGCTGAGGAAGGAAGGAGTTGAGATGCCCTCGCTGAGCGATTCGGAGATCGCGGAGGGGATCCGCGGCAGCTACTACCTCTCCGCCATCGTCTCCCAGATGGCAACCTCCCTCTCGCTGATGAGAGGCACCGGGAAGCCCTTCGACGAGGCCTACCCGAAGGTCCGCATCATGGGGGACCGCCGCCTCTCGGCGTTCAGGGACCTGTTCCGCCCGGTCTACGAATCCTACGTCTCCGCGCTCAGGGAGGACGGCGCCATCGACTTCTCGGACATGCTGAACATGGCCGCCGATTACGTCCGCGGAGGGCGGTACAGGAACCCCTACCGGTACGTTGTCGTGGACGAGTACCAGGACATCGCGGCGCCCGCCTTCCGCCTGCTGAAGGCCCTCCGCGAATCGTCGGATTACCATCTGTTCTGCGTCGGGGACGACTGGCAGTCGATCTACCGCTTCAACGGCTCGGACGTCGGCTACATCATGGACTTCGAGAGCTACTGGGGAGGCTCTGAGATCTGCCGCATCGAGAGGACCTACCGCAACTCGGGGATCCTCCTGGAGGAGAGCGGGCGGTTCATCATGAAGAACCCCCGGCAGGTGAAGAAGCACCTGCGCGGAGGGGACGGCGATGCCTTCCTGAGGGCGCTGTGGGTGCCCCCGGGGGAATCGATCTGCCCCAAGCTGTGCAAGCGGCTGGAGAAGCTCCCGCACGGCTCCTCGGTGCTGCTGCTCGGGAGGTACACCTTCGACGAGCAGCTCCTGCAGGGCCCCGGGCTCAGCGCCGGGTCGGCGGGGGAGGGCCCCGTGAAGCTCAGGGCGCGCCCGGACCTGGACATCAGGTTCATGACCGTCCACCGCTCCAAGGGCCTGCAGGCGGATTACGTGTTCATCGTCAACTGCCGGGGCGGGAGGATGGGGTTCCCCAACGGGATAGAGGACTCGCCGCTGGTCGATTACCTCACGAACGGGAGGGAGGACTACCCTTACGCGGAGGAGAGGAGGCTGTTCTACGTCGCCATGACCCGCGCCCGCAAGGGGACGTACCTAGTGGTCAGCAAGAACAACATGTCCCCCTTCGCGAAGGAGGTGCTCGGAGAGATCTCCGGCAGGGGGCCCGGCGGGGCGCGCATCTGCCCCGAGTGCGGGGCGCCGATGGTCATCCGGAAGGGGAAGTACGGGAAGTTCTGGGGATGCACCCGGTACCCGAAGTGCAATTACACCGAGAACATCAAGTTCTCAGGCTATCCGGTGAATCAGGAGAACCGCCGTCGCTGATATTTTGACATCAGGGCGCTGGCCTCTGCCTTAGCTCCGTCCTTATCTCCCGCTTTCAGGAGCTCCCAGATGTGCTCTGTATCGAGCACCTCGGCGAGGTACTCCGCCCTCTTCGGCTGCGTCGAGATCTCCGATTTCAGATCCTTCCTCAGCTCCGAGAGCAGGTCGAGCATGTCCTCGTACTCCGGCCCAAGGTAGGAATCGATCTTCTCCGCCACATAAGGCGGGAAGGCGGCCGCCGCCCCCTCCGAGGAGACCGCGACGGTGAAGTTCCGCTTCCGCACCGAGGACGGCAGGAGCACGTCGCCCCCGCCGTGGGCGGAGTTGACCAGCACGCCGTACTTGGAAGCCTCTTCTCTTATCGCATCATTGAGCTCCTTGGAGTTCGTGGCGGCCACGACTATGAACACGCCGTCCAGGTACTCCGGGACCTCCTCGGGTACCACCTCGGCGAGAATCACCCGGTCCGCGACGTCGGAGATCTCGTCGACGGTGTCCTCGGCGACCACCGTGATGTCGAAGCCTTTGAACTGCCTGCATTTGCGGTACGCTACCTTCCCTCCGCCGAAGACCACGATCCTGCGGTCCTTCGACGGCTTGAGGAAGACCGGCACCATCCTCTCGTCATCCGTCATCTCATCAGCTCCAATGGATCTTCATGTCCCTCGGCGGGACGGTCCGCGCGTACCTCATGCGGGGGTGCCCGCAGACGAACACGCACTTCAGCTTCTTCTCCGACGGTATCTCCGGGAAGAAGGCGGCGAACCTCTCCGGGTCCCTCTCGGCGGCCATGTTCATGAACAGGGAGTAGAAGCCCCCGAGCCCTTCGGAGTACAGTGCCAGCTCGACCCTCGTCATGGCGATGAAGGCGTTCGCGTCGACCTTGGCGAAGGTCAGGATCAATTGCTTTCCCTCCCACAGGAACGGGTGCTTCCTGGGGTCGGGGCGGTCGCCCTCCATCCACCGGCAGAACTCCCCGATCCTGGGGAGCTCGTCGCGGATCGGCTTGAGGATCTCGTAGACCATCTGCATGAAATCGTCCAGCCTCCCGTCCACGACGACGAACTCGACGTCCTCGTAGTTCATCGCGGTGGGGCTCTGGGCGGCGGCCTTCAGGGCGGGCTCCAGCTCCTCCTTCGTGAGGTTGCGGTCGAACCAGCGGATGCTCCTTCTCTGCTCGAGGAAGTCCATCAATTGAGGATAATCGATGACCGGCTCCTTCTGGACCGGCCTGGGCCGGTAATCGGACCCCTTGACCGAGATGGCCCCTTTGGGGCACACGGCGTAGCAGTGGAAGCAGGCGAAGCACCTGTCGCCGACGTAGACGGCCTTCTTATCGCGGACCTCGACCGCCTTCCTGATGCAGACGGAGACGCACTTCCCGCAGCCGATGCATCTGTCCGTGTCGACGCTCAGGATGTCCGACGCAAGGCATTCCATGGAGGGCGGAATCGGGTTCCAGATATAGAAATACGGACACCGCATGCGGGCATACCATGGACGCGGATTGGGAGGCGAAGGCGGAGGCCTACATCGCGGGGGTGTTCGCCGCGGACTCCTCCGGGCACGACATCTGGCACAGCGTGAGGGTGTACCGCACGGCGATGGCGATATGCGGGGAGGAGAAGGGAGCGGACAAGGATATCGTGGGTGCGGCCGCCCTCCTGCACGACGTCGACGACAGGAAGATCGGCGGAGATCCTATCGGGCAGCCCAAGGCGAGGTACTTCCTGGGATGCGTGCACGCGACGGAGGACGAAACGGAGAGGATTCTGAAAGTGATCTCCGAGGTGCCTTTCAAAGCATCTGGCACATTGACCCCTTCCACCCTCGAGGGGAAGATCGTGCAGGACGCCGACCGCCTCGACGCCATCGGGGCGATCGGCATCGCCCGCGCCTTCGCCTACGGCGGGGCGCACGGGCGGATGATCTACAATCCCCTTGCGAAGGTGAACGACGATCCCACCGAGGAGGAATATCTCTCAGGTTCCCCCGACACCATCTCCCACTTCCGGCAGAAGCTGCTGAAGCTGAAGGGCATGATGAACACCGAGGCCGGGAAGAGGATGGCGGAGCACCGCCACGAGGTGCTCGAAGGCTTCCTGGAGGAGTTCACGGCGGAGTGGGAAGGGAAGCGCCGAGGGGCAAAATCATTATAAGCAACCTCTCAATGTGGAGGGATACTGCTCCTGTAGTGTAGCGGCCAATCATGAAGCCCTCTCGAGGCTTCGACATGGGTCCAAATCCCATCGGGAGCACCATTTTCCATTTCACCCGGCTGCGGAGGCTATGCCGGGATTCATTTCCATAGGCTTCTGTCCGAGCCGCTGATCGCCTGGGCCTTGGGCTTCTTCGGGAAGTATACCAGCGCGGAGGCGTTTCTGACGCGCTGGGCGGCGGGCTCCCTGTGCCTGACAGTAACGATCAGCGCGTACACGGCGATGATGAGCGCTGCCGCCCCGAAGACGATGCTCACCATGAGCCCGGCGCCCTCGGTCATGTAGCTCCCGGTCCTGGTGAGGCTGTCGTAGAGCGACATGTCGCCGGCGACCTCCCAGCCGTGCGCGAGGGCCAGCCCGGCGAGGGCGATCGCTGTCGTGATGACCATGACCGCGGCGAACTTGAGGTAATGCTTCTGGAGCTCCTCGTTCATCTTCAGCCCCGTCTCCTCCGGCGTCCCGCAGCAGCGGAAATCGGGCTGGCAGACGACGCCCGCGGTCCCCAGGACCATGCCTGCGATGCTGGACACCGTGAACATCCATGCACAGTCCGAGAGGCCCTCCGGGGACCCGCCGTACTGCGCGGCGATCTCCTCCAGGGTGCCGAACTTGCCGCTCTCCTTGTCCAGCAGGTCCCAGGCGTCCCAGGAGTACGTCCCCGAACCGACGGCGCCGCTCATGCTGCGGGTGGTGTAGAAGTACCAGTCCGAGAAGGAGAAGAGGAAGGCCAGGAAGACCAGGGAGACGGAGACCGCGAGCAGGACCCTGACGAACTTGTAGTCCTTGTCGAGGACCGACCTGTAGAAGATGATCGCCTGATTGGGAGTGACCGCCACCGGCCCGGAATCCGTTTCCATATACGGGAAAATAATCGGAGGTAACGGGTATATACGTTAGTCAGGAGAACTACATAGGTCAATATAGGCTATGGATGCTTCCGATCGATGTGCCAGACAATGAGATCGAGATTGTCTTCGGCTGCCTCTCATGACTACTTTTCTGCACCCCTCCGGGCCCCTCCGCGGCGGGGACGGGCAGGCGGTCTGCGCCTGCGAAAGGACCGGAAACATTACCTATATAATGTTAGAAAGTGATTATGTGTTCGAAGACGGCAGGGAGGCGTGTGCGATGATAAATCCCGATGACAACCTGATACAGATGGAGTCGCGCGACGGCGAGGTCCGCTACTACGACCCCGTGTTCATTGTGGCCTGGTATGCTTTCGTCCACAAGGGCGACGATTGGCGCGTGAGCGGCATCACCGACGAGAGGGCCTGGATGGTGTTCGGCCGCCCCGAGTGGAAGGGGGACGGGAAGCACGGGCCGGAGTGGTTCCGCCCCATCCTCGAGCGCGCGGAGGACGAAGGCTACGTCTACCATACGCGCTGCATCAGGAAGGGCCCCCGCCCCGCGTTCATCGACCGCGACCTGTGGAAGCCGACGGTGTACTGCGAGATCATGATGAAGGAGATCTCCGACTGCGACCACGAGCTGTGGGAGTGGGACGACTGGTACAACATCGAGGACGCTTGGCGCATGACCTGATGACAATGTGCCAGGCGGTTTCCGTCCGACCTTTCGGGCTTACTTCCTCGCCCGCTCTTTCTGCACCCTCTCGAACTCCTTCACGGCGGGGATGAACCCGGCCGCCGCGCCCTTCCGGAGGAGCTCCACGGCGAACGCCCGGTTGGGCTGCTTGACCTCGCCGTTCAGGTGCATCATGGCGAGGCGGAACTGGGCGCGCTCGTCGCCCTTGACGGCGGCGGAGCGCAGCCACCTCTCCGCCTTCACGAGGTCCTTCTCGGTGCCCTTCCCGTCGTGGTACATGTTCCCCACGGCGGTCTGCGCCCGCGGGTGCTTGAGCTTGGCGGCCTCATAGTACCAGCGGAAGGCCTCGTTGTAATCCTTGAAGGTGCCCTCGCCGCGCTCGTACATCTGCCCCAGCTGGTACTTCGCTTCGGCGGAGGATCTTCCCGCGGTCCGCGAGAGGATCTCGAACGCCTTGTCGGAATCCCTGGTGCACCCGATCCCCCGGCGCATCATCATGCCGGTCACCGCCTCGGCGTCGATGTCCCCTTTCTCGGCGGCCTTGGAATACCATTTGAAGGCCTCATTATCAGAAGGATCTACACCAACGCCGTCCAGGTACCGGTCGCCCATGTCGCGGCAGGCCTCGGCCAGGCCGCCCTCGGCGGCCAGGAGCACCCAGTCGGCGCACTGCTCCCTGGACAATAGCGAATATTCCTCGCCCAGCAGGGCGACGGCGTACTCGGTCTCGGGGTCCCCTTCCATGCGGATCTGCGCGAGGAGCCGCTCGGAGGTCTCGCTGTCGCCGGCCTCCAATGCCTCGAACGCCTTCTCCACCAGGCCCCGGTTCATGGGCGATGCCACGGGTTGGACGGATATATATTCAATGCTTCGACAGTTCCTCTTCGGCCAGCCTGATCGCGTCCGTCGCATCCTTGATGCCCTGCTTCTCCGCCTTCCTCAGGAGTGCCAGCGCCTTGGGGATGTCCTGCCCGATCTCGTCCCCCATCAGGTACATGAGCCCGAGGTTGTACTGCGCCTCGGGATGGCCGGCGTCGGCCGCCTTCTCATACCACTCGGCGGCCTTGGCGGGGTCCTTCCCGGTGCCGGTGCCCTCGTGGTACATCACGGCGAGGTCGTACTGGGCGCGGACCTCCCCGCCCTCGGCGGCCCTGGAGCACCATTTGAAGGCCTCCTCGTGGCTCTGGGGGACGCCCTCCCCGTTCTCGTAGAGCACGGCGAGGTTGAACTGCGCCCCGGTGTAGCCCTGCTCCGCCGATCTTCTGAACATCTCGGCGGCGCGGGCGTCGTCCTTCTTGGAGCCGGTGCCGTCGAGGAGCATCAGGCCCAGCTGGTTCTGGGCGCGGGCGTGCCCCTGCTCGGCGGCCTTCTCGTACCACTTGAACGCTTTCGGATAGTCCGTCTGGGTCCCGTAGCCGAGGGTGTAGTAGTTGCCGAGGTGGTACTCCGCCTCGTCGTAGCCCTGCTCTGCGGAGTCCTTCATCAGCTCGAAGGATTCCTCGGCGGTGTGCCCGAGCTCCGGGAAGTCGGAGATCACGGCCGCGGCGGCGAACTGCGCGGTGGCGTCGCCCTCGGCGGAGGCCGCCATGAATTCGGAGAGAGCTTCGGCGTACTTCGAGGCGGTCAGGAGCTCGGCGCCCTTCCTCAGGTGCTCGTTCTTGGCTGCCATCCGCTTCCGCCTCCTTCGCTTCGCGGTCCGCCCTCATCTCCTGCTCGATGCGGGCGATGACGGGGACGGCGTCCTGCCGCCCGGAGGCGAAGGCCTTCAGCATGTACTCCCGCGCCATCTCGAGGTTCCTCTCGGTCCCGTCGCCGTACAGGTAGAGCACGGCGACGTCGAACTGGGCGTTGGCGAGGCCGCGGTCGGCCGCCCCCTTGCAGTAGGCGAAGGCCTTCTGGGTGTCCTTGGGCACCCCCGCGCCCTCGTGGCAGAGGTGGGCCATGGCATACTCCGCCGCCACCACCCCCTCGCGCATGGCGTTCATATAGAGCGCCGCCGCCTTCCCGAGGTCGCGCTCGCAGCCGACCCCGTGCTCGTACATCGAGCCCAGGTTGTAGATGGCGCTCTTGTTGCCGGCCTCGATCGCCCGGCAGGTCCAGTACATCCCCCTTTCCGGGGAGTGCTGCACCTCCTTCTCGGTGCAGTACATGAGGCCTAGCTCGCACATCGCGTCGGCGTTGCCGTTCTCCGCCCCGCGGCGGAACCAGTGGAAAGCCTTCTTGCGGTCCTTGGGGCACCCGATGCCGAAGTAGAGCATGTTGCCGACGCGGAACTGGCACTCCGCGTTATTGGCCTGCGCCCCCTTCATGAAGAGTTCGAACGCCTTCGGGAAGTCCCTCTGCTTGAAGGCCTCCTTGCCTTCGTTCAGGAGGTCTTCCGTGTCTGTCATGCGCTGCTGATGGACGGCTTGGTAGATAATACGTTCCCGCGCAAATGAGGAGATTTTGTCATATCACCCGATCCAAGTCTCCTGGTCCTGGTCCTGGAAGAGGCAGTTCCAGTCCTGCCACTCCCAGTGCTCGTCGGGGTTGCTCTCGTCGAGCGCCTCCATCTCGATCATCCCGTACTCCGTGATAGACCAGGCATCGTAGCCGGCATCCTCCCCGTCGTCGTAACAACGGGTGCGGCGGAGCAGCCCCTCCTCCTCGGCGCGCTCCAGGACCGTCATGAACCAGGCGGGCCCGTGCCTCCCGTCACGCAGCCATTTCTTCCGGCCGAAGACGTCCGCGGCGCTGAAATCGGTCAGGAATCCCCCGTCTCTGTCGCCGGCGTGCCGGTAGGCGTGCCACGCCGCGGCGTCGACGGGGTCGAGGCGCCGCGTCTTCCCGTCGGAGCAGCGCACGGGGACGGGCTCCGCCCCGTCCGCGATCCTCGGCCTCGCAGGCATGGAGGATCACTCCGCGGCCGCCTTCGCGCGGGAGTTCCCGCGCATGGACGATATCTCAAGCTCGTCCGCCCGGCGGAAGAGCTCTTTGGCGCGGACGGGGTCCTCGGAGATGCAGTCGCCCTCGTAGTACATGCGGGCCATCTCGCGGACGACGTCGGGGTCGTCGGAGATCTCGGCGTTGTAGTAGAGCACCATCGCGAACCCGGCGTCGCGGGGCGCCCCGTCTCCCTTCCAGTACATCTTCCCGAGGGCGATGCAGGTGCGGGCGTCGCCGAGCACGGGAAGGA